>CALXMX010000095.1 GCA_944389575.1 uncultured Opitutales bacterium
CGCGCGTGGTCGCCCGACATTAGAACTTCCGGCACGGGCATTCCCCTGAATACCGCGGGTCTGGTATATTGTGGAAAAGAAAGCAGATTGGCGTTAAAAGAGTCGTACGTCAAGGAATTTTCTTCTCCAAGAACGCCTTTTACGTGTCTGGAGACCGCGTCGGCCAGAACGGCCGCCGGAAGGGTACCGTTTGTCAAAACGTAGTCTCCGATGGAGATTTCGCGGTCTATCACGCAGTCGCGCACGCGCTGGTCGATACCCTCGTAGTGCCCGCTGAGAAGAATCAAATGGCGCTTTGCCGCAAGCTCCTTCGCAATGGAGGCGTCAAAGCGCTCCCCGTCGGGGCACATGTATATCCGCACGCAGCCCGGAGTTTGCAGAGCCTCAATGGCCGAAAAAATGGGCTGCGGCATCATGACCATTCCGGGCCCTCCGCCAAACGGCCTGTCGTCCGTACAGCGGTGCTTGTCGTCCGACCAATCCCTTATGTTGTGTACGCCTATGTCAAGTATTCCGGCGCGCCAAGCCCTGCCGATCATGCTCTCGGACAGATAGCCTTCGAGCATTTTCGGAAAGAGGGTCAGAAAGTCGATTTTGAGAGCGGCGGACATCGGACAAATAAAAAACCCGCGGCATAATGGATTACACTGCGGGTCGGACTAAAATGCGAATCGGGCCGGGCTACGCCTGCGCCGCCGCAGCCGCGCGAGCCTTTTTGATTATGGTCTTGGCCGTGTCGGAAGGCTGCGCGCCGACGCCCAGCCAATAGTCCGCACGCTCGACGTTTATCTGTATCTCCACGTCTTTGCCGCGCGGCCTCGGGTTGTATAGGCCGAGGTTTTCGACAAACCTGCCATCGCGGCTGGAGGTGCTTTCGGCGACCACCAGGCGGTACATCGGGTTGTGTACGGAACCGTGTCTTTGAAGTCTTATTCTAAGTGCCATATCTTGTATAGAAAATGAATTAAAGTTTGCCATTTCACAGAAACGCCGAAAGTTGTAAAGCTTTTTTTTAAAAAAAGCTCCCGGCCGAATCTGAAAGCCGCTCGTTGCAGCGCGACAAATGGCCTCCCGCAGTTCCGGAGAATTTTCGCAATTTGTAGCGTTTCTTCCGCGCCCGTTCCCGAACTTATCCTTCAAGCGCCGGCGTAAATTTTTTCCAAAAAAGTACGCGCAATTTTCCAAAAGCGCGCGCAAAAATCCCCCTCCGGAGTCTCCGGAGAGGGACGAATCGGCGCCTTCGCGCGGCTATTTCATCATTTCGTCGTAAAATTCGACAATGCGGCCGCGCCTGTCGGACTCGTTAAACTCCATGGCGTCCTTGGGGTGGCGGTTCAGGAAACCCGTCACCATGTAGGGGTAGTCGAATCCCCAGCCCAGCTTTGCGCGCATGGGCTCGATGTGCTTTTCAATGCACTCGAGCAGCGGGCGCATTCTGTACTTCGGGTTGTGCAGGAAACCGACAAGCATTTCAAGAGGGCAGTTCCCCGCGCCGCGGCCGAGCCCGGCGAGCGTTCCGTCGACCATGTTCGCTCCGGCGACTATGGCCTCAATCGTGTTGGAAAAAGCCAGCTGGAGATTGTTGTGCGCGTGTATGCCGACTTCTTTGCCGAACTCGTTTGCTATGCGCATGTACTTCGCCATCATGTAGCGTATCTGCTCGCTGTACAGCGAACCGAAACTGTCGACCAGGTAAATCGCCTGCGCGGGGGATTGCCCGAGAAGCTCGAGACCCTCGTCCAGCTCGCTCTCGCGGACGGTCGAGATCGCCATGAGGTTTACGGTGGTTTCGTATCCCTTCTGCGTGGCGTCGTTAATCATGTCTATGGCGAGGGGAATCTGGTGTATGTATGTGGCGATTCGTATTACGTCTATCGCGCTTTCCGACTTGGGGAGAATGTCGGTCTTGTAGTCGCATTTTTCGGCGTCCGCCATGACGGATATTTTTATGTCGCGCTTGTTGTCGCCGACGATGCGCCTGACGTCGTCTTCCTTGCAGAAGCGCCATGGACCGAATTTCTCCGGAGAGTATATGCGGGCGCTGTTCTTGTATCCCATCTCCATGCAGTCTATTCCGGCGTCGGCGCAGGCGTCGTAAACGGCGCGCACCACTTCGTCGGAGAATCGGCTGGAGTTCATCAATCCGCCGTCCCTTATCGTGCAGTCGAGCACCTTTATTTCTTTTCTGAATCCAACCCACCTTCCGGAGGAGCTGGACGATCCGTTCATTGTCTTTTGATTCATGTCTTTTGTAGTTGTAAGAATTGGTTAAAGCGCGTCAGAAAAATTTTCACAAAAAAAACCCGAACGCTTTAACGTTCGGGTCTTTTTTCCTTAGCAAAACCGGACCAGCCGCTTACCGAACGTCAAGCAGTTCATAAAAAAAGTAATAGTAATAGCTGGAGAATATGTTTTGCATATTAAGGCGCATTAAGGAGGTTTTTTTTGCAAGATCAAGCTTTTTTTCAATCGTAAAAAAATTTTTTTTATAAAGGCCGCCCGAATCGAAATTGCCTTGCGCCATTGGCGGCGCCGCGCAACTTAGGTTTGGCTTGCGCGTTGTGCAAGTGCGGTTGGAGGCGTTGCGGCACGATCTGGCAAAGCTTGTTCGGCTTGCCATGCGCGCTGAATTTGTGGCGCGTTAGAGAAGGGGAGTGGCCGCGCGCTTGAATTGGAGGGCGTGTGGAGTGCGGCTTACTTTGAGCCCGCGCCGTTGCGGCGCGTGGTGCGGCGGATTTTTGCGTGCGTAATTGGGCGCTGCGGGATGCTCGCGGTGTTATGCGCATACGCACACAAATGCTTTGCTATCTAATGAGGGTCGCCTTATGCGGCGCGCGCCAGTCTTTGGTAATGCGCGGGAAATTGCCCAACAGGGCTTATCTTAATGAGGTTTATTTGCTGACTTTGCCGCGGGCGGCGGAATAATACTTCCCGCCTTGCCGGCGCCCTTTTGACTTCGGGATAAAACGGGGTGAGAGCGCGTTGAAAACTGTCAATTCGCGCCCAAATCCACGGCGCATTTGCAAGTGAAATATTGCGCTTGCAATGGAATGCCTCCGGAGAATGTAGCAGAGTCGGTGGAAACGTTCATTTGCAAAAAAAGCGGCGCACCCGCAAGAGGGGACGCCGCGCGCGCGTAAAAAACCCGAATCGCATTCCGCGCTATACCGCTTGCGCTATTTCGCTATTTGCAGGCGCGGACCATTTCGTAAAAATCGGTAAAGAGGGCGTCCGCGTCGTTCGGCCCCGGAGCGGCTTCGGGGTGGTATTGGACGCTGAATACGGGAAAGTCTTTCAGGCGCAGCCCCTCGACCGTCCCGTCGTTGAGGTTTATTTCCGTCACTATCGCGCCGTTTTTTTCCACCGATTCCGCGTCCGCCGCAAAGCCGTGGTTTTGCGAGGTTATCGAAACCTTTCCGGTCTCTAAATTTTTTACCGGTTGATTTCCTCCCCTGTGGCCGAACTTCAACTTGAACGTATGCGCGCCCAACGCGTGCGCGACAACTTGGTGCCCGAAGCAAATTCCGAATGTCGGATACTTGCGCATGAGTTTTGCGACGGTCTCGTGCGCGTAGGGCACGGCCGAGGGGTCTCCCGGCCCGTTGGACAGAAACAGCCCGTCGGGAGCGTATTTTTCTATGATGTCCGCAGGCGCGTCCGCTGGGAACACGCGCACGTCGAATCCGTGGAAGGAAAGTTTTTCGTATATGGATTTTTTCGCCCCAAAGTCGATTGCGGCGCATTTGAAGAGCGGCTTGCGGCGCTTCGAGGAGTACAGGGCGGTTCCGGGAATCGAAAAGGGGGCGCAGGATTCGTCCGTCGCGCGGAAGTCGAACGGCTCTTTGCAGGTCACTTCCTTTACGTAGTCAAGCCCCTCGAGCCCCGACCATGCGCGCGCCCTTGCGACGGCCTCGTCAACGGAGATTCCCTCCGTGCTCAGACAGGCCCTCATCGCGCCCGCGCTGCGGATTTTTTTCGCTATTGCGCGCGTGTCGACTCCGCTTATCGCCGGTATGCCGGCCGCGGAGAGGTAGTCCTGAAGGGGCGTTTTGCTGCGCCAGCTGCTGGCTATCGGGCTCAGTTCGCGCACGACAAATCCCGCGACTTTCACCCCGTCGGATTCGTCGTCGTCGGGATTTGTGCCGTAATTGCCTATTTCCACCGCCGTCATGGCCACTATTTGGCCGAAGTATGACGGGTCGGTCAGTATTTCCTGATAGCCGGTCATCGAAGTGTTGAACACGGCCTCTCCGACGACCGTTTTGGAGGCGCCCTCCGCGCGGCCCACAAAGGCGCTTCCGTCCTCCAACGCATATACTGCCGTTTTCTCTGTACTCATATTTTCGCCCGACGATTACGGAGATTTTCGCGCTCTTTACAAGCTTATATTCCAAATAAAATCCCCGGCGCTCGGGGTGTGCCGGGCTGCGTTCGCATTTTCGCGCGGCTCGGGAGCAGTCGGGCGAAGTTTCTTTGCGCTCTATCGCTCTATCGCTTTATCGCGCGTGCGCGCGACCGCGGTACTACAAACGCGCTTAAGCGCGCGAATGATTTGCGCCGATGATTTGCGCCGGAATGCGCTAACCTCAAAAGGATTTGTTGCGGGGGGGTAT
>CALXMX010000096.1 GCA_944389575.1 uncultured Opitutales bacterium
TTCTCGGACGACGTTTCCGCGTGAAAGTCCAAAAACACCGCGTCGCAAAGCGGGGAAATTTTTTCGACCATGCGCGTCGCGGCCGCATAGGGGCAATCCGACTTTATTTTCATCAGCGTCTGCCCCAGAAGGCAAAATACGCCGAGCCTTACCCCGCCCTTTTCCACTATCGTAAAATCGCGGCCGGGATTGCCCTGCGGAATGTTGGCCGGGCGACACATGCATTCGATGGAGTCTATCTCGCCCTCAAGCGACCGCTGGTCCCAAAGGTGGTCTCCGAGAGTTATGGCGTCCACGCCGAACTTGAAGAGATCCTTGGCTATGCTCTTTGTTATTCCGTTGCCGCCGGCGGCGTTTTCCGCATTGGCGACCACAAAATCGGCTTTCAGCTCCTCCCTTATCCTGCGCAGATTTTCGGCGAGGATAGAGCGGCCCGGGCGCCCCACTATGTCTCCGAGAAAAAGAAGTCTCATTATTGGCCGCCCCGCTCGATGAATCCCAATTTTTCGCAGACCTCACGCATGTCGGCAAGCGCGCCTCGGGGCGAAAGTTCGGAAGGCAGCTGCACCAAAAGCCCCTTCTTGGAGTAATACTCGACAAGCGGAAAGGTCTCCCTGGCAAACACCTCAAGGCGCTTTTTTACGGTTTCGGGCTTGTCGTCGTCGCGCACGTAGAGTTCCCCCGCGCACTTGTCGCAAACGCCGGATACCTTCGGCGGATTGAAATCCCTGTGAAAGGAGGCCTGGCAGTTGCGGCAGATCAGCCTGCCGGAAATTCTCCTGACAATCTCCTCCTCCGGAACGTCCAAATAAAACACCGCCGAAACCGCAGCGCCCATTTTCGCAAGCATGTCCTCGAGCATTTCCGCCTGCCGGATATTCCGCGGAAACCCGTCCAATATAAAGCCTTTTTCCGCGTCGGGGCGCCCTATGCGCTCCCCGACCATCGCCGCCGTCACGTCGTCCGGGACGAGCTCGCCCTTCTTCATATACGATTCGGCCAATTTTCCCAAATCCGTGCCGTTTTTGAGGTTGTATCTGAACAAATCTCCGGTGGAAATCTGCGCGATTCCGAGCAACTCGCCGATAACCGCAGCGCGCGTGCCCTTTCCGCTGCCCGGCGCTCCGAGCATGATTATATTGGCCTTTTTCATCTTTTCTTAAAATATGAATGACACATTTAGTTTGAAAAAAGGGTCTAATGCAAGCAAACTTAATCTAATGTTGCAAGAGACGGACACAAAAACTGCCGCGGACTCAATCTGCGGAATATACGCCGACTCCGAAGGCGGATTGTTTCTCTGCATGGCGGACGCCTCCGGCGGGCGCAGTTGCGTATCCACGCGGTTCGAGCCGTTCGCCTGGCTATGCGAACGCGCGGACGTATCCAAATACGCCTGCAACACGCGCGGAATGAAGGGCCCCGCCTCCGCGCCGCTCGACACCCTCGCACAATTCGCAAATCCGGCGGTCTTAGAAAAATTTTTCAAAGAGCGCGACAAGTCCCTTCCGATAGAGCGCGTAATCGGCATCGAAAACCAGTATCTGATGGCCAACCGCGCCAGAATGTTCGCCTCCGTCCCGTTCGACCGCCTGCGGAGAATGCAGTTAGACATAGAAGTCTATTCCGAACGCGGCTTCCCGCGCGCCGAAATCGACACCGACAGAATAATCGCAGTCGGGCTTTCCGGCGAGGGCGGCCAGAAGATTCTGGTGATAGACGAAATGTCCGCAAAGGCCGAAAAAGAGCTGCTCGAAAAACTCCGCCGGGAAATACTGCGCCGCGACCCCGACATAATCGAGGGGCACAACATATACAAATTCGACCTGCAATACATACGCGAGCGCTGCGCAAAAGTCGGCGCGTCGATGGATTGGGGACGGTTCGGCGCGCCCGTAAAGTTCCGCCAAAGCCGCCTCTCGATAGCGGAGCGCACGCTCGCGTATCCGCGCTGCGACATTCCCGGCAGAACGGTGGTCGACACGATGCACTTAGTGCAATTTTACGACTTGAACGCGCGCGAGATGGAGTCGTACTCGCTCAAATACGCCGCCGTGCACTTCGGGATAAGCGACGAAAACGAGCGCACCTACATACGCGGCGACCTCATAAAAGACGCGTTTTTCAACGACCGCCGCGCGTTTTGCGCATACCTCTCCGACGATCTCCGCGAGACCGCCGGAATCGCCGAGCGCCTCCTGCCGACATACCTCGCGCAAGTCCAGAACTTCCCCCTGACCTTGCAGGACTGCATTCTGCGCGGAAGCGGAACAAAGGTCGAGAGCGTGTTTCTGGAAAAATATCTGCACGCCGACGCGGCGCTGCCGATTCCCGGCGACGGCGGATACTTTGAGGGCGCGCTGTCGCAAAGCTACGAGCTTGGCGTGTTCAGGAATGTGCTGCACTACGACGTGGCCTCGCTCTATCCCAGCCTCCTGCTGTCAATCGGGAAATGCCCGGCCAACGACCACCTAAAAATTTTCTTAAGCTCGCTCGCGAAGCTGCGCGAATACAGGCTCGAGTACAAGCGCAAGGCGCGCGAGTGCGGCGACCCGAAATTGAAAAGGGAATACCAAGCCCGCCAGCAGAGCTTCAAGATACTCATAAATTCCTTCTACGGATACCTCGGCCTCCGCGGGGCGATTTTCGCGGACACGCAGCTTGCCGAAGAGGTGACGCGGCGCGGGCGCGAACTTCTAAAAAGGCTCATGGAGGCGTTCGGACAAGCCGGCTGTAAAATTCTGGAAGCCGACACCGACGGGCTCTATGTCTGCGCCCCAAAATATTTCGACGCTCCGGAAAAGCTCTTGGAGAAAGTTGGGAGCGTCCTGCCGGAGGGCGTCGATTTGGAATTTGACGGAAAGTACCGCGCGATGCTTTGCTACAAGGCGAAAAACTACGCCCTATTGGAGGACGGCAAAATCGTCCTGCGCGGTTCGTCGTTCCGCAGCCGCTCGACCGAGCCGATTTTCCGCTCGCTAACCCACTGCCTGATTAAGGCCCTGCTGGAGGGCGACACTTCGGAAATTGCGGAGAAAATCGCCGAAACCGAGCAGAGGATACGCTCCGGCAAGGCCGACATTTCCGAGCTTGCGCGCTGCGAATTTATCGGCAAGAGCTGCCAGCAGTACGAAAGCGAAATAAAGCGCAACGCCCGCGTTCGGCGCGCGGCAATGGAGGCCGCGCTTCTGATGAATCCCAAGCCGGAAATAGGCGACAGGGTGTGCTACTACATAGCGGCAGGAGCCGCCGCAAAGACCGCCGACTGGAAGCGCGCGCGCCCGGCGGAAGGCTCTGACCTCGAGCCTTACGACGCGAATTATTACCTTTCGAAACTCGACGACTGGCGGAAAAAATATTCGGACATAGCTCCATTCCTTGCCGAAAAAAAGGACTCGCAAGCAGAATTTGAATTTTGAGCCCTCCGGCGCAAGTTCAATTAAAATATCCTATTTTTTGTGTAAAAGAATTTTTTGCTCCGCCAAAACCCGCGCCGCAATGTACGCAATTTTTTTGCGTCGCAAGGTGCAAAAAGAAATTTAACCGCCAACCGGACTGCGCGCGGCAAAAATTCGCGCGGCACAAGTTCGACGACACAAATTCGCCGCCGCGCAAAACGCGCGCAAAAAAAAGCCCGCATGTGATATGCAGGCTTTATGCGCTCGCATTAGAACCCGTCGGGCAGACGGCGTTCGCGTATGTCGCAAAGCAGCATTTCCACGGCCTCGTCAATCGGCCGAACGCCCTCGAAAGATTTGCGTATGCGCGAACGTACAGCCACCGCTCCGGACTCCGCCTCTTTGCGCCCAACGACAAACATGTGCGGAACTTTCGCAGTCTCGGCGTTGCGGATTTTGGCGCCGAGCTTCTCCGCGCTGTCGTCCATGGAAACCCTCACCCCGGCTTTCTTGAGTTTGCCGTAAACCCCGTCGGCATATCCGACCACGTCCTCGCCGAGCGTCAGAATGCGCACCTGTTCCGGAGCCAGCCACGTGGGGAAATTCCCCGCAAAGTGCTCGATCAGCACGCCCGTAAAACGCTCGAGAGAACCGAAAGGCGCCCGGTGTATCATTATCGGACGGTGCGGCTTGTTGTCCGACCCGACGTAGGTAAGGTCGAAGCGCTCCGGCAGATTGTAGTCGACCTGAACGGTGCCAAGCTGCCACTCGCGCCCGATCACGTCCTTGACGACAAAATCGATCTTCGGCCCGTAGAACGCGGCCTCGCCCACCTCCTCCGTAAACGGCACGCCTAAGCTTTTGGCGGCCTTGCGTATGGCGGACTCGCTCTTGTCCCAATTCTCGTCGGAACCGACGTATTTGTCGCTGTCCGGATCGCGCAGGGAAATGCGCACGCGGTACTCGCGCATTCCGATTTTCTCGAACACGGCCTTGACCAAATCCAAACAGCCCTGAATTTCGGCGTCAAGCTGTTCGGGAGTGCAAAATATGTGGGCGTCGTCCTGGGTGAATCCGCGGACGCGCGTCATGCCGTTCAGCTCGCCGGACTGCTCCCAGCGATAGACGCTCCCGAACTCCGCAAGCCGCACGGGAAGCTCGCGATACGAATGAGGATCGCTCTTGTAAATCTCAACGTGGAACGGGCAGTTCATCGGCTTTAACAAAAAGCCCTCAATTTCGCCCGATTCGATTTTCGGCTCAAAATCCGCCATGTCCGCGTGGCCTTCGGCAAGCGCGCGCAAATCGTCGCGCTCGACTATCGGCACAAACTGCGAATCCTTATAATAGGGGAAGTGCCCGCTCGTGCGGAACAACCCCAGCTTGCCTATGTGCGGCGTAAACACCTGCTGGTATCCCTGCGCGCGCAAAAGCTCGAGTATGAAATCTTGAAGGCTCTGGCGAATGAGCGCCCCGCGCGGCTTCCACAAAATCAGGCCCTGCCCGACTTTGTCGTCTATCGCGAACAGCCCCATCTCCTTGCCCAGCTTGCGGTGGTCGCGCAATTTGGCCTCCTCCATCTGGCGGAGAAATGAGTCAAGCTCCTCCTTCGACTCAAACGCCGTGCCGTAAATGCGCTGGAGCTGTTTGTTGTTCTCGTCCCCGCGGTGGTACGCCCCGGCAATCGACAGCAGCTTAAACGCCTTTATGCGCTTTGAATAGTCCACATGCGGGCCCGCGCACAAATCGCAGAAATCCCCGTTGCGGTAGAAGGTGATTTTCTCGTCCGGCGGAATGTCCGCCAAGCGGCCGAGCTTGTACTCGGCCTGCCCCGATTGGCGAATGAGCTTTTCGGCCTCGCCGCGGGAAAGCTCAATGCGCTCGAACTTTTGGTTCTCGCCTATGATGCGGCGCATTTCGGCCTCTATTTTGGCGAGGTCTTCGGACGTAAACTTGTGCTCCAAGTCAAAGTCGTAATAGAAGCCGGAATCGGTCGCCGGGCCGATGTCCAATTTTGCTTCGGGAAACAGTTTCAACACGGCCGACGCAAGTATGTGCGCCGCGCTGTGGCGTATCTTGTGGAGTTGTTCTTGATTCATTTTAAATTAAAATGCCGCCGCAGATTTAACCGGGCGCGCGGCGCGCCGGCGGCTCAATGCGATTTGGACGCCCTCCGCATGCCGAATCGCGCGGAGCTATCCGGCCGGCACCCCCTATCCCCGCGCTCCGAAAAACCTTTCGCGCGCGCCGAGCGGGAACGCCCAATCCCCGGCTACCTCCGCATTTGAGCCGAATACGCCCCATAGTGAAACACGCCGTTTAAAAGTAAAGTTTTTTATCGCCAAACAAACAAGGCAAAAACGCGCGCAAGGGGGCTTTCTTGCGCGCGTTTTATCCGCCGTAAAGTGCGAAAATGCGAAGAAGAAAAAGGCGGCAGCCGCGCTACTTTCTCTTCCTGCAAGCCGCAAGAGCCAGCGCGAGCGCGCCGAATGCGACCGCGACCGAAGAGGGTTCGGGAATGGCGAAAGTTATCGAATTGTCGCCCAAAACGTAGTCGTAATTGGCAGATATGTCGAACTTGCTCCAATCCACGTCTCCGGCGTCAATGAGGTCGGAGAGCGCAAAGCTTATGGAGGACTTCCCGTCAAAGGCCTCGGAAGATATGTCAAATATGAGCGACCCGTACGAGTCCGAATCCGACACCGACGCCCCAATCAATTTTGCGTAATCGCTCTCCGACATTATTTCCAAAGTAATGCTCGACGACGAATTCAAAACTATGCTGCCCGAAGTCTCAACCACTCCGCCCGCGGAAACCCTTATCGACTCCGCATTTGAAGCCCAGCCGCTTCCGAAATTGAGCCTGCTGGCGCCCTCTACCGATATAGCCCCGCTCAACGCGGACGCGTCGCATTCCAAAATCAGGCTTCCGCCGCCCCGAACGGTCAGCCCCGCCTTCTCCCCGGCGGCCGAAAGCGAGGTCGGAGAGGCAATCGTTATAGAATTGCCGTTGGTGTTGAACACGGCGTTTTCGCCCATGACATACTTGAGAGTTCCCGCGTTCAAACCCTGCCCGAAAACCAAATTGCCGCTGGCGCCAAGCACGCCCGCATTGTGGTTTATCGTTATGGAATCCCCCGTGAGATTGGTAAAATTGACCGTACCGACAGTCAAAACCCCGCCGTTGAGATTGAGCGTGGTGCTGTTCGTCATATCCGTGGCAATCGAAGTCGAAAACGAGAGGGTACCGACATTCGCTATCGCGCCGTCCTCCATATTGAATGTGAGGGTAGTGTCGCGCTTGTTTTTGCCGACGGAATAATTGAAACTTATCGTGTTTATATTGTAAACCCCGTCCGTGGATTCGTCGTACCCGGCGAGGGTGAGACTCGCGGTTGTTGAGGAATATGCGGCGCCTATCATGATGGAGCCGTCGTAATCCATATTTCCCCTGAATATTATAGTGTTCACAAATATATTCAGGAATTCCGCCGTGGTGTCGTAGGTCGGATCGTTTATGTCGGTGTCGTTGTTCAAAAAGGAAATCGACTTGGCCTTTATGGTAAAATCCTTTGTCGCATTATACTTGAACGACATTCCGGCGCCGTAGCCGCCGAGGCTCTGCCCGCGGGCGACATACGTGAAGCTGTTCACGTCTATGTAGTCCACGTTGTAATCGTAGAATCCGCGAACGATGACGTCGTCCTGGGAGGTGATTCCGCCGGAGGGAATCTCGGGATCCGACGTGAAATTTTCGGACGAAAAACCGGTGAAGTCCTGCGCCCTGCCCTGGTCGTTAAGCTCCGCCGTCAAGGTGTACGTCTCAGCCGCGCACTCGGCGCCGATAAAAATTGAAAAAGCCGCAATCGCCGCGGCAACGGACTTTCCGCATAGTAAACTTACTTTCATGTTTCGACCT
Organism: uncultured Opitutales bacterium; assembly: GCA_944389575.1. Lineage (GTDB taxonomy): Bacteria > Verrucomicrobiota > Verrucomicrobiia > Opitutales > Intestinicryptomonadaceae > Merdousia. The sequence continues at coordinate 7,318 of CALXMX010000096.1, forward strand.
TCTGCCATTGAATTTAAAAGACGCGTTTTTTCAAATGTTTCATGCATGTTTCAATTTGCGGAATTTTTTTTGCCAATTGAACCCAACTTACATTATTCGGAAAATTTCCAACGCGTTTTAATAAATTTGCAATTTGTTCTTTAACTTTCCGCAGCCTAAATGTCAACCTTAATAAAAGAGGATTCCCTATCCCCTCTCGCTCCCTTAAACAATCCGCCGCCGCTGCGTTTCCTGCGGCGAAACTTTATTTTTCGCAAAAACTAAAAATCCGCCAAATGCATGGCGCAGCCGCGCCGAACCTTCCTGGAGGCACAACGGCGCAAAAGCCCGGAAGAACGAACGCAAACGCCCAAGCCGGCGCCGCGCAACGGACGGCAGAAGGGCAAAACCGCTTCCGTACCAATCTATCTGGGAATCTTAAGCGTCTGGCCGATTCTGAGCGATTCCGGAGTGGCTAACCTATCCCGATTCGCGGAAAATATATCGCGCCACCTGTTCGCCGTGCCGTAAATTTTTCTGCTGATGGTCGAGAGTGTATCGCCCGCCTGGACTGTGTAGGTCGACGGGACGTCGCGGCGCACGACGGGCGACAGCGAAGCCTGCCGCGTCCCATGCGCCTCCGCGCGCGCGGGCGCGCCCGTTCGGGCGCCCGCCGGCTGATTCGCTCCCGAATGCCCCGGCCTCGACTGCGCGCTCTCCGCCGACCGCGCGCTCTGGACCCTCACCGTCTGCGTGGCCTTGAGCGCGTCTATAGTCTCTGCGGATGCGGCAAGCTTCTTTTTAAGCTCGAGATTTTGCCTGCGCAGGTTCTCGACAATCTCCTGAAGCTCCAGATACTTTATGTTGCTGTCGTACGGAGTCTGCGGCAGGGAGGCGGCAAACTTTTTCTGCGCCGTCTCTATCATCTGCATCACCATCGGAGACACTTGCGAATTCGGCTTTAGCTCGAGATATTTGCGGAAATGGTATATCGCCTGAATGGGGTCGTTCATATGGTCGAGATACAGCCTGCCCAATTCAAAGTGCGATTCCGGGGCGTCTTTGCGCTTGTCTATGACCTTCATGAAAGCGCCCATCGCCTCGGCATTGTTGCCCCGGCGCAATTCGGCGCGGCCGCGTACGAAGCTCGGCTCGCTCGTCTCCTTGACGGCTTCGCCGCCGCCAAAGTCGCAACCGCCCGCCGAGAGGACGTAGAGCAAAACCGACAGCGCGAACAGCGCGGTCAGCAGTATCCTCGTATCCCTCAGCGAAGCGATCACAAAACCGTACAGTTAATCAGTGCTTGAAGTGGCGGACGGACGTAAAGACCATGGCCATGCCGCGCTCGTTGGCGGCGGCGATAACTTCGGCGTCGCGCACGGAACCGCCCGGCTGTATGACGGCGGTCGCGCCGGCGTCGGCGGCGGCTATAAGGCCGTCGGCAAACGGAAAGAACGCGTCGGAAGCCACTACGCTGCCCTTGAGCGAAAGCCCCGCCTGCCCCGCCTTCCAAACCGCTATCTGCGAACTGTCCACGCGCGACATCTGCCCCGCGCCTATTCCCAGCGAACGCTCGCACCCGGCGTAGACAATCGCATTGCTCTTGACATGCTTGACAACCTTCCAGCCGAAAAGTAGCGCCCGCCATTCCTCCTCGGTGGGCTGGCGCTCGGTGACGACCTTCATATTATCCCGAAGTTCGCAAATGTCGTCCTGAGTCTGGACGAGCGCGCCTCCCATGACACTCCTGACCAAAAGGCCGGAGGGACGCGCGCAATTCCAAAGCATGAGGCGCAAGTTCTTTTTCTTTGAAAATATTTCCAACGCCGCGTCCGAAAAATTCGGCGCTATTATTACCTCGCAAAATATGCCGGAAATTATTTTTGCCAAGTCCTCCTCAAGGGGGCGGTTAAGGACGATTATCCCGCCGAAGGGCGCCTGCGTGTCCGTGGCAAAAGCCTGATTCCACGCCTCGACAAGGCTGTCGCACGAAGCGACCCCGCAGGGATTGGTGTGCTTCAATATCGCAACCGTGGGCCTGTCAAATTCGGACATGAGTTCCGCGGCGGCGTTTATGTCCACAATATTGTTGTACGAAAGCTCCTTGCCCTGAAGCTGGCGGAAAATCCCGTTGAACGAGCCGTAGAGAGCCGCACGCTGGTGCGGATTCTCGCCATAGCGCATCTTCTGCTCGACGCAAAGCCCAATATTCAGCGTATCGGGAAGCTCCCCGGGAGCGTATTGGCCTGCCAGATAATTTGCGATTGCCGCGTCGTATGCGGACGTGCGCTGATAAACTTTGAGAGCCAGACGGCGGCGCAGCCGCAGCAATTCGTCCCCGCCTTTGCGGAGGGCCTCTAAAACTGCGGGATAGTCGGAGGCGTCGCAGACGACAGTCACGTCGGCGTGGTTCTTTGCGGCCGAACGCAACATCGACGGACCGCCTATGTCTATGTTTTCTATGGCGTCGGCAAGCGCGCAGTCCGGCTTTGCAACCGTGGCTTCAAACGGATAGAGATTGACCACGACGAGGTCTATCATGCCTATCGCGTTTTCGGCCGCCTGCCTCATGTGCTCCGGATTGGAACGCACGCACAAAAGCCCGCCGTGTATTTTCGGGTGGAGCGTCTTTACGCGACCGTCCATCATTTCCGGGAACCCGGTGTAGCTGCCGACCTCCGTGACGGGTATTCCGTTCGCCGACAAAAGCTTTGCCGTGCCGCCGGTGGAAAGAATTTCGTAGCTGTGCTTACGGACCAATTCCCTCGCAAATTCGACTATTCCGGTCTTGTCGCTGACCGAGATTAATGCGCGCTTTTCCATATCCGAACTTTCAAATCCATTCCCGCCGTTCCCGCAAGAAAAATGAACGCTTTTCGGAAATTTTTTGCGGAGATTCTTTAAGAAAAATTCCTCCGGAAAAAATGTGCCGCCAAGAAATTAGAAACAACGGGCAAAGGCCTTATTTGAAAGCGGCTTGTCCCGCCGAAGGGCGCGCCGAAAACCTCCCGAATAATTCGGCGCAAATTGCCCAATCCGCTTTCGCCCGGCTGCCGCCCGCGGCATTTAAGGCCTCTCGCAATCGGACGCCGCGCGCCCGCCGGGAAATCGCCGCTGTGCCTGAATTTTACCATTGAACAAATGTTCGGCGCCGGCAGACAAGGCACTCTAAAAAAGAGGGGAGCGGCTTCAACATCTCCAACTAAAAAACAAATCTAAAACTCGGCAAATTTTGCCGCCTTGCAGCAATCTAAAACTGCGTTCCCAAAACCGCGCGGCAAAAACTGCGCATGCCGCAAGCTTTGTAATATGAAATTCGCGCGCCGGAGGATAAATGAAATGTTCCCCAAAAAACGGCGATTTTCGCAGCTTCAATCCGCCCGCCGCGCGCTCCTACAAAACAATCCGGCTTCAAACAAAAAACGCCGCAGCTTTCATAGCGGCGGCGAAATTTCGGCGAGCGTTCTAAAAGTTAAAATGCCGACGTATCGGCGCGCACCACCCCGCTGGAGACGTAGCGAATAGTTCCGCCGCCGTCAAAATTCATCGGCGCTACAACGGGAGATTCCGCCGAAGAAGAGTCCGCAGCAAGGACGTTGTCGGCAAAACTCTGCGTCAAATTCGGCAGCGGAGTGCACTCAGCAAGCCCGCCTGACGACGACAAATCCGCGTCAATCGCTCCGAAAAAATCCGAATATGCGCCCGCGAATACCGCCGCGCAGAAAACCGCCGCCGCAGACGCCAAGGCCGTCCCGCGGCCGAACAATGACGCGCGCTTGCCGCCCTCGCCCCGTTCGCCGACCAAACGGCACAGCATCTTGCTCTTAAGCTCCGCGTCAAACCTCGACCACTCTGCCTCGGTCGGACGCTCTGCGCGCTTGAGCTTTAACAGCTCCTCGAGCGTCGGTTTTTCCTGTAATCCCATAGGTTTCGTCAAAAAAATAATCCCGCAACGTCGGAGTCAACCCCTCAAGTAATCCCCCAACATTGACTGTAACTGCCGCTTTGCGTAATGTAGCCTGGTACGCACTGTCGCCGGCGTCGTGCCCGTAATGCCGGCTATTTCCTCGTGGCTTAACCCTTCTATCTCATGCAAAACAACAACCGTCCTGTGTTTTATAGACAAAGTTTGCAAAGATTCGTTCAATTTTTCCCGGAGCTCCTTTAGAACCATGCCCTTTGACGCGCCAAACTCTACGGTCAATTTCTCCAACACTTCGTCGGGAGCCAGCTCCTCGTCGGCATTTTCAAAACTGAAAAAGCGGCGCAGGCGCGCCTTTTTTAAAAACGTTATCGCCTTATTTATGGCAATTCTGTACAGCCATGTATAAAACGCGCTGCCACCGCGAAACGAAGCTATGCTGGTAAAGGCCTTTATGAAGGAATCCTGAACTATGTCCATGGCGTCCTCCCGGTTTGCAACCATATTGTAAACCGCCGAAAACAAACGTTCGCGATATTTGCGCGTCAAGGTGTCAAACGCCGCCATATCGCCCCGCTTCACCCGCTCGACTAAGGCAATGTCGACGTCGCGCGCCGAAATATCGGCAACCTGCGCCTTTATCGCAGCGCTTGTACCTGTATTGGCAACTTCCATTTATATATGTATATTTTCCCTCTTTTGGCGGCCCTTTCAAGCAAATTTATTCCGCCCTTTAGAATTGAAAAAACGCCATGCTCGCAAACGGCAAGCGGCAAAATTTCCCCTCGCTCTCACCGGCCGCGCAGGCAAAAATATTTTCCGATTATACTCGTTTCTTCCGTCTCTTCCTTTCTTCCCGATTCCCGACTTCCTCAACTTCCGACTCCAAAATGCTCCCTGCGCGCGCCGCGCGCCCGTGGGGCGAAGGCGGAGATTCGGCAATCGATTCCCACGGCGTTTAAAAGCCGGCCGGCCAATGCGAAGAATTGGCAGACCCCCACATCGCACCGGCAATGCGCCAAATATGGCGCGGCGTTTTCAACACAAGCGCCGCGCTGTATGCGCTGCCATTTATAAATCGCAATTTCTCGCAAAAAACTAAGGCCTAAATATCGCGCGCCGTCGTTTAAGAAAAATCGAATCTTTCTC
>CALXMX010000097.1 GCA_944389575.1 uncultured Opitutales bacterium
TTGGAAAATTGCGTACACGTCGCTCCCGTCCGGCGAGGACAAAGCCACATCGCACACGGCGGTCTTTTCGTTGCGAAACGGCACGCGCGCCGTGGCCAAAACCTCTGCGCCGCGGGGGCACGGGCGAAGATAGTTTATCGCGGAATTCGAGCTCACCGCAGTCACGTCGCCAGTGTTGACCGCGAGGGCGGCGGCGTAATCCGCCAGTGAAAAGAGAAATCCCCCGTGCGCAATTCCCACGCCGTTTAAAAATTCGTCCCGCGCAAACGCGCGCACGCGGACGCATTCGCCGGCGGGCTCGAGCTTCGCAAACCCGAGCGTCTCGGCCAACCTGTCGAAATCCGTATTCGGCATGCGGAAAAAGTCTCCAAGCCCAATGCGGGAACGCGCGGGCTCTGCGCCCGCGCCCCCGGCCGGGCAAACGTTATATTCTCACGCCAAGCTTCGGGGCGACCTCGTTAAACGCCGCAATCAGGCGCTTCGTCACGGGGCCCGGCTTGCCCGTTCCTATCGGGCGCGAGTCAAGCTCGACAAGCGGTATGAGTTTCGCCGCCGTTCCCGTCAGGAAGCATTCGTCGGCGGTCCACACGTCGAAGCGCGCCAGCGGCGTTTCGCAAACTTCTATGCCGAGCTGCTTGGCCAAATCCAAAACGGTTGCGCGAGTCATGCCGCCGAGCGACCCGCAGCTGACGGGCGGCGTGATAAGCCTTCCCTCAAACACGACAAACACGTTGTCCCCGCTGCATTCGGCCACATAGCCCTCGCTATTCAAAAGCAGGCACTCCTGGTAACCGAGCTTCTGAGCCTCGATTTTGGCGAGAATGTTGTTGAGATAGTTCAGGCTCTTGACCATCGGAGGCAGCGCCGCATGGGAATTGCGCCTGGTCGGAACCGTTATGGCCTTCAATCCGTTTTCGTAAAGCTCGTTCGGGTAGAGCTGGATTTGGTCGGCGATAATTACCAGCTGGGGATCCTCGCAGGTAAACGGCGACAGCCCCAGCTTGCCCTTCCCGCGCGACACGACCAAGCGGATATAGCCGTCCGTAAGCCCGTTCGTCCGACAGGCGTCGCACACGGCGTCGATGATTTCCTGCTTGCTCCACGGCATATCCAAAAGAATTGCGCGCGCGGAGCGAAACAGGCGGTCTATGTGCTTGTCCAGCTTGAAAACGTTTCCGCTGTACAGGCGGATTCCCTCGAATATTCCGTCTCCGTAAAGAAAACCGTGGTCGAACACCGAGACTTTCGCCTCGTCCTTGTCGTAATACTTTCCGTTTATATATACTTTCATAGTCTTTGCTGTTTGAAATTCCGCGCAAACGCACACCGCGCCCGAATCGCCGGACGCCTTCGGTTTTGTTTCTTGCCGACTACTTACACCCAATCCTCCGGGCGCGTCAACCGAAAATCTATTTGCCGTAGGAATCCTTGAGCGCGACCGTGCGGTTGAAAACCGGCAGGCCGGGCTTCGAGAGCTTTGAATCCGCCATGAAGTATGCGTTGCGCTCAAACTGCAACGGCGTTCCCGCCGCGGCGTCCAAGAGCGCGGGCTCGACAAGCGCCTCAACCTCCGACACTGAATTCGGATTGAGAAAATCCTTGAAGTCCGCGCCCTCCGGAAGATTTCCCATGTCCTCGCGCGTGAAGAGATTTTCATACAGGCGGACCTTCGCGCGCCCGCAATTCTCGGCGTCCACCCAGTGTATCGTCCCCTTTACCTTCCTGCCGTCCGGCGAATTTCCGCCGCGCGAGTCCGGATCTATCGAGCATATGAGCTTCAATATGTTTCCGTCCGAATCTTTCACGGCGTCCTTGTACTTTAGGAAATAGGCGTAGCGCAGGCGCACCTCGCCGCCCGGAAAGAGGCGAAAGTACTTCTTCGGCGGATTCTCGCAAAAATCTGAGCGCTCTATGAATATCCTCCTGCCGAACTTCACCTTCCTGACGCCGGCGGACGCGTCCTCCGGATTGTTCACCGCGTCAAGCTCGTCGAAGGTTCCCGCCGGCCAGTTTTCTATTTCCACTTCAAGCGGGTCGAACACAGCCATTCTGCGGAGCGCCGTCTTATTCAAATCCTGCCGCAGGCAGTGCTCGAGAAGCTCAAGCTCCGTGAGGCTGTTGAACTTCGTCACCCCGATGGTCTCGCAAAAATTGCGTATGGCCGCCGGAGTGTAGCCGCGGCGGCGCATTCCCGAAAGCGTCGGCATGCGCGGGTCGTCCCACCCCTCGACTATGCCCTCCGACACAAGCTGCTGAAGCTTGCGCTTGCTCATCATCGTGTAAGTGAGATTCAGCCTCGCAAACTCGTACTGGCGCGGACGGACTTTCAGCGTCTTTGCTATGCTGGTGTTTTCTATGAACCAATCGTAGAGCGCGCGGTGGACGTCGAACTCCAAAGTGCACAGCGAATGGGTGATTCCCTCTATGGCGTCGCTCAGGCAGTGGGCGAAATCGTACATCGGATAGACGCACCACTTGTCTCCCGTGCGATGGTGCCCCTGCTTTTTTATCCGGTATATGGCGGGGTCGCGCATCAGGAGATTCGGGGAGGCCATGTCTATCTTCGCGCGCAGGACATAACTGCCCTCGTCAAACTCACCGGCCTTCATGCGGCGGAATATGTCGAGACTTTCCGAAGGCGGCCTGTCTCGCCACGGGCTCGGCTTTCCCGGCCGCCCCGGCACGCCGCGATACTCCTTGAACTCCTCCGGAGAAAGCGTGCAGACGTAGGCCTTCCCCGCAACGATAAGCTCCTCGGCAAGTTCGTAAAGCCTGTCGAAATAGTCCGAGGCGTAGAACTCGCGGTCGCCCCAGTCGAATCCCATCCAGCGCACGTCCTCGCGGATCGAATCCACAAATCGCGTCTCCTCCTTATCGGGGTTGGTGTCGTCAAAGCGCAGGTTGCACTTTCCGCCGTTTTCGAGGGCCATGCCGAAATCTATGCAAAAGGCCTTAGCATGCCCTATGTGAAGGCAGTCGTTCGGCTCCGGGGGAAACCGCGTGCGCACGGCGTCGGGAGGCAGGCCGTTGGCTATGTCGTCCGCAATCACCTGCCTGATGAAATTCATGGGCTTGTTGTCTTGTCCGCCGTCCATAAGTATTTTCAATGTGCTCTATGCCGCAAGCGATAGGCGCGCGCAATCAAAGTTTCCAGATGTCCTTGGCGTACTCGCGTATCGTGCGGTCGGAGGAGAATTTCCCTATGCGGGCGGTGTTCAAGATTGCCATCTTCGCCCAGCGCGGCTTGTCGCGGAAGGCGGCGTCCGCCTTCTGCTGCTCGTCGCAATAGGCCTGGTAGTCGGCGCACACCATGAACGCGTCTCCCCAGTCCAAAACCGACTTGCGCAGCGGCATGAACGCCGACGGATTCGACGGCATGAAATAGTCCGAAACCAGCCAGTCCAAAACGTCCTTGAGGTTCTTGTTCTGCGAATAGTAGTTCCACGGATTGTACCCGTGCCCCTTGAGCGACTGCACCTGCTCGACCGTATTGCCGAATATAAAGATATTCTCCTTGCCCACAGCCTCGAGTATCTCCACATTCGCCCCGTCCAGCGTCCCCATGGTGACCGCCCCGTTGAGGGCGAGCTTCATGTTTCCGGTTCCGGAGGCCTCCTTGCCCGCAGTCGATATCTGCTCCGACAAATCCGCCGCCGGAATTATGTTCATCGCCAGCGACACGTTGTAGTTGGGTATGAACACGACTTTGAGCTTGTCGTTTATGCGCTTGTCGGAGTTTATCCTCTCGCCAACCTTGTTTATCGCATAGATGATGTTCTTCGCCAAATCGTATCCCGGCGCGGCCTTTGCGCCGAATATGAACACGCGCGGGGCGATGTCCAAGTTCGGATTGTGCAGCAGCCTCTTGTACAGCGTCATTATGTGCAGGAGGTTCAAGTGCTGCCGCTTGTACTCGTGCAGACGCTTTATTTGCACGTCGAACATGGCCTCCGGATTTACCTCCACGCCGCACTTCTGGCGGATTATGCGCGCCATGTTCTTCTTGTTTTCGAGCTTGACGCGCATGAAATCCTCCTGGAACTGCGGATCGTCGGCGTATTTTTCCAGGCCGCGCAGAAGGTCCAAGTCCTTCGGCCAGCACTTGCCGCCTATCTTCGTGTCTATCAGGGCGGACAGTCCCTCGTTGGCCACCTTCAGCCAGCGGCGCGGAGTTATGCCGTTCGTCTTGTTGTTGAACTTCGCGGGATCTATTTCGTAGAAATCGCGCAGAACGCTGTTTTTCAGCAAGTCCGTATGGAGGGCGGCAACGCCGTTTACGCTGAAGCTGCCGACAACCGCCAGATACGCCATGCGTATCATCTTGGGCTGGCCCTCCTCTATTATAGAGAGGCGCTCCAAGCGCTTCGGATCGTTCGGATAGCGGCGCGCGACCTCCCTCAGCCAGCGCGCGTTGATTTCGTAAATGATTTGCAGGTGGCGCGGCAGCGCCTTCTGGAACAGGTCTAACGACCACTTCTCAAGCGCCTCGGGCAGGAGCGTGTGGTTGGTGTAGGCAAAAATCTTCACGCACATCGCCCACGACTCGTCCCAGCCAAGGCCGTGGACGTCCATCAGAAGCCTCATGAGTTCCGGGACGGCTATCGCCGGGTGGGTGTCGTTGAGCTGTATAACATTCTTGCGCGTAAAGGCGCTCCAATCCTTGTGCGCGGCAAGATAGCGACGTATGATGTCCTGAAGCGAGCACGAAACGAAGAAATACTGCTGTATGAGGCGCAGATATTTTCCGTTTTCAGTCTTGTCGTTCGGATATAGCACCTTTGAGACCGTCTCGCTCATGGCCTTCTGGTGGACTGCCTGCGCATATCCGCCCGCGTTGAACGCGTCGAGGTCAAATTCGTTCGACGCCCTGGACTCCCACAGGCGGAGGAAATTTACCGTCTCCGCGCCGTACCCGACGACCGGAATATCCCACGGAATGCCGACGATATCGGTCTGCGGCTTCCAGAGCGGAGCCCAGTCCCCGGTGTCGGTCATGCGGTTTTCCACGGTTCCGCCCAGCGGCACCCTGACGGTGTTCTGCGGGCGAACAATCTCCCACGGAGTGCCGTACTTCAGCCAGTTGTCGGGCGACTCCACCTGCTTCCCGTCCTCAAACGACTGCGTGAAAAGCCCGAATTCGTAATGTATCCCGTACCCGATCGCCGGATAGTTCAGCGTGGCCAGCGAATCCTGAAAGCACGCCGCAAGGCGGCCGAGGCCGCCGTTGCCTAAGCCCATGTCGACCTCCTCGTCCATTATTTCGTCGAGGTCCTTGCCGAGCTCGCTCAGCGCCTGCTTAGTGACGCCCATCAAATTCGTGTTCACGAGCGTATCGGCGGTCAGGCGACCGACCAAATATTCGAGCGAAAAGTAGTTCACCCTGCGCACGTCGCCGTCGTGAAAGCGCTTCATTGTGCTGATAAAACGGTTCATCGTGTGGTCGCGCACGGCGAGCGCGGTCGCCACCCACCAGTCGCGCTTTTTTGCCGAGACTTCGGAAGTAGCCAGCGAACATTCCAAGTGCCACAGTATCGCCTTCTTCATGCCCTCGGCCGTCTCGCCGACGTAAAACGGACACGCATTGGCGTCGGATATGACTTTCTTTTCCTCGTTGGAATATTGGAATTGTCTTGTCGTTTTCATATTTGGGGTGATTTAAGCCTTAAATAGTGGAGTTTTGAACGCCCGAACACAAGCATTTTATAACCCGTATTTCGCCGGGCGCTTTTTCGCGCTTTTTGCGTTCTTCTTGCGCCAAACTTGCAAAGAAACGTTATCGCATTTTTCTCCCTCCCAATGTAAACTCAACCTGAGATTCGCGCATTTTTCGGAAGCGCGAACGGCGGCGAAAAATAAGCCGCAGTAAGCCATAGCAAACCGCGGCGCGAGGCGGCAAGAAGAACCGAGGGAGCGCATTAAAAAAACGCGAAAACACGCCGCTGAAAACGCAAGCGATAATTCCCAAATTCACATCTCCCGCTCGCATATCCGCGCGAATAATGAATAATAGATTAATTATAAAGGACGCGGACAATGCCGCATCTTATCCCGGCAAGGTTATCCCGGCAAGGCGAACCCCGCCCGCAACCCGCATTTTCGCGCGGGAAAGCGACAAAGCGAATGCCCGCCCCCGATTCCGCCCGGATTCCTGCGCTTCGCGTGGGCGCCTTTTGCAATCCGCATCTCAACGCCCGTCGTACGCGAGCGGCGGCGAAAAAGGAAAAAGAGTAATAAGCGCTGCAAAAGATGCAAAAAAACATAGAAAAATTGCGAAAAAACCACTTCGCGCAATCGGTACCCTCCCGCGCTTTTCAGGCGCGAACTGCCTACGAAAATAAAAACGGGCGCGCGCAAGAATTAAAAAATCTGTCCCGCGCTTCCAAATTCGTCCCGCACTTTTTACTCTATATTTCCGTCCACCAGCGAGACAATCCTGTCGGCAATATCCAATATGCGGTTGTCGTGGGTGACGAGCACGACGGTCACCCCGAGCTCCCTCGCCATTTTGCGTATAATTTCCACGACCTCGCGCCCGCTCTTTTGGTCGAGCGATGCTGTGGGCTCGTCGGCCAAAACTATGCGCGGCTTGCGCACCAGCGCGCGCGCTATTGCCACCCTCTGCCGCTGGCCGCCCGAGAGGTGCGACGGCCTTTTCATCGCCTGCTCCGCTATTCCGACCGTCTCCAAAACCTCCATCGCGCGCGCGAACGAAGTTTCGCCCGTCTCGCGCGGGTCGAAGGCTAGAGGAAGCTGTACGTTCTGGACAACTTTCAAAGAGTTTATCAAGTGGTGGCTCTGAAATATGAATCCCATTCGCCTGCGTATTCTGCGCAGCTGCGACTGGTTTGCGCCGTGCAAACTGCGCCCGTCGACGACTATTTCCCCCTTCTGCAAAGTCAGCTGCGCGCCCATCAGCTTCAGGAGCGTGGACTTTCCCGAACCCGACGGCCCCATTATTATCACAATCTCCCCGCGCGACAAATCCAAATTTACCCCGTGCAGCACCTCTTTAGTGCCGTCGCCCTCCCGATAGCTGTGAAAGAGGTTTCTGACCTTTATTATAGATTCGCCTTCAGACATAGAGCAGACAAAAAAATCTTCCAAAATTAAAAGTCCGAAGCGCGATTTTTGCGAGACATTTTTTCGCTCCCGCACGCGAAAGCGCAAAGCGGCCTTGGGCAAGGCGGAGCGAGAAAATAGCGCAAGCCGCAAAGAAAGCGAACTTCAAAAAATGCTGCAGCAACACCTCCGACCGCAGGCGAACAATCAGGGGCGCACACACTCCCCCCGCGCGCATAATCCCGCCAATGCGCTCCATTAAGAGCGCGAATTTCAACTGGCAACGCAAAATAAATTCAATTTTGCAAAAACAAAAAATTCCAAACGCCCATTCGCGCAATTTTTGTTCCGCAATACTTAAATTAACGGCACAAAAAAATCAAAACGTTTGCGCGCGCATTAAGACACACCCATGGCCGCGGGCGAACAAACTCAAAACGCGCGCGCCCCCGCATGCGCATTAAATGCAAAAAATTTTTTTCGCCTGCCGGTTGCAAACGCGCGCGCCTCATCAAAGCGCGGCCGCACATAACAGATTTAAACGGCCTACTTTGAAGCGGCATAAAAAAAGCGGACTTTCAAGTGAAAATCCGCAGAACGCCGAGTTGGCTATAAAATCTTACCTCGCAATTTTGACAATCTCCACGCGGCGGTCGTGCCTGGCCTCCGGGGAATTTTTTGCCGCATCGACAACCGCTCCAAGCTCGCCGCGGGGAATGGACTCCATCTGCGAGACGTCCGCGCCGACGCCGGCCATGTAATCGGCAACGGCCTTGCAGCGCTTGTCGGAAAGAAGCATGTTGTACTCCTCTGTTCCCCACCAGTCCGTGTGCCCGACGAGGATAATCTTAAAGTTCGGATTCGCCGCAAAAAAGTCCACAGCCTGCTTTACCTTGCCGCGCTCTCCGCTCTCTACGGCGTACTTGTCAAATCCAAAATAAACCGTGCAAACTACGTCCTCAGGCCTGATGCTTTCGGGATTGAAGCTGCCGCCCACGCCTTCAACTTCGCGCTCCTGCAAGCCCTGGTCGGCTCCGAGACCGCTGGAATCTCCGGGCATGTCGCCGTTAAATTCGCCGGCGGCGTTGGACGATTTCGTATCGAGCGGCGACGGCGCGTCAAGCGAATCGCACGCCGCAAGCGCGAAGGCGAAAAGGGAAACCAAGGCGATGTTTATAATCTTTTTCATATTTTTGTTTTTTATGCTGGAATTTGACTATTTGTCGAAAAAAGTTTCTATTCTGCGCGCCGCTTTTGCAAGTATTTTCTGCCATTATTTTGCGCCGCAACTCCCAGCCGCGCCCGAAAAGACGAAGGAAGCGCCCGAAGCCTCCCCTCCCGCGCCGCAATTCCCGGCCGGGATTTCCGATTGCGATTTCCGGCCGGGATTTCCGCTCCGCAATTTGCAATCTGCAATTTGCGGCCTGCAATTTACGACCGCAAACGCCGCGCCATAGTTCCAACCCCATAGTTCCAGCGTTGCCGTCTCCGCGCGGCAATGCCCGTGTTGCGCTCCAACACCCTAATGGGCGTTTCCTTCCGGAAAAAAATTTTCACTTACTTGGGCGCACGGTTGCGCTCCACCCCCCTAACGGGCGCTTCCTCCCGCAAACGCCGCGCCTATTTTCCCGACCTCAAATTCGGCGAAATTACCCTTCTGGATTTTGCGAGAGTGACCTTGCCGCCGCGCGCCTCAATTTCAAGCTCCGTGCGCTTCTGCGCCTCGACCGCCTGAAGGTGCAGCCGCTCAAGCTCAACCTGCCTCGCCTTCAGGCGCTCGATTTCGGCCTCGCGCTCCTTGAGCAGCTTTTGCAGCCTGGTTATTTCAAGCGACGGGAGAGGGGCGTCCTTCTTAACGTCGCGCAAGCGCTGAAGCTCCGCGCGCGTTCTGCTGACGGCTCTGGCAAGCTCGTCGCGCTGTTCTATGAGCTCCACGGAGGCCTTTTGGGCGGCCTCCCTCGCCTCGGCCTCGCGCTCGAGCTGGGCGTTCATGGCGTCGATAATCTGCTTTTGGGTCATCGCGCTGCTGGCCTTCGCCTTTTCGAGCATTTCCCTGGCCTGGCGCGCCTTTTCGAGATTCTCCTCCACGGAGCGCCTCACGGCGTCCGCGCGTCGGGCGGCCTCCATCTCGATATTCGCGCGGGTGTGAATGGCTGCGGACTCGGCTTCAAGAGCCTTCGTGTACGCATGCTGTTGCCCGTACTTAAACACGAGCACGACAACCGTCACCGCCAAAAGCGAAACGGCAAAAATAATCGCCGTATAAAATTCCCTCATCGGTATATGTCCGTATATTGGAAAGGCAGTCAAACACCGCCGCGGCCGCATTGCAACACATTTTTGGAAGCCCGCAGCCCCCGTTTTTCGCGTTGACATCTGCGCGGCTTTGAGACACTTTTAAACTTTTAACAAACAATACGCGCCTATGAAATACAATGTCGTGTGCATGAAGTGGGGAGACAAGTACGGAGCCGAATACGTCAACCGGCTTTACAGCATGGCCGCGCGCAACCTCACCCTTCCCTTTGACTTCCACTGCTTTACGGACGACCCGCGCGGATTGTCGGAAAAAATCGACGCACGCCCCCTGCCGGAAATGGCCCTGCCGCCCGACAGGGAGCGCGGCTGGAGAAAACTCTCCTGCTTCAAGGCAGACTTCCCCGTTCAGGGGCGCATACTCTTTTTGGACTTGGACACCGTAATCGTGGACAATATCGACGCCTATTTCACGATGGAGGCGGGGGATAACCTGATAGTCATAAGGCATTGGAAGCCGTCGAAGTCGCAGGGAATCGGCGAGACCGGCGTATTCAGGTACGATTCCGGAACGATGACGTTTCTCTACGACGATTTCATGAGGGACATCTCCGCCGCAAAGAGAGCCTACCGCCACGAACAGGCGTACGTCACCGACGTCATGTCGAAGCGCGGAAGGCTGTCTTTCTGGCCCTCCGAATGGATGCCGAGCTTCAAGTACAACTGCATGTACCCCTTTCCGCTGAATTACTTTCTGTCTCCCGCGCTCCCGAAAGGGGCGAAAATGGTGGTGTTCCACGGAAACCCGACGCCCGACCAGGCCATGTCCGGGCGCACCCGCGGAACGCTAAAGAGATTCATACGCCACGTGCGCACTCCGCAGTGGCTCAAGGACAGCTGGAAGTAGCCAAACACGCAGGAACGAAAATGACAAACTCCTCGAAAAAACGGGTATTGGTGCTCGCCCCCCACAACGACGACGAAACTTTGGGCTGCGGCGCGTCGATAGCCAAGCATGTAAAAAACGGCGACGAAGTATTCATAGCCATACTCACCTCCATAGGCGAGAACCACCCGGTAATGGCCTCCAACAAAGCCGAGATACGCGCGGAAACCGCGGCCGCCATGAAGATACTCGGCGTTCCCATGGAAAACGTCATCTTTGGGGACTTGCCAAACGTCATGCTTCCGGACATTCCGATGTACGAGCTAAACGCCGCCGTGCACGACGTAATATTTCAAGTCCGCCCCAACGTAATGTACATTCCGTTTATGAACGACCTCCACAAAGACCACCGCGCCACGGTCGACGCCGCGATGGTCGCCGCGCGCACGGTCACGGAGACGGGACGCAACATAAGAGAAATATACATGTACGAGACGCTCTCCGAAACCCACTGGAACATGGACCACGTGGAGGGCGGATTTCTTCCGAACGTCTTTAACGACGTCACTGGATTTCTGAAGCTCAAATCGGAGGCGGTTCGCGCGTACAAGAGCCAGCTTAAATTCTATCCCGACGTGCGTTCGGTCGAGGCGATCGAGGCGCTCGCCGTATTCCGCGGCGCGGTGATGGGAATGTGCGAGGCCGAGGCCTTCATGCTCGTGCGCTGTTTAAAGTAATTCCGCTATCCGCGGCCGCGCGGTCGGCTTGGGCGGCCGCCGTACGCAGGCGGGCCAATGCGCCGCGCGGCTTGCTTGCCGCAGGCCGCTTAGCCGTTCTTTGGCGGCCGCGCCGGAATTTAGATTTATTTGCCTATTCGCGCCAGCGGCAATGCGGCCTGTCCGCGCAATCCAATGCGCAAACTCCGCCGCTGCCGCGCGCCGAAAATCCAAAAAGCTAAAGTGCTGCAACAATCTGCAACAATCCCGAATGCGGCGCGCAAGGCTCGCAACAGCCGCGGCAAAACGCGAACTCGCAATATCCAAACTTATTTAAAACTTGCGTTTTTTATTCGGATAGAAAAAACTTTTATATTGATGAACATTCTTTTCACATCCGCCGGAAGGCGGGTCGAACTGCTCAAGCAGGCAAAAGCGACGCTTTGCGAACACTGCGGCGGGGGCGACGTGATAGCCGCGGACGCCAATTCAAACGCCCCATCGGCGCGCTTCTGCGACAAATTCTTCCGCGTCCCAAAAATCTCCGATCCCGAATACCTGCCGCGCATACTGCAAATCTGCCGCGAGGCAAACGCCGACATTCTCATACCCACAATAGACACCGAGCTGCAGCTCATAAGCGACAACTCCGGCGAATTTCGCAAGTGCGGAACGCTTGTAAACATTTCCAGGCCGGAGGTCATAAGAATCTGCCGCGACAAATTTTCAACGCACAAGTTCTTCGACGAAAACGCGATTCCCTCCCCCAAAGTGCTCGACCCCTCCGCGGGCGCCGGGAACCTGCCCTATCCGGCCTTCATCAAGCCCGCCGACGGCTCCTCAAGCATAAACGCCTTCAAGGTGGAGGACGCCGACGAGCTGCGCGTGTTCCTCCGGCGCGTTCCCAACCCGATACTGACGGAGTTCATAGAGGGGGCCGAATACACGATCGACGCCTTCTGCGACGCCGACTCCGCGCCCGTCACAATAGTCCCGCGCCTGCGAATGGGCGTGCGTTCGGGCGAAATTTCGCGCGGGCGCACCGTTCGCGACGAAGCTCTCATATCCGCCGCGCGCGATCTCATAGGCAAGCTCAAGCCGTTCGGGCAAATTACGATTCAGTGCAGAAAAAACGGCGATGGAATTTTCTTTATAGAGATAAACCCTCGCTTCGGGGGCGGCGCGCCGATGTCAATAGCGGCGGGGGCAAATTCGATTTTAAATCTCATAAGGCTCAAGCGCGGCGAAAAGCTGGCCTACGATGAGAGCTGGAAGGACGGCGTGGAATTTGCGCGCTTTGACGACTCCGTCGCATTCAACCTTCCCCGGCAATGATAAAACTCGCAGTCTGCGATTTTGACGACACGCTCGTTCTCGAGCGCGACTTCATAAAAAGCGGATACGCGCGTGCCGCGGATTTTTTGGTTAAAGAGGGATTCATAGAAAGCGCGAAGGAGGCCGAGAGCGCGCTTTGGCGCGAATTTTCAAAGTCGCCAAAGAACGTTTTTGACAGATTCGCAAAAAATTTCCTTCCGGGCGCGCCGGCGGAATTGGTCGGAAAACTTATACAAATTTACAGGCTGCACAAGCCCCGCATCGCCTATCAGCCCGACGTGCGCGAATTTTTGTCGGGTGCGCGAGAGAGGGGAATGAAGCTTGCGATAGTCACCGACGGACTGTCTGAAACGCAGCACAACAAGCTTGAAGCCGCAGGGGCCGAACGCGACTTCGACGAAATAATCGTCACCTCCGACTTCGGCCCCGATTGGGCAAAGCCCTCCGTCAAGCCGTTCGAGCTTCTGCGCGACAAGTTCGGCATACCCTTCGGCGAGATGCTCTACGTCGGCGACAATCCCGCAAAGGATTTCGCAATGTCTGCCAAAATACCGCTCGCGACCGCCAGAATATTGAGGGAGGGCGCAATCCACGCCGGTAACGAATATTTGGACGGTATAACGGAGAGCTTCCGCATCGCGCGCCTGCCGCAGATTTTCGACGCAATCGGTCGGCGCGGCGCAAACGGATAGGGCGGGTCGCAGCCTGCGGGAACCGCGCAAATGCGAAGGCGGCCCCGGCGCGCAATTTCCAAAATGCGCCAATAAAACCGCCGGGATTACGGCGCGGCGGCAGGGGGGCATTATAGGCGGTGCGGAAGTCCGCATTATAGGGAATCCGCATTATATTTTCATAAATAATCGCAAGCGGCGCATGAATATCGCCCTTCAAAAAACTTTTTTTCGCGACAGTTTTTTTCGGCGAATACTCCCCTTTGCGGCGCGAGCCAAAATTTCCGCAAAACTCCGCATGGCGACACGGCACACCCGCGCCTGCGCGCGCAAACGGTCGGTCAAAAAAGTATCGGTTTTTTATCAAAAGCGTATTTGCATTTGGGCGCCCGCAATGTTAAAATCCCCATGAAAAGAGGGGGAAAATTAGTCTGGCAAACCATTTAAAAAAAGATAAACAAAAGGTATGAATATGAAAACGCTCACATACGCAATGGCCGCAATGGCCGCGCTCGCGCTCTGCGCGTGCTCGGGAGTCGACGCAAAGGCAAAAAAGCCCGACCGCGAAAAACAAATCGCGGTGCAAAGCTACACATGCCACCAAATGAACCTGACGGACATGTTCAAAATGTTCAAGGAGCTCGGCGTAAAGAACGTCGAGATATGCGGCGGCAAGCTCGGCGGCGACTATCCGAGCGTCGGCGCCGGGCCAAACAGGAAGCCCGAACACCTGCAATTCCGCAAGGACATCGCGAAGAAAAGCGACAGCACCCTGATTTCCTACGGAGTCTGCGCCCCCAAAGACGAAAAGGGGATAAAGGCGGTGTGCGAATTCGCCAAAGAGCTCGGCCTCAAATTCGTCTCGACCGAATGCGACCCCAAGACGTTCCCGATCTGGGAAAAGTACTGCGGCGAATACGGCATAAAAATGTGCATACACAACCACGCCCGGCGCGACAAAAACCCCAACTACAAGTTCTGGGACTACAACTGGGTGGCAAAGGAAATCGCCCCCTACAAGAATATAGGCGTATGCGCGGACAACGGCGCGTGGGAATGCTCCGGGCTCAACAGCGTCGAAGGGGCGAAGGTTCTGGGAGACAAGATATTCATCGTACATCTGAAGGACCAAAAGAAGTTCAACGTCCGCAATTCCCCCGCCGTCATTTACGGCACGGGCGAAGTGGACGTTGCGGCCTTCCTCAAGCAGCTGGACAAGCAGGGGTTTGACGGCTACTTGATCATCGAGCACGGCAACGACCCCATCGAGGCCAAGCGCGACATAATATCCAAGGACATGGACTTTATAAGAAAGAATTAAACGGGCGCAGGAGGAGCAGTTCATGAACAGAAAAGACTTCTTAAAAACCGCATCGGCCGCCGGATTGGGCGCGATTGCGCTGCCGAAGTTTTCGCTCGGCGCGGGGCTGGGCGGGGAAAAAATTAAAGTTGCCTTCGTCGGCTGCGGCGGAAGGGCGCGCGGCGCAATCCAGAACATGACGGCCGCCGACGAAAACATACAGATTGTCGCCCTGGCGGACATATTTGAAAAGCAGATTGAAGACTTCACAAAATCCGCGCGCGAATACGTAAGCAAATCCAAAAGGGACAAGGCCGACGCGTTCTGGAAGGACTATTGGAAAGTGACGCCGGAAACGACCTTCATAGGCCTGGATTCCATCGACAAGGTTCTCAAAACCGACGCGCAGGTGATAGCGCTCGTCACGCCGCCGTGCTTCAGGACGTCGCAGATTGAAAAGTGCCTCAAGGCCGGCAAGCACGTCTTTGCCGAAAAGCCCATAGCAATCGACGCCGTGCAGCTGCGCAAAATATACGACGAGCTAATTCCGCTGGCGGACAAAAAGGGGCTGAAGGTTCTCTGCGGAACGCAGATGCGCTACCACAAATGGATAGCCGAAGCCGTCGACAAAATAAGGGGCGGCGACATCGGCGACATACTCGCCACAAACTGCTTCAGATACGAGGGCTACTACCTGACCCGCGGCACCTTCCGCGCCATACCGAATTCGGACATGTCGCCCGACGACGTGAAGTACCAGCTGATAAACTGGCTGGGGTTCATTTGGACTTCCGGCGACCAGGTGGTGGAGCAATACGTCCACAACCTCGACATGGCGCTGTGGGCGCTGGGGGAGCTTCCCTACGAATCGATAGGCTCCGGAGGGCGCAGCACAAACCTCAAATTCCCGGAAGAGGGCGATAGGTTCTCGAACATCCACGCCTATCTCACGTTCAAAAACGGCTTTACCATGAACGCTGAATGCCGCCAGGACAACGGCACAAGCCCGTTCTCCGCTCTGCACATCTACGGCACGAAGGGAATGGCGAGCCTCACTTTCGGCAAGCAGTATTTTTACGACACTAAGGGCAATCAAGTGTGGACCTCCAGCGGAGACAGAAAACCCGAGCTCGTCTGCGAGCACGAGGCCCTATTCGGCGCAATCCGCAACGGCACTCCGTTCAACACGCTGAAGGCCTGCGCGGATTCGTGTTATGTCGCCGTGGCGATCAGAGAGACCTCCTACGCCGGAAAGCGCGTCAAGTGCGAATACTTCCGCCAGAAATCCACTCAGAGCCTCGTTCCGGAAACGCTGTCTTTAGATGGCAAGAAGGCCCTCACGCCCGTGCCGAATCCCGTGGACTACAAGATACTCTAAAGCCGCGCGAAGGCAAGAATCGGCGGCGCAAAAATAAGCAAAAAACAAGGGCGGCAAAGAGCCGCCGCCGCGCCGCGCCCTCTTTGCGGTGGCGCGGCGCGCTTAAATTTCAAATCCGTCAACCTGAAAAAAAGGAAACGCAATGGACAACATTTCAAGGAGAACTTTTCTTACCAAAGGCGCGCTCGCCGCGGTGTGCGCGCCCGCGCTCGGAACGCTTTTCGGCTGCTGCTGTTCGTCCGACGGCGCCGCGGGCGCCAAAGCCTCAAAGCCGGCGCGCTACAAACTGGCCGTCACCGATTGGGACGCCGCAGTGAAGGGTCAGCCCAATCCGGACGTTTTTGAAACGGCGAAGCTCGCCGGGTTGGAGGGAATACAGCTCTCGGCCTCGCGCAAGGATTTGGACGACATCTCGGCAATGTCCGAGGCAAATATCGCCCGCAACAAAAGGCGGCTTGCCGAAACGGGATTGGCCTGCGTGTCGGTGTGCACGCCATATTCCCACAAGTTCACGTTCTGGGAAGATCCGAAGAGCTACGAATACCTATGCAGCGCGGTTGACGCGACAGTCGCTCTTGGGGCGGACAACATGCTCATTCCGTTCTTCGGAAAGAAATCCGCGATGAACAGGCGCGAAGTCGACGGCGAGATAAAAATCGGTGGGGAAATAATACCGGAATTTCAAAACGCGGTTGTGGAAAAGCTGAAGGCCGTCGCTCCGTACGCCGAGAGCAAAGGGGTTGTATTGTGCCTTGAAGACAGCATATCGGCGGACGACAACATCAAAATCATAGACGCCGTGGCAAGCCCCGCAGTCAAGGTGTATTTCGACATATACAACGTGGAGCACTACGGCTTCGACACCGTGGACGCGCTAAAAAAGCTCAAGAACGGATACATCGGCCAGGTGCACATAAAGACTAAGGGCGGACTCTTGGACAAGGAAACCGAAATGCCGAAAAATATGGAGCAGATCTGGGACGGCTTGCTCGACAGCGATTACAGCGGCTGGCTCGTGCTGGAATTTCAGGCAAAGCCCAAGAACATGTCGCGCGTGGAGCTTTTGAAATACAATGCGGACGCGCTAAGGAGGACAAAGCTGTTCTCGTAGTCCGCCGCGCCGCGCAAAGCTTGAAAAGCCGCATGGAGTGCGGCTTTTTTTGTATGCTCATTTTGCCCGCAACAGCCGCGCGATTTGAAAAGCGATTTTTATGCAAACCGCGCGCGGCAACGCAAACAATTCAACTCCCGGAGGCGCGCCGCGCCAAAGACGCCTTGAATTTTTCAAGAACGGCCGGCGCGAACTTCAACAACTCAACAGCCGCGCGCATGCAAAGCGGCACAAGGCATTCTCTTCATGCGTAATTTTCGCGCCTTCGCCCAAAGTAAATGCGCTCTAACTACGGTTTCTCAAAATTCAATCGCCCTAAAAACCTTTCCCTAAAAAATTGATACATGCGCCGGCGCGGCGCTAAACGCTGGCGGATACATACGCCGGCGCGATCTCAAGCATTGGCAAAATCCGGCTCAAAGGCGCCCCTAAAAAAAATAAAAACGCGCCTCCACCATGCGCGTATGCTCGGCTTGCTGCCGCCTGAACACACATGCGCCGGCGCAATGCGGAATATCCGATTTTTCCACTTTTTAATTCCGCCTTTTAGTTTTGGACGCAAACCCTTAAAAATTCCTTTCGCGCCGACACCCCAAGTAAAATTCGCGCCGTTTAAAACGCCCCGGGAAAAAGCGCAAAAACAATTAGGCTAAAAGCTATTCACGCCCCGCCGCACAAAATCCGTTGGAGATAACTTTTTTTGTCGAAAGAACCCCGGCGCGCGGCAAACGACCTACAAACCCGGCCGCAAAGACCTTCCGCCATAAAGCGGCGCGCGGCAGAACTTCCGTCAACGCGCGGCAAATAGGGAAAACGCGCGCACAAGAAAGCTGCGGCGGCGCTAAGGCTGGAACTCCAGGCCTTCGGCAAATTTAAATTCCTTCAGATTGAGATCTTTCTTGCTTGTGATTTTTTTGCCGTTCACGATGAAATTCTTAAACGTTATTCCCGACACGTTCGAGTCTCCGTCAAAGCCCGCTATTCTCGAATACGGCGGATTGTAGGGCGAGGTCACGGATATATTCTCCATGCGAATATTTGAAATCTTCCCGCGCTTTTCGTCGCGCGAATATCTGGAGAACATTATGCGGAAGTCGATAAGCCCCGCGCCGGTATCCTCCACGCGAATGTCCTTGTAGAGCACGTCGCGCACATGCGCCCTGTCTCCGTTGTGTATGGTGAACACCATTTCCCCCGTAAGGGTTTCGGGATTGCGCTTTAGCTGGCGAACGTACCACGGATTGTCCTGCGTATGGATTATGTCGAGATTTTCAAACACTATGTTTTTTATTTCGTCTCCGCGCGTCTCAAATCCTATTTCGAGACAGTTGCCGTAAATTCCGTTCCACAATACGCAGTCGCGGACGGCGACGTTCTCGACGCTGTTGGGCTTAGAGTGATCGAAGTATCTGGCCGTATATCCGACGGCGGCCTTTATCGCGATGCAGTCGTCCCTGTTGTAGATAAAGGAGTTTTTCACGAGCACGTTCCTGCACGAGACTATGTCTATTCCGTCGTCCCAATCGGCTTTCCCCACGGTTTTTATGCCGTCAATTACGATGTCGCTGCTGGCGAAAATCGGTATCGTCCAGTTGGGCGACTGCACCGCGGTAATGCCCTCTATGCGCAAATTTTCGGTCGTGTTTATCTGAATGAGGTTTGAGCTTTTTCCCTGCCTGCGGGAGGCCCACGGAATCTTTTCGCCCGACAAAATTCCCCGCCCGCATATGCGAATGTCGCGCGACTGCGAAGCCCTGAAATTGTCCCCGGCCAAAAACGTGCCGTAGACAATCGCCCCGCCCTCGATGTAAACCGTGGTGGAGCTTGGAATGAACGTCTCCTGCTCTATGTTGTGAATTTTGCCGGATTCAAAGAACATCACGTCGGCGTCGCCCTTCTTCGGGGCGTCGCGTTCGGGCGGATTGGCGAAGACGAAAAGCGGCCTTTCGAGATCGCCGTTTACCTCCACGCACAACAGCTGCGGCTTCGACAGGCTGAACACAATCTCCCCGTCCTCTATCTTGGGTTTTACGCCGGCTGACAACGGGCGCACTACCGCGCTCTCGACCTTGAAGAGCGGGCGTATCCTGACTTCCACCTCTCCGGCAATGTCAAAGTTGGCTATGTCCCCGCCGGGCGCGGGATACGCATAACACGGCTCGCCGTCCAAGAACACCTCGAAATTTTCGGATTTCGGAGCGTCCTCAGAATAGTTGTACGTCCTGAAATTCGCCCCCGCGCAGCCGCCCAAAAGCAGCGCCGTCACAATCGCAAAGATTAGCCTCGCCATATTCAAATCTCCCCCTTCTCTGGCTTATATATATACCGCGCGACGCCCGGCTGTCAACGCGCAAACGCGCAATATAGGCTTTACAGGAGGGGGCATTTGAAGCTTAATCATGCCGATGAAAAGATACGCCGTCATAATGGCCGGAGGCGCGGGGGAGAGATTCTGGCCGCTGAGCAGAATCTCCAAACCCAAGCATCTATGGAACGTCACGGGCGACAAAAAGTGCCTGTTGTCGCAGACATTCGCAAGGGTGTCGAAGATCGTTCCCAGGAAAAACGTAATCGTAATTTCCGGGGCCGAACAGCTTGAGGCCGCCCGCCAAGCCTGCCCGGAAATTCCGCCGGAGCAGATGATAGCCGAACCCTGCGGGCGCGACACAACGGCCGCGATAGGGCTGGCGGCGATTCTCGTAGAGCGCGCGGCGGGCGGCGCGGAGTCGTCCTTCGCGGTGTTTCCGTCGGACCACATCGTTGAGGGCGAAAGGGACTTTAAGTCCACCCTTTTGCAGGCCTTTGAAGTTGCCGAAGGCGGCGACAGATTAGTGACGATAGGAATAAAGCCTCTGTTTCCCGCCACGGGATACGGATATGTCCGCCGCGGCGAAAAGATAGAGACGTCTTTCGGCGACGCCTATTTCGCGCGCAAATTTTGCGAGAAGCCCAACGCCAAGCGCGCGGCGAGATACCTGAAAAGCGGCGACTTCTACTGGAACGCCGGAATGTTCGTATGGCGGACGGACTCGATACTCAAAGCCATAGAGAGAAACGTTCCGCAAACTTTTGCAATCCTGCGCGGCGTGCGCGGCAAGCTGGACCGCGGCGCTTCGCTCGACTCCGTTTTGAAACGCGCATACCCGAAGATTGAAAAAATCAGCATAGATTTTTCGGTGATGGAAAAGGCGCGCAACGCGTGTGTCGTCCCGGCGCGCTTCAAGTGGGACGACGTCGGCTCATGGAGCGCCGTGGAGCGCCACCGCAAGCGCGACGAGCGCGGAAACGCGGCGGTCGGGCGCGTCTTTTCGGAGGACGCCTCCGACTGCATAGTATTCGACGCCGCGGGACGCGCCACCGCCCTGCTTGGCGTCAAGGATCTCATAGTCGTCCACGCCGGCGACGCGACGCTCGTCTGCCACCGCTCGTGCGCGGAAAAGCTAAAACAGCTCGTCCGCAAACTTCCGAACGAATATAGATAATCGCCGAAAATGAAAACCGCGCAATCGGTGCAATCGGACATGCGGCGCGCGTCCGCCCCCTCCGGGCTTTCCGCCCGAACGCGTTGCCCGGCGAGCGCGCCGGTCGTGCCGGGTGTGCCTGGTGCGGCGGACGCGACAAACGCGGGTGTTTATCGCACAATCGGCCCTATGAGTTCCGAAGAAAAACAGTTTCAGCATGCCGTTGCGCCTTTGAGTGTGCTGCGGCTTTGGCGAATCCGACGCATAGGCGGCGCGCGCAATGCGGAAGGCCGGAAACTAAAATGCGCGCGAGAACCCGCCCTTCAACCTCCGAAACTCCGCAAAGCGCCGCCCGTAAAAAATCCGGAAATGCTCCGGCAGGCCGTCCGGGAGGCGGATGGACAATTCGGATTCGGCCGCAGCAAAAACGCAAACGCGGCGGCAGTTTTGCCGCCCGCCGCCGACTTTAAACCCGCACAATAAAACTTACCAACGAATGAAAAAATCCGACAAAATCTATCTGGCCGGGCACCGCGGAATGGTGGGAGCGGCAATATTGAGACATCTGCGCAAATCGGGATTTGAAAACTTTGTCACGCGTGCGCATTCCGAGCTGGACCTCTGCGACCAGCGCGCGACCGAGGACTTCTTCGCCTCCGAGAGGCCGGACGTCGCCATAATAGCCGCCGCAAAAGTCGGAGGAATCTTCGCCAACAGCCAGTACCCGGCCGACTTTATCGAAATAAATCTCGCAATCGCCCTGAACGCGATTCGCGCCGCGCGCAAGGCCGGCGTAAGGCGGCTGCTGTATCTCGGGAGCACATGCATATACCCGCGCATGGCGCCCCAGCCCATACCGGAGAGCGCCCTGCTTACGGGCGAGCTGGAAAAGACGAACGAGGCCTACGCAATCGCAAAGATAGCGGGCCTGAAACTGTGCGAATTTTTCAGGCGCCAATACGGATTATTATACCACAGCGCAATGCCGACAAACCTTTACGGCCCGGGCGACAATTACCACGAAAAAAACTCGCACGTCCTGCCCGCCCTGATGCGCAGGTTTCACGAAGCCAAAATAAACGGCCTCCAAGAGGTGGTTTTGTGGGGCACGGGAACCCCGCTGCGGGAGTTCCTGCATGTGGACGACCTCGCAAGCGCATGCAAATATCTGCTCGATCTTGAGAACCCCCCGGACTTAGTAAACCTCGGCAGCGGCGAGGAGGTAAGCATACGCGAACTTGCCGAAATAATCGCCGAAACCGTGGGGTATGAAGGCAAAATCGTTTTGGACACATCGAAGCCCGACGGAACGCCGCGCAAACTCTGCGACACCTCTTTGCTGCGCTCCCTCGGCTGGAAGCCCAAATACGACATTCGCTCCGGAGTGCGTTCCGCCTATCAAGACTTTCTGCGCGAACTCGCAGACGGAACGGCGAGAATGTAGCGGACAAACGCGCCGCAAAATCTTTCGCACTCTCCATGCGCCGCGCATGGATATGCCGGTTTTTGCAACGTTCGACGTTTTTTTGCGAAACGCCCTTTCTTTCGCGCGCGAAAAAAAAAGAATCTCAAAACTCTGGAAATTCGCAAACGCCCGCGCAGAATCTGGGCGCAGTCGAAATCCCTCCGCAATAAAGGGGACGCATGCCAACGCGCGCCGGCACATGCCGCGCGAAAAAATCACCGCTCAAAAGGCGCGCGATACAACGAGAACTTCGCCTTCGCGCGCAAAATATCCGGCCTCCCTCCAACGCTGAAAATAATGCCAAAGCGCTCGATTAATAATGAAAAATGATGAATGAATAATTTGTCATAAATAACTTGGCGGCGGAATCGCATATGTCCCCGCAGGCGCTGCGCTTGTTTTATGTTCGGACATAAGCCATTCGCGCCGCGCGCGAACATAAAATTTCATTATTCATTTTTAATTATTCATTAAAAAACACAGGCGAGCATACTAATAACAACCCCGCAGACAAACGCGCAGAAAGGCGCGCACGCGGCTAATTTGACTTAGGCGCGGGCGTCGATTCTGGCGAAGGGGCGCCTCCGCCGCGCTTCGCGCTGTCGAGCGGTGGAAGCGTCATCGTCGGACGGGTATCTGTGCGGACGGCCGACTCGTCTGAATCCGCGTCCGAATCGGTGCGTCTTGAGGACTCGTCCTGCTCGAATATTATCTTTCTGCGGCCCTTGTTATAAATTATGCGCGGAGCGTTAACGCGGGTGTTGTCCTGCGTGTTCACCACCGTGGGATTTTCGGAAAGCACTATCATTTCCTCGTCCACATACAAATCCGCGCGCCCGCATTCGACCTCCTTAAGCGCCTGCGACATCTTGACGTTGCCGCGCATGATTATCTGTACAATCTCCTTCTGCGCGCCCGCGCGCGGAGGCCTCATTACGACCTCAATCCTGTCGCATTCCCCGTCGAGATCCGTTCCCGAAATGGAGACATTCCCCTCGAAGAAATATTTATCTACGCCGTCGGGGGTGGACATCAACCATTGCCTGTCGCTTTTTATGACGGTTTTGGAGGGCTTCTTGCCGGAAGCCAGCGAAGAGTCCAAACCCAAATTCCCGGTGGGAGGCAAAGTGACGGACGGACGTTTGCCGGGATTGTCCGGGGAAATCGAGAGCTCGACATACCTGTGTTCCGACTTTCCCGCTCCGTCCGTTTCCAGCCGCGGATAAATCGTCGCAATCTCCGAATCCGCCTCGTATCCGCGCTGCCTCAGGCGCACGTTGTTAGAGGCTACAATCTTATTTACGCGCGCGCTTCCCTTGCCGTCGGACTTTGCGAATACATCCATTTTCTCGCAGGTCGCCACGGCGGAATCCGAGTCTATGCGCACATCGTTCAGGAATGTGAAAAACATGTTTTCGCCGCTTCTGCTGAACTGGAGGATTTTGGAGCTTACCACCGTCGGCGCGCTCCGCTTTCGGGAAGCTGCCGGGCGGGCGCGGCCCGGCGCCTTTTTGGGAGCGGGCGCGGAGAGTGCGCGCCTGTACTCGGCGGACGCCAGCTCACCACTTATTTCGAGGCGAACGCGGGAATCCTTCCGCCCTCCCCCGGCTTTATCCGACATCGCCTCCGAAAGGGCGACGCCGCTGTTCTTTTCCCTTTGAAAAATTATTACCGCACTCTTGAGTATCGTTCCGCGCTTTGAATCGCGCAGGCTGGCCCTGCCGGTCAGCCACACCTCCGACTTCTTCGGAAGTATTTCTATATTGTCGGCAACCGCGTCGCCGTCGTCGTTGGAGAACTTGACTCTCCCCTTGCCCTTAATGGAGTCTATTTCCGCCTTTGAATCGCCGCCGCCTTTTGAAAACGCGGTCATTTCGTCGCACGCGGCGGTGAAGTCCGGAGCGGCCACCTTGACGTTTCCCTTGAAGTCGAACTCGTGTCTGGCGCCGGCGTCCCTCATCTCTATATTGTCCGCGGAAATGACTATCGTCTGCTTGCGCCCCTTGTCGTCTATGTGCAAAAGGACGGCGCGGGCGCGCGCGCTATCGGAGGAGCGGGCGATTACCTTTTTGCCGGACTTATCCAAAAAAATCTTGTCGCCGAAAAGCGTCGCCTTGCTGGAGGCGTCGTATATGCTTGGCGAATCGCCCAAGAGCGCCGTCGATTTTGACGGAACGACAAACGCCGAACCCGACGTAGCCGAAAGCTTGTCGCGCTCGATTTTCACGTTGCCCTTTGCCGAGATGTCGCGCACGCCGCCGCCGGACTTCGGGGCCGTCACGACCATTTCATCGCAGGCTATCTTCATGTCGCCCGAATCGACGCGCACGTTTTTTTCGAGGCCGAACACGTTGTTTTCCGCGGAATGATCCAGCGTTGCCACGTCGGAAAAAAGCCAGGTTGAATCCTCCTTTTTGGAAGAATCCGCCTTTTGCGGAATATCCTTCGCGCCCTCCGCGGGAGCGCCGCCTTCTGGAGAATCGGAGGCTGGCGGAACTGAAACCTGCGGAGTTGAAGCCTTCGGAACCGAATCTTTCGGTGCTGAAGGCGCAGGAAGCGAAGCCTGCGGGGTCGAAGGCGCCGGGGTCGAAGGCGCGGCGGAAGAATTCGCCGCAGCGGACTCGGAGGAAGTGGGCGCCCCGGAATCCGGGGAAGCCTTGGAGCGGCCGAAAAAGTTTATCTTTACGTCGCCGAATACGCGCACGATTTTTTTTGCGCCGTCCCAATCCCAACGCGAGCCGGAGAGAGAAAATTCGTCCGCCTTCACGCCTATCGGGGACTGCCCGGTCACCGCTTTGGTGGACGGATTCACCTGCGCCTGCGGGCTGGTTATCTCGGCTCTCATGCGGGACTTGGCGTCGGCGTCGTAGAGGCGCAGGCGCATTCCGTCTATGTCTATGCGAGACTCGTCCACATAAGTGGCCTTGTCGCCGAAAAGCTCCCACTCCTTCCGGCCGCTCTTGTCGTCAAAGCTCGGAAGCTCGAAGTTCGTCATGTCGCCGACAAGCATCGTAGTCTGGCGCCGCGCGGCCTCCGCGGAGGCCGCCGCAAACGCCAGCGCGCAAATCGCCTGCGCCGCGAAAATTCGCGCCAGAACGCGACCAAAAACTCCAAAACTCGATTTCGACATCGGCGCCCGCAACATGCTATTTCAACATTTCCGCAATCATTTTTCCAACGCCCTCGTCGACCTCCGATATGTCGGCCGCGCTCATGTATGCGGGCGTGGAATAAACTCCGAACTTTTCGTCGCAGACAAAATCCTTAGGCGAACACTCCACGTGCTCGGCTCCCATTGCGGCGAGCGCGGCGGCCGTATCCTTGTCGGAGCCTATAGTCAGCCGAACGCCGCCGCCGATCACCTTCGCGGCTATGACGGGAGAAATACAGACGAATGCCGTCTTTTTGCCGGCGGCCGCCATCGCCTTTATCGCCCGTTCGACATCCGCGTTCACGGAACAGCCGGCGCCGTCGCGCGCAAATGTCGAAAGATTCTTCGCCGCGCCGAATCCGCCGGGAAAGACAAGCGCGTCAAACTCGGCCGCATTGAAGCCGGAAAGCGGAAGGACATTCCCGCGCGCGATTCTCGCAGACTCCTCCATAACCCTCCTGACGCCGCCCTCGCACGCGCCGGTCATGTGGTTTACGACGTCGGACTGCTCTATGTCCGGCGCAAAGAACGCCACGCGCGCGCCGCGCTTTACAAGATTGAGCAGCACGCAGACAGACTCGTGTATTTCCGATCCGTCATACACTCCGCACCCCGACAAAACAACCGCAACGTTTTTTGCATTCAAACCGTCTTTCATAAGCTATCCCCTTTACATTTTGCAATTCGACCCGAAACCGGAACCGGCAAACCGCCGGGCAATCCGGCGAATGAAACCGATATTGCCAGTCTCAACTTTTTTCCCCCGCCGGCAAGCCATAAATGAGCCGCATTACGCCGCCGCCTCGAAGCGCCAGGACAAAAGCGACGCCCAAGGGCGCCGCGCCGAGTTCGCCCGCCGAAAAGCGCAGCCTCGGCAGCCGCGGCCGGCGCGGCGCGCACGGACAGGCGAAGGCACTCTTCCGGCCGTTCACACTTCTAGCGCAAGCCCGTCATAGGCCAAATGACAGCCCTTCGGAAGCCTGCCCTCCCCCACGCCGTAATCTATGTGGGAAGTCATGTGCGTAAAGTACGAGACTTTCGCGCCAACTATATCGGCGAATTTCACGGCCTCCTCAAGCGACATGTGCGAAGGGTGCGGGGCGAGGCGCAAAGCCCCCAAAACGAGCAAATCCGCGCCGCGAGCCAATTCGACGGCCTCGCGCGTCAGCAGTTTGCAGTCGCAAAAATACGCCAGTTTTTTTTCGCCCTCCTCAAAGACCAAGCCGAGCGTCTCTATGCCGCCGTGGGGAAGCGGCGCGCTATGCACGCGGCAACCGGGCGCGATTTCCAGCATCTTCGGCATTGGCGCAAGTTTGAAGCACGGATACCCCCTCTGCGTTGGCGCGTCGCCGAGCGCGTACGGAAACATCGCCCTTATCCGCTCCAGCCCGTATTCGTTTGAGTACACCGGAAGGCGGTTCGACGCAAGCCTGTCGCAAAAGCGGCGCAAATCGTCCATTCCCGCGATGTGGTCGGCGTGACCGTGGGTGAGAATGAAAAGATCTATCCAGTCTATGCGGTTTTGAAGGCACTGAATCCTAAACTCCGGCCCGGCGTCCACCTGTATGTGCCTGCCCCCCGCCTCGACATGGACGTTCGAGCGCATTCTCCAATTCCTCTTGTTGGAGAGATCCAAGCCGCTGTTGTCAAATCCTATTACCGGAACGCCCTGCGACGTTCCAGTTCCCATGAAAGTCAATTTCATATTGCCGCATTTTTTTCCTTTTTGCAAATAAGGCAAAATTTTTTTCGCGACACCCTTTAAGAGGCAGATATGCAAGCAAAAAAAATATCGCCCGCAATGACTCCGAAGACCTTACCGCGCGCCCAGGCGAATCCCTAATTGAAAATATTCGACCGCATTCCAAACGGACAGCGTCATCTACAGACAGCGTCATCTACCGCCGGCGCCATCTTAACGGGCAAGACATCGAAGAATTTTTCTGAATAAGAAAATTTTTCATCAAAGCCCGCCGTACCGCGATTCAAATATTAGAAAGATTCTAATATCAGAAAATTTTCCGCACCGCGCGCAAGGCAAACTCCGCAAGTTCGCCGCAAGTTCCGAAAGGCTCTCACTTAAAAAGACGCCCCTCAAACGCGCGATACGCACTCCCACAACAGCGCCCCCGCCGAAAATTTCCAAAAGGGAAAAAGCGCTTCCCGCCATCGCGTTAAAAAAACGGACTTTCGCAATGCGGCGACGGCAAAATTTTCCGCACCGCGCGCAAGGCGAAATTTTCCAACGCGCAAAAAAAATCCCGGCCTCGACAGCCGGGATTTCAAAATGGACAAGCCAGCCCTTAGGCCCACTTGTACTTTCCGGGAACGGGAACCTTGACGGGATTGAGCGCCTTCAGATTCATATCCTTGGGCATCAAATCCTGATTCGCCTTTGCGACGTACGCCTGATATTTGAACTTCTGTCCGGAGAAGGCGCTTTCGCGGCCGGCAATGGCGACGAGATTCGTGTTCAACAGCGGGCGCAGAGCATTGACGCGCTGCCCGTTGCGAATGGACTTCAGCAGCACGACGTGCTCGTTGATATACGGGTCGAGGCCGCCGCTTTTTGCGCGCATAATTTCCTTGCCGGTCTTTGCGTCGACAAAATTTCTGCCCATGTTTGCGATTACGCCCTTCGAGAGCGTCACCCTCTCGCTGACGTCGCCGGAAGCGCCCGGATCCTGCTGGCAGTAGCTCTGCATTCTCAGGCCCTGGCCCATGTTGTAGTCAATCTGGAAGTGGCTGAAGCGGTCGCCGTGCTTGGGCGCTTCGAGGTCGTTGGAGCGGCCGCCGAGCCCGCGGAGATCCTCCGGGAAGCGGTTGTCGCCGAGCACCCACATGAGCACGTCTATATTGTGGACATGCTGTTCGACAATGTGGTCTCCGGAAGTCCATATAAACGCGCCCCACTTGCGGATTTGGTACTCTATGGAGCTGATGTCCAACTTGAGCTTGTCGATGTTCGCCCCGCCGACATAGTAGCCCGCGTTCCAATAGCATTCCATGGAGATCGGCTCGCCGAATTCGCCGTCTTGGATTCGCTTTACCATGTCCACATAGCGGTCGGCATACCTGCGCTGGTTGCCGCAGACGACAGTCAGTCCCTTCTTGTCGGCCTCGTCGGCGAGTTTGTACATCTTGCGCGCCTGCGTTATGTCGACGGCGGCGGGCTTTTCAAGGAAAGCGTGCTTGCCCGCGGCAACTATCTTTTCAAAGTGCGGAGTGCGGAATATCGGCGGAGTGGCCTCTATAACCACGTCCACGTCCTCCTTGAGAAGCCCGTCAATGGCGTCAAATCCGCTGAACTTTTTAATCTTGTCGGGCTCGACGATTTTGGCGGCGACAGCGTCGTCGATTTTCGCCTTCTTCATGTTGTTCTGAATGCGCTTGAAGGCGTTTTCGGAGCGGTCCCCAAACAGGTCCGCAACCGCGACAAGCTTTATGTTTTTATCGGCCGTGGCCATATTCGCAAAAGCGCCCGTGCCGCGCCCGCCGCATCCGACAAGACCCACCTTAATCGTATCGCTGCCCTTTACGGCCGCGAACGAAAATTTCGGCAACAGCGCCGCCGTCCCCGCGAGGGAACCAATTTTAACGAAACTCCTTCTGTCCATCATATTTTCCTTTCTGTTTTACATTGGCAGTAAGTAGAGTGAACTTTAAAATTACAATCTTTCATGGAAAAATCGTCAATAAAAAAATCGAGTTAAAGCACATGCCGGCTTGCGCCGCCGCAGTACCTGCGTTTGAAATGCGAACCCGGAAGCCGGACTTGCGAAAGCCGCAAGGGGGATTTTAGGAATATAGGGGAAACCGCCTCTTAAAGGAAGCGCGGCTGATTTAAGGTTAACTTAAATTTCAAGGTTCAACCTCAAACTTGAAAGACATTTTCGTCCGCTTTTTCAAAAAAATGAAGCCAAACTCCGAGCGTTCTTCCGCGCGCTACAAACTTTCCCGTTCAGCCCGCGACGCAGACGGAGGCCTTCCGAAAATTTTAACGCACGCCTAACGCGCCCAAACGCGGAAAACGAAAAAAAAATGCGAAAAAACGAAAAACTAAAGACTGCCGCCGCTCCTGAGGCGGCTTAATTGCGCCCCCTTCGCGCCGAAAATATCCGCGCCTAATGTCTCCGGAAGGCGCAAGCTTTTCCAAAGCGCCGCTTCCATTTTTGCAAAATCAAACTTTGCCTTTGCGATGCTACGCCCGCGAATGAAAAAGCCGGCGACCGCCCAAACTAACGCCCCGCACGCAAATTCCGACAGCCAAAAAAAGCGCGAAGAAACGCAACAACGCCCGCATCGCACGCCGGGAACAAGCGCGGCGGACGCGGCAGACGCACATTCGCACAATGCGCCCAAACCTGCGCGCACTAAGCCATTGCTTGCGTTTCTCCTTCCCGCCGAGCGCATTCCAAAACAAGCGCATATTCCAAGATAAGCGTACATTCCAGGACAAGCGCGCCCTCCAACGCGGCGCGCGGCTTGCGGCCGCATGTACAATCCGCGCCGCCAATGCCCACTCTCCGCCTTCCCGCAAAAATTTCGCCCGCAAAAAAAGCGCGGGAAGAGAGCGGCAACGGCGATTCTTCCGCGCGCTCAGGCGCGAAACCGCTCGGGAATGTCGAGCATTCTGGATTCGGCAAAATCGAGCATGTCGGCATTCAGGGGCGCGCGAAAGCGCGCGTTCGCAAACGCGCACGACAAATCAAGCTCGAAGGCGTGCAGAGCTTGGCGCGGCATTGGCAGAATCTCCGCCATTTCCGGAGTATAACCCCTCTCTATAAAATCGAGGTACAAAGTTTCGTCCGGCCCGTAGATTTTGTCGCCGACGACCTGATGACCCATCCACTGCGCGTGCGCCCTTATTTGGTGCTTGCGCCCCGTCAGCAATTCCACTTCCACTAATGTGCACGGCTCGAAATCCGGATTGCGCGAGTGCGCGAGCGGAACAAAGGCTGTGGCCGCATATCGCGCGGCTGGTTTGCGCACCGCGCAGCACGTCTTTATGGCGACGAGCGAATTTTTGTCGTCAGCCAAAGGCTGCGCAACCGTAATGCGCCACTCGAGCCTGCCGCGCAAAAAAGCCAGATACTTTTTCTTCGCCCCGCCGCCCACGTCCACAGACTTTTGCGCGGCGCTTGCGGCGGCGCGGTTCTTGGCGAGAACCACGACCCCGCTCGTCTCCCTGTCGAGCCTGTTTACAAGGTGCAGGGTGTCCGCCTTCAAATATTCGCGCGCCGCCCCCACGAGGCTGGAAAGCGGGCCGTTTTTCGACGGGTGGCACACCAGCCAACCGGGCTTGTTCAGCGCCAAGAAATTTTCGTCCTCAAAAATTATCCAAGACGGGAACTCCCCCATGTCAACAAGGGGCGCGACGGCCCCGAACGCCCCGCCGCACGCGCCGAAATGACGAGAATCCTCCATGACGCGCTACGCCGCCGGTTATCGGCCGCGCCTCCTGCCGCGCTTGTCGCGCGGCCCCCTGTTGGCGCCCGGCAGCGCCCGCGCGGAATTTGCGCGGCGGTTGCGCCTGGCGGCTCTGGCGTCGTTGTGCCTGTCGCCCTTGGAAAGCATGAAGTCTATCTGGCGCTTGTACCTGTCCACAGACTCCACCTCCACCAAGACCTTGCCGCCGACCTTAAACGCCGTTCCGGTGCGCCGACCGCAGAGCTGCGTCCCGTTTTCGTCCAGGCGGTATATGTCGTCCATCAGGCTGTGGACGTGCACAAAGCCGTACGCCATCGACTCCGTCAGCTCCACGAAAAATCCGTGGTTGGAAACCGACGTTATCAACGCCTCGAAAGACTCCCCGGAATTCAATTTGCGCTCGAAAAATTCCATGAGCTTTATCTTGCGCGAATCGCGCTCGGCCTCCGCGCTGTTCTGCTCGGTGCGCGATATGTGCGCCGCAGTTTGAGCCAGCGAAGCCGGAGAGGCGATTGCGGCGCGCCTCGACTGCCCGTTTTCGGAAATAAAGTCGAACGCGCGGTGGACGGTGAGGTCGGCAAAGCGACGTATGGGAGACGTGAAATGCGCGTAATAGACCTTGTTCAGCCCGTAGTGGCCGTCGGGAGTCTCGCGGTAAACGGCGCGCTTGAGGCTGCGCAAGAAGCGGGTCTTCAATATGTATCCCTGCGGGTGGGCGTTTATCTCGGCCAAAACGCGCATGACTTCGCGGCGGGAAGTGAGGTCGCCGCAGGGTATGCCGTACGCGGCAAGCTCGTCGCGCAATTCGGAGAGCTTTTCGGCGTCGGGCTCGTCGTGCACGCGCGATATGAACGGAATGTGGCGCGAAAACAATTCGCGCGCGACAGCCTCGTTGGCGGCGAGCATAAACTCCTCGACAAGCTGGTGGCTCTCGTCGTGGACTATCTTTTCGATTCTGTCCGCGTATCCGTCGGCGTCGCAGTATATCTTGACCTCCGGCATTTCAAGATCGAGGCTCCCGCGCTTCATTCTGCGCTTGCGCAGGTGGGAGGCTACGCTCCACAAGTGGCGGACCATCGTGCGCAGCCGAAGCAAAAACGCGTTGTCGCAATCGGAAAGCGGCCTGCCGGCAAATCCCGTCTGGTACTCGCGCGGATTGCCGACCTTGCGTATTTCGTCTAACGAATCCAGCTTCAGAAGCGCGTTGGCCTGCTCGTAGCTGAGGCGCTTAACGCTGCGTATGACGCTGTCGGCAAATCTCACGCCAAGGCAGTCTCCGGAAGTGGCGAAGCGCAAGAACACGCTCTTTACAAGCCTGTCCCTGCCCTCAACAAGGCTGCATATCCCGTTTGACAGCTCGAACGGAAGCATCGGAATCACGGTACCCACAAGATAGGTCGAGTTTCCGCGGCGGCGCGCCTCGCGGTCGAGCGCGCTCCCCGGCCGGACGTAGTACGACACGTCCGCTATGTGGACGCCCACCTCCATGCCGCCCTGCGGGTGCTTTCTGAGCGAAATCGCGTCGTCAAAATCCTTCGCGTCCTGAGGGTCTATGGTTATGGTGTATTCGCCGCGCAAATCCACCCTGTTTTTAATGTCGCGCGCGGAGACTTCGGAGGGAATCCTCTCCACCTCGCGGGCGACGCTCTCCGGAAAAGACTCCTCAAGGCCGTACTTTAATACTATGGCTCTGTATTCGGACATCGGCGTGTGGCTCTCGCCGAGATTCTCCACTATTTCGCCGGACGGGTTGATGTGCCGCTGTCGCCACTCGTTCAGGCGGACGACTACCTTGCTGTTCTCGCGCGGAACGGGAAACACGCCAGAGGTCTCTGGGGCAGGAACAATGATGTCGTAGAAAAAATGCGGGTCGTCCGGAACGACGTGCCAGAAGTTGTAGGAGCGCGTAAGCGTGCCCGTCACCCTGCTGTTGCCGCGCTCAAGTATCCTTATTACCTTGCCGTACTTTTTCCCGTCCGCAGACGCAAACGACTTGCCCCGAGAAAAGCGCGCCCGCTCTCCCCTGCCGCGGCGGCGGTCGTGCGCGGAGGAAAGTATGCGAACCAAAACCTTGTCCTTGTTGAGCGCGATTCCGGTGTCTTCCGGGCGTATCGTCACGGGCGGCTGGCCCTCGGTGTAGAGGTCGGCCCAGCCGCCGCCGCGAAACTCTATTACGCCGGGCACGAGGTCGAGGTCGGAGCTGGCTCCGAATTTGTCGCCCTTGACGCGCGCTATGCAGCCGTCGCTCAAAAGCCTAGCGAGCGTCCGGCGCAACGCGGGGGCGTCGCCCTTTTTCAGCCCCAAGCTCTCGGCCAGCTGCGCGGCGGTTTGGGGAATGTAGTCCTTGCTTCTCAAAAGCAGAAGCAGTTTTTGGGAGAGTTCATCGCAGTCCATAGCGCGTTCAGTAGCGTGTCATAAAAAATTTTTAAGCTCCATCGGAATCAGGAGGAGGAAGGAAATCAGAGCCGAAAGCGCGACGGCCGCGCAGAGGCGGGAAGGCCTCAACTTCTCAGCCCACAAAAGCGACGTCAAAAGTATCTGGACGGCGAATACGAGCGTGCCGAGGGCGAACTTCAGCATGTACAGCGGCGGCGCGGCGCCCCCGGAAACGAAGCTTCTGGCGCCGATCGCGCCGAGAACTATCGCCGCAAACATCAGCGCGGAGGAAACGGTGAGCGACCACCTGCAAAAAGACAGCAGCCTCTTGAGCGACGGAGCGTCCGGAAACGCCGAATCCGCGCGCTTCCTGCGCAGCGCGCGCGCCTGCACCGCGTACAGCGCCGAAACCGCCGCCGCCAGCGCGAACGCCGCGTACGAAAATATCGCCAATACCGCGTGCGCCGACGACGCCCCGCCCAGCTCCGCCGCCGCTATCCCGAGATTTGGAAAGAACAGCGGGCACCCCACGGGCAACACGAGCAGCAGCGCCGCCGCCGGCATCGAGAAAAATAGCAGCGCGCTCGTCTTGAACGCAACCGCGCCCGCCAGCTGGACAAATACGAACGCCCACACCAAGCTCACCAAAATTTCGTAGGGATTCCCCACCGGCAGCCGCGACACCGCAAACGCGTACCAACACAGCATGAACGTGTGCGACGCAAACCCCAGCCACGCCGCGCCCCGCGCAAGGCGGCGCGGCCGCTCCGCATTCCGGCCGAAACAAAGCAGGGCGAAGCTCGAAGCGTAAAGCCCCGAAGTCAGAGCGAAGAAAAATACAACCGTTCCGCAAATGTCCATATTCAGCTCATGGATTTGAAAATTTCGGCTACCACCCCCGCGTGCGCGTCGGAATCGTTCAAAGACGGAACAAGCTCCAGCCTCTCTCCGCCCGCGCGCCTAAACCACTCCGCAAGTTCCGCCCCTATTTCCACAAGAGTCTCGCTGCAATCCGCCGAAAACCCGGGGCATATCACCGCAACGCGCCGCGCTCCGCCCTCCAG
Source organism: uncultured Opitutales bacterium (assembly GCA_944389575.1). Taxonomy (GTDB): domain Bacteria; phylum Verrucomicrobiota; class Verrucomicrobiia; order Opitutales; family Intestinicryptomonadaceae; genus Merdousia. The sequence continues at coordinate 33,660 of CALXMX010000097.1, forward strand.
GAGCCTGCCGCAGACCTCCTTCGCCGACGGCTCCAGCCATTTGCCGCGCCCCATCTTCGACTGCCACGCCACGGGAAGCGACCCCAATCCGCACGCGGTCGCAAGCAGTTTCGCCGTCGCCTCGCACTCGGCGCGGTAGGGAGTCTTTTCAAGGTGGGCCAACGGGACGGAGTGAAACGACGCCACAGCCGCGTCCGCCCCGCGCTCCAGCGCCGGCTTCAGGCTTTCTGCAAGCGCGCGGATATATGCGGGGTGCGCGCAGTACGAATCCAAAAACCTGAAATTTTCGCCCTCCCGCATCTGCCGCCGCGACTCAAGCTTGGCGGACACGGTAGTGCTGGACGCATTTTGCGGATAGAGCGGCAAAAAGAAAAAATCCCGCGCCCCCAGCGCGCGCTCCGCGCCGACCGCCTCGGCAATCGAGGGCGAACCGTAGCGAAAGGCCGCCCTCACCGACACCCCGGGCAAAAGCTTCCCGACCTTTTCGGCAAGCCTGCGCGTGTAAAGCCGCAGAGGGTGCTCGCCCCCGATGAAAATCGGCGCTATCCTCGACGAATAGCCCGCCGCCTTTCCGCGCGCAATGGCGGCGGCCAGCGCGCGGCGCAGCAGAAAGTTCAGAGGCATCACCTCCGCGTCCGACAGAAACGGATAAAGAAACGAGCGCGCCGCCTCCGGAGTGGGGCTCTCCGGCGCGCCGAGATTTATCAATATCAGAGCCGCCTTCAATTCTTCCGTTCCAAAGCCGACAAAACTCCGTCGGCAAGCCTGTCCGCCGCGGCAACCGCGTTGTCTATGCACGAACTTACGCCGACGCCCCCGCGAAACGCGCCGATTACGGCAATGTTGCCCAGCGATTTTTCCGCCTCGTCAATGGCGTCGAGAAATTCCTGGTAGCCGACGTTGTACTGCGCTATCGCGTGCCGCCAGACAAACAGCTTTCTGAACACCGGCTCACCGCGAACGCCCAAGAGCTTTCGCAGGTCGCCCATGACGACCTTCTCCATTTCGTCCTGCGGCAGAAAGGCCAATTCCGGATTCCTCATTCCGCCGACGTAGTTCGTCAGCGTCACAAAACCCTCCGGAGCGCGCCCGGGAAACAGGCTCGACACAAACAGGGAGCCCAATATTGAAAAGCCCTCCTTCTGCGGCAGCAGCAATCCGAACCCGTCCAGCTTGTGCGCGACGTCCCTTCTTGCAAACCCCAGTGTGAAGGTCGCCACTGGAGCGTACTCTATCCTGGACAGCGGCTTCAAAGCCGCGTCGAGCGACCCGCACAGCGGCAGGCCGACTATCTCCGGAGCCGGCACCGCCAGAATCAGCAAATCCGCCTGCTCGCAGCAGTCCTCTATCTTCGTGCCCCAGCTTACCGCCCAGCCGCCCTCGTTATCGCTGTCTATCGACAGTATCTTCGCGCCCTTTTTGAGGTCGTCGCCGAGAATTTCGGCGAGCCTGTTGGTGAGCGTCGCCATGCCGCCCTTGAACGAAATCATAATGGGCTTGAAGTAATTGCCCGCCGCCATTTTGTCCGCCCTCGACTTCGCCGCGCCGCGGAATATGGAGCCGTACTTCTGGACGAAATTCCAAAACGGCGGAAACGCGTGGCGCGTCGAAAGGCGCTCCGGATTCCCGCCGTAGACGCCGCCCATAAATGGGTTCATCGCGTAGTCCAACGCGTCGCGCCCCAGGCGGCGCACGGTAAATTCGGCAATCGACGGGTCGCTGTCGGGATCTTCCGGTTTGACAAACGGCTCGAAAAACAGCCTGATTTTCCCGAAAAACGTAAACAGGCGCGTGAACAACAGCTGCAACGGCCCCATCGGAACGGCCCGAGGCTTGCCGTAGCGCGCAAAATAGCGCTTCTTCGCCGCCGGAAGCGGGCTTTCAACCTTGTCGGCAAGGCCTATTTTATCGAGGAAATCCATAGTTTGGCGCGACTGCACCATAACGGTATTCGAGCCGCTTTCCGCCCTGAATCCCCCCTCCGAATACGTGCCTATCACGCCGCCGGGACGCTCCGCCCTCTCGAGCACGGTCACGTCAAAGCCGCGCATTTTAAGCTCAACCGCCGCGCAGAGCCCGCTGACTCCCGCGCCTATTACAATAGCCTTTCTATTCTCCATCTTGTTCTCCGACTCCAAAATTTTCCCCGCCGTCGCGCGCCGCCGGCCCCGGCGACTGCTCCATATGCAGCGAGCGCACCGGCACGACAAAGCTCAACCCCAAGCCGTAAACGGCGCGCATGATGTCCAGATTCGCCTGCTGGCGGACTTCCGCAAAGCCCTCCCCGTCAACCCGCAGGCAATAGTAGGTGACGGCCACGTCGAGCGACGAATCCCCAAAACCCGAAAAATTCACGCGCACCGAATCGGAATCTATCTGCCCGTTCGCCCGCAGCGCCGCGGCGACGTCGCGCACCAGGCTCTCCATCTGCTCCGGCGTCGCCGAATACGACACCCCGAAAGAGAATTTCTCCCGGCGCATCGGCATTCTCGACATGTTGTTTACCGACCTATTCGCCAGCACGAAATTCGGAATGGTCACAAGCGTACGCGCGAATGTGCGGATTCTCGTCGAGCGCATTCCTATGGATTCCACAGTTCCCTCGACGTCCCCGGCCACAATCCAATCGCCGAGCGCAAACGGCCTGTCGGCCACAAGCGAAACCGAACCGAAGAAGTTGGCTATGGTATCCTTCGAGGCGAAAGCCAGCGCCGCCCCGCCTATCCCGAGGCTCGCCACCACCGCGCTTATGTTCACGCCGAAGAAGTTCAAAACAGCGAGCATTCCAAACAGTATCCAAAGCGCTCTGACAAGCCTGCGCCCGACATCGCACAGATTTCAGGCGGCCTTGTAATGCGCGCTGGCGCGCTCCAGCAGCCTGTCGAAGAAAAAGTCGGAAACCAGGCCGGCCGCCCAAAACAGCAAAATATAGTACGCGCACCCAAAAGCGCGGCCGACAAGCGCCGCAATTTGGCCGGAGAGCGGGAACATCAGGCAGGCCGCATTCAGCCCCGCGCACAAGATTATCGCCCGCATGGGCCTCTTGAGGCGCTCAAGCAGCGACTTGACGGCGGAGTAGCCTGCCGCCCCGAAGAGCTTGGACACCAATCCGAAAACCGCCGCAATCACGACAAACTGCACAATCCACGCGGCCGCCAAAACCAAGAGCGCCCCCGCAATCGACGCCGCCCTAATCCCGAAAAACGACTTCTCCAGCGCGTCCGCAAAAGCGGGCGAAACCGTCCTTGCCGCCTCCAAAAGAGCCCCGATTCCCCACTCCGCGCGGCCGGACTCCGACGACCCCGTTTCGGCGGCGCCGCGCAAAGCGCGAAGCTCCCCCTCCCGAGGCGCCGCATCGGGCGCGCGGGCTGAAGCGGAGGACGTGAGGGCTGAAGCGGAAGGCGCGGGCAGCCCGGCCTTTTGCAAAGGCGCCGCCCCCCTTCCGGATTCCGCCGCAACGGTCTGCGCCGAAACAAAATTGGCCGCCGCAACAAGGCAAACCTGCAATAGGCATATTTCCACAATCCGTTTCATAACGCAGTTTACGACACGCATAATGATTCAAAAAAACAAAAAAACAAACTAAAAAACCGCGGCGGCCCCCTCGAAACAAAGCGAAAGGCGCGCGGCGAACGCGTTGCGCCGCAACTTGAGAAATCGCCTCTTTCGCGCGCCGTTTTCCGTTCGGCCGCCGCGCCGGGCTCGTCCGCAATGCGCCGGAAAAGGCGCCGGGAATTTACCGCTAAAATTTAACGCGCGCAGACTTCCCATGCCGCCTGTCGGCACCGCGCGCGCATGTCCTGCGGCGCGCCAGTTTGCCGCAAGCCGAAAGCGGCCGGACGGACAAAGCGAACAAAGGATTTTTTTGTCTTGATTGAAATTGGGAAATGTGGTTTCGTAATTCGCAATTATCTATGAGCGACAACAGTTTCAAAAGAGGGCCGCATGCGGCGAAAAACAAAATCCCGGAAGACATACTCAACGGGAAAATTTCCGCCGTGGACGAACGCAAAACCGTCGTGCTTGACGAAGACCTCGAAAATGTCGACTTTGACGACAAGGTTTGGCTGTACTGGAAGAGAAACCGCAATTTCATAATACTCACAGTCACCGCCGCGCTCGCAATAATTGTCGGCGTGCAGGGCTGGAAGATGTACACGGCAAACCGCGCCTCGTCCATGGCTTCCGGATACGAAATTGCGCATTCGACCAACGATTTGCACAACTTCGCAAAGTCAAACGCCGGCACCAAGCTCGGCGCGCTGGCCATGCTCGAATCGGCCGACAAGTTCTATTCGGAGAAAAAATACGCCGAGGCCAAGCAAATGTACGCCCAAAGCGCAAAGGCGCTCAAATCCACCGTGCTCTTCGGGCGCGCGCTGCTCGGCGAGGCCATGAGCGAATATATGACATCGCCGGACGCCGGAATCGGAAAGCTTGGCGACGTGTTCGCAAACGCGTCTGTAGACGCCTCGTTCCGCGCGCAGGCCGGACTGAATCTGGCCCAAGCCCAAATTTCCGCAGGCAAACCCGCCGACGCCCGCAAGGTACTGGAGGAAATATCGAAAAATCCAAGCAACGGAATCTACGCGAGGCTGGCCGCCAACGAACTGCTCAGACTGGATTGAGCGGCGCGACGCAATAAGATTGAGCAACGCAATGCAATAAATTTCGCCCAGCCCGCGCGGGCGGAAGCATTCGGCCAATACCCCTACTCCTTGAACGGCGTGTTCGGAGTGAGATTTTCCGCATTGAACTTGAACGGCAAGTCCTTTTTGTCGAAGGCGTCCCAATATTCGTTCACGCCGAACACCAGCAATTCCCCGCGCACCACAAGGCGTCCCGAAGATGTGTCAACCCAAACGTGGCAGCGGTAAATTGAACCGTCGTCCGGGTTGACGACATGCCCCGAATACCTGTTCGGCCCGTTTTTCTCCAGGCCGAAAATGAAATCCAATCCGCACAAAAAAGGGGAACCGCTTATGCCCTTGGCGCGCTCGACGGGCTTTTCGAGGGTGTCGACGATTTTGTCGCCGTCGTAAATTGCTATCATTTTACAATAGACGCGACCGTCATCTTTGTTGACGTAAAAATACACGACGCTCTCCGGAGCGTTGTTCTTGTCTTTGTCGGGAATCGTCCAAAAGCCCAATATGTCCAGGGGCGATTTTCTGGCGGCAGAAGCGCCGCCTTCGCTCTTGATTGCGCCGGCGGAATCGTCCGCAGGCTGTCCGGGCAAGGTTATTTGCGGCGGAGGTATGAATCCGCGCGGAAGCGCCGAAAGAACATGCGCGGCAAACGCCAGTCCCACAATCCCCGCCACATATGCGCAAACTGCCCTCATCATTACAAGGAATAACCCGTATTGAAAATAAAAAAGCCATCTTTCCCCGCTCGGGCAAGACAAAAAATATCGCCGCCGCGCAAGCCGCCTTACCCGACAAATAAATATTGACAACCGCGCAAAATAATACGAAAAAATATCCGTTTAAAAATTGACCGATGGTGTAATGGTAGCACAAAGGTTTCTGGCACCTTTTGTTGGGGTTCGAGTCCCTATCGGTCAACTTCGACAAATGCGGGGGAAAGCCGGCTTCAGAAAAACTATTTCGTCACAATGCCGGCGGTCAATTTTCTGCCGGCAGTCAACTTTCGGCAAATTATAAGGGAATGCCGAATATTATAAGTTGCGGCGGTTGCGGCGTTGTCGATTTGAAATATCGCCCAAAGCCGCGTTTTTGCGCGACTGTTAATTTATGCCGCCATCAATTTGCGCGGCCGTTATTCCGCCACCGACAATATTGGCAATATTATTTATATTATATCCGCACGCGCCGCAATGTATCTGCTATATGCCAAACGCCGAAAAATAAATAGGAAATATCCCCCACCACCATCTCCCTCTATTATATTCCTACTTTGATTCCGCTAACGACGCTAACGGCGCAAAATAAAACCGATGCGCTTTCAGTGCCTTAATATTTTAAAATTTTTTAAGAACGCACTGGCGCTCTAAGGCGAAAGACGCCCGCCCCCTTATTCTCCCCATTTTATCCCATTCCGTATTATTCGGGAAAGAGGACGAATCCCTCAAGAAACATATTGACAAATTGCGCTAATAATTTAGAATTATAAGAGGTAGAAAATATTATGAATAACTTAAAAATATTCATTCTATTGTCTCTATTAAACCACGTTGTAATATGCGCAAACGGCGGAGAAGTGGAGAAATTCATACTCGATACGCTCGAGGAACAAAGCGCGCAAAACGTCTTCCACGGCGAAAAAGCAGCTCAGGCAGACCAGGAAACGGTAAAAGAGATTGAGATTCCAGCATATGAACTTCCAAAGAAGAACATATTTACGTCAAAAGATAAAGAGCGCGACGCAAGGTATTACAAATACGACAAGGCCGGCAGGCTTGCGAGCGTCGAATATGCCGCAACGCCAGAAAAGAACGAATATTACACTTACGACAAACAGGGAAATATACTTGAAAAGCGAATAGGAAAAAAGACTTATAAATACGCATACGACACTGGTAACCAGCTGATAAAAATGGAATCTCCCGATGGGGAAAGGGAATATTTTTACGA
>CALXMX010000098.1 GCA_944389575.1 uncultured Opitutales bacterium
ATATCGCGCGAGAATGCAAGCACCATTTCGTCGGCTTTTCGCCACCATGCCTTTACTGTCGACATAATAAAATTATATATTGCGGAATATTATTGGTTTTGTGCCGGACGGCATTTTTATGCCACCCTCCCGCCGCACTTTGGCCGACGGGCGTTTTTCTGCTTTATCCGCGATTTCCCCGCCGGATTTGTTTTCCGTCCTATCCACCTTGTGAGTTGCCTCAGAAGATAAGCCACCGCCTACCGCAACGGTATCGGCGGCGTCGGAAGTCTCGGAATCTTCGCCTGCTTCACCGTCTTCTTCGGCTTCATCGCCGTCTCCGCCCGAATTTCTCAGACTAAAAAATATTCGCTCAAAAAGCGTCTTGCGCAAATCGGAGGCTCCGTCGCGCTCGGCCTTCTGCTCTGCCGACATCTCGGCTTCTCCGGCTTCCGGCATGGGAATGCTGGGCTCGTCAGTATCCGCAGACGTAGGAGTTGAATCCTCAAACCTGAATATAATTTCGTCGGGGCTCGCCAATCCGAGCTTCTCGCGGATTTTGCGCGCGGCAAAGTATTCGTCGTACAAGAGCCTGTTAAAATATTCCTCCTTGTACGCCTTCTCGTCGGCCAGATTTTTCTTTTGCTCCGCGAGCCTTTGCCTGCTCAGCTCCAGCTCCGTATTTTCCTCGCGCATGTTTCGCCAGCCCACATACGACATCGCCGCCGAAAACGCTAACAGCGCGCACAGCATGAGTATTACGAGCCTGTAAACCGCTTTTATGCCCATACCTATATAATCGCATTGCGCGCCGCTTCTGTAAAGACAAAACGCCGGCTATCCCCGCCACTGCGCGCAAAAAAACGCTTGCGCTGTTTTCCCCACAAGCTTTTTTTGCCCACACTACTCCCTCCCCTTCGCGCGAAAAAACGTACTATGCGGCATATTCGCTTGCAACGCCGCTTAAAAATAAAAAAATAGCATAAAACTTTTTTGAAAGTGCGAGCTTAAAAATGGCAAAATCTTCGAGACAACTCTGGACCGCGCAAATACTTGAAGGAAGTTCTGCAAAATCCCGCAGCAAGAGCGGAGCATGGACGTCCGAGGCAGCCGACGCGATTTCAGCGCGCAGTTCGGCATACATGCGCCGGAAAATCGACGCCGCCGCGCACGCTATCGGCGGCGAGCAAATTTGCGGAATGGTCTTGGGGATAGACCCGAGCTTGCGCGGAACGGGCCTCGCCGTCATAGAGGCGCTCGGCGGTGGCAAAATGCGCTATGTCGAGTCCGAAACAGTGCGCAACCACCCGTCGCTTTCAATGGCAGAGTGCATCGCCGCAATTTTTGAAAGGACACTCAGAATGATAGACCTTTATTCCCCGGACTGGGTCTCGATAGAGCAGAGCGTGTACGTACAAAACTTCAAGACGGCCATGATTCTCGGCTCGGCGAGGGGGGCGGCAATAGCGGCGGCGGCGTACAGGAGGAGGGAAGTTTACGAATACCCCCCGCTGCGCATAAAACAGGCGGTAATCGGCTACGGCAGGGCGAGCAAAGAGCAAGTTGGAAGATCCGTAATGGCCTTTCTGCAAATGCAAAACATTCTGCCGCCCGACGAATCCGACGCAAGCGCTGCCGCAATAACCCATATCTTCACCCACAAAATACGCGTATGAACAAATCTATAATTGCAATGGCGGCCGGCATGGGAAGCCGTTTCGGCGGCCTAACACAAGCCGCAAAATTCGTGCCGGAGAACAAGACGATGCTCGACTTCGCCTTGGAGGACGCCCTCGCCGCCGGATTTACAAAAGCGGTCTTTGTCATACGCCGCGACATCGAAAAAATTTTCAGGAAATGCGTCTCAGGAAAATACGAGAACAAAACGGACGTCCGCTACGTTTTTCAGGACGAATCCGGCCAGCCGCTACCCGAGGGCAGAACAAAGCCGTGGGGCACGGGGCATGCGGTGCTCGCTTGCATAGACGAAATTTCGGAGCCGTTTCTGGCGATAAATGCAGACGACTATTACGGGTCGGGCGTTTACGGGCAGGCCGCCGAATTTTTGCAGCCGCCCAATCCGCGCAGATACGCGCTCGCCGGATACAGACTAAAAAATACGCTTTCAAAGAACGGCGGGGTTTCGCGCGGGATATGCGCCGTGGACGAAAATCTTAAACTGATATCTATCCGCGAGCACACAGGGTTGTCGGGCAAGACGTCGTCAGACGGAAAAAGCTTTGTTGAAGACGCCGAAGGCGCGAGATTTTCCGGCGACGAATTTACTTCGCTCAACTTCTGGGCATTCCCGAAAGAATTTATGGAAAGGCTCGGAATAGGCTTCGACAAATTTCTCTCGAAAAATTCGCGCGACGCAAAGGCCGAATACTACCTTCCGAAAGCCGTGGACGACGCCGTTGCGGAGAAATTTGCCGAAGTCGCCGTAATGCCTACCCCAGAGCGGTGGCAGGGCGTGACGTATAAAGAGGACATGGAAACCGTCCGCGAATTTTTAGAATCCGAAGGCAGAATATAAATAAACCCCGCATCTCCCATCAACGATGAAAAAAATAATTTCCATAGCATCGCTTCTGCTCGCCGCGGCACTGTCGGCGCAAACGCAGGCAGCCGCAAACCCGGCGGCGCCCAAAAAGGCGGAACAAGCTCCCGCCGCATCGGCTACTACAAAAAATAATGCGCAGGCCCCTTCTGCAAATCAGGCAGCCCAGAAAAATGCGGCGCAAGCCCCCGCGAACACAGAAGCTCAGAAAAAGGCGGAACAAGCTCCCGCCGCTCCGCAAACGCAACCTAAGCGCGACGCATTCGCCGCAATGCTGTACGTCAGCATTCAAGACCCTTCCATGGAATGGTGGTTCAACGTCCCCGCAAACGCCGCCCCGCACATATCGGAGTTGAAGAAAATATTTTTCAACCAAGAATTTTCCCTCTTCCCGTTCGCAAACAACGCCAAGGTTAAGGACGGCAAGTTTGAGATGTCGTACACAATAACGATGAAATCCCCCGACGGGAAATCGACCGACCTCGTCAGGGACGCCAAATTCGACGGCACAAAAGTCTCCGACGACATAATAGTCGCCTGCCCCGACGTTATAGACTTCAAGCTCGACAGGCGTTTTTCCGAGGGGCTTTACAAATTTAAAATGTCAGCGAAAGACAAAATATCCGGCGAAACCTCCGAGTACGAAAACCATATTCGGCTAACCGAATGGTCCGTACCCGCAACCTTTGCCGATAAAAAGTTGGTGGCGGAATACGTCCGCGCCTACTCTTTGCAACCCTCGCCCGAGATACTGTACTCGATAGTATTTTCAAACGATTTCGATCTCGAGCAGAAGGGCGCTCCAAACTCATTAAACTACACGTACCTCGGTTTTATAAAGGCGGCGTTCAAAAAAAATATGTTTTTGATAAGCCAAATCCGCGACGGCTTTAAATCGATGTCCGACATAAACCGCGCGAAGTTCATACTGATACTCGCGCTACTCGACGCCGAAGCCGTGGACGACTCCCAGCTCACAGAGGTGGAAAAGCAGTACCAGAAAAAGATACGCACTTTTAAAATGCCGAATCCATACGGGAAATGGGATCCGTTCCTGGGAGCGGCGCAAATCGACATGCTTTGGGGCGAGTTTTTCGCCAACGGAACGTACAGGCCGATACGCCGCATACTAAACATACTTTCCCACGCGAAGGACGCCGCCTTTGCCGACGGGCTCGCCGAGAAGCGACAAGCGCCAAAAACCCGCGAAGAGTGGGATAAATACATGTTCGGCAGGCTCTACAAGGCCGCGCTGAAAACCGTTGCGATAAACGCAAGCAGGTATCCGCTTGTAGAGCAATACTGCGCATGGGCCCTCCAGCACGGGGATATTCCGAAAGTTTCTTACGAAGTCCTAAGCCCGCTGCTCGAACACATTCGGGAAATGAAGTCTCCGGAAGGCGCCGAAGGCGGCAAAGACGAGCTTCCGAAAGTCAAAATGCCGGAAATAGACATAAATAAAATCTAAGCAGTCCACTGCGGCGGCGCCAATTTCCAAATCTGTTTTTTCAGATTAAGAATAGATAAAGCCGGCCGCTGTAGAGACGCCCTACCCGTTTGTATTTGACATTTTTGCTCGCCGCGCCGATTATTTAAATACAACCCTAAAAAAATATGAAACTCATAAAAGCGATTATAAAACCGTTCAAGATCGACGAAGTAAAAGAGGCTCTCGCCGACATAGGCGTCGAGGGAATGACGGTGACCGAAGTCAAAGGGTTCGGACGCCAAAAGGGACATTCCGAGATATACAGAGGCAGCGAATACACAGCCGAACTCCTCCCCAAAATCGTCCTTGATATATGCGTGCCTTCCGACATGGCAGACAAAGTTGTCGAGACAATAATGAAATCCGCCCACACGGGCAAAATCGGCGACGGAAAAATTTTCATAATCCCCGTCGAGCAGGCGTACCGCATACGAACCGGCGAAAAGGGAATCATCGCCCTTTAAGAATAGCCCCAACCCCAAAGGTGCGGCAATCCGCCGCGCAATAAATTAAAATTTTTAAGATATGACAGTTGAAGAAAGATTGGAAAAATATCTCGGCAAGGATCCGCAGATAGACCCTACGGCTTATGTTAGCAAAAACGCGGTTTTAATGGGCGACATTAAAATCGGAAAAAACGCCAGCGTATGGCCCGGCTGCGTCTTGAGAGCCGACATAAATTCGATAGAACTCGGTGAAAACTCCAATATCCAGGACGGCACAATGGTCCACTTGGCCGACGACGCCGGGGTTAAGATTGGCAAAAACACCACAATCGGCCACGGCGCGATAATCCACGCCTGCACAATAGGCGACGGCTGCCTAATCGGCATGGGCTCCATAATTCTGGACAAAGCTGTAATCGGCGACCACTCGATAGTCGGCGCGGGCGCGCTCGTCACAAAGAACACGGTCGTTCCCGCGGGTTCGCTCGTATTCGGCTCGCCGGCAAAAGTCATAAAGGCGCTCGACGAAGAGACCCAGAAGGGGCTCGAATATTGGGCGAAGAAGTACACGAAGCTCGCCGCCGCCAATAAAGCCAAAGAGCAAGAGCAAAAATGAGCCTTCAAGAGGCACTTGAAAGGCGCGCCGAACGCGTGGCGGCCTTAAAAACCACCTGCGCCCCGATTTTTGAGCGCTCGAAAAACATAACCCTTGAAATAGGCTGCGGCAAAGGCCATTACCTGAGTTCGTACGCCGCGAAATTTCCGGGCGAAGTGTGCGTCGGCATCGACCTCATAAGCAAGCGCATAGAGGACGGAAGGCGCCGCGCCAAAAACAAGGGGGCCGAAAACGCCTTTTTTGTAAAGGCGGAGGCAATGGAATTTTTGGAGGCAATGCCGCTCGATGTCCGCCTCGATAAAATTTTCATTTTTTTTCCAGATCCGTGGCCGAAGGAAAAGCACCATAAAAGGCGACTAATCCGCGGAGAATTTCTCGACTACATAAGGCAGTTTTGCCGCGTAGGCTGCAAGATGTACTTCCGAACGGATTACGAAGAATACTTTGAATGGGCAAAAAAT
>CALXMX010000099.1 GCA_944389575.1 uncultured Opitutales bacterium
CTGCCGAAAGCGGAATAACTTTTACCACCACGGGCGACTACTTGGTTTACGACTACTACGGCGAGCTGTATTACTTCACCGCCCAGAACGCCGCCGACGGCTTGTACATAACCTACACAGTCCCGGAGCCCGCGGAATGGGCGGCGATGCTCGGCTTTGCGGCGATTGCGTTTGCCGCGTACAAAAGAAGGCGCAAGTAGGCGGCGGATAGGCGAAAGAATTTTAGGGGATCATACATAGTTCGGGGCCGTCCAATTCGGGCGGCCTTTTTTTATGCCGGTTCAATGTTGATCTGCCGGTTCAATGTTGATCTGCCGGTTCCATGCCGATCGCCAAAGCGCCTCATTTCGACGCGCGCAAAATCCGGCTCTAAGGAAAAATTAAGCCCGCCTTAATGCGCCCTTTCCGGGAAAAACCACGAATTTCCCGCGCGCGGTAAAAACCTCCTCGCATTCGGAGTCGTATATTTCCGACAGGTTTTGCGCGGTAAGAACTTCCTCCGCGCGCCCGAACATAAACGGCTCTCCCCCCTTTAAGAGAAGGCATTTGTCGGCATAGGCAAGCGCGAGATTGGGGTCGTGCAAAACCGCGAACACCGAAACTCCGCGCGCGCACATCTCGCCGACCGCGCGCATGGCGCAATGCGCATGCGAAGGGTCCAGGCCCGCGGAAGGCTCGTCGAGAAAGAGCCCCTTTCCCGCCATGTCCCCTCCGTCCTCCAGCTGGAATATGGCGCGCGCAAGCTGGACGCGCCGCTTCTGCCCGCCGGAAAGCTCCGAGTATTTTCTGCCCTCCGCTCCGGAGAGACCGACCTTCTCCAACGCCGCACAAATCCGTCCGCCCTCGCCCGGCGCAGCGCAAAAAACTCCGCCGCGCGCAAATCCCCCGAACGAAAGCATCTCAAACACGGTGCAGTCGAATTCGGAATGCGCCTCCTGCTCCAACACCGAACGGCGCAGCGCAAGGCCGCGCGCGGATATTTCCCGGAGGGGCTTTCCGCCGAAAAAAACTTCGCCGGACGACGGCCTTAAAAATCCCGTCAGGACTTTCAAAAGGGTACTCTTTCCCGCGCCGTTTGCGCCCAAGACCGCAGTAAATTCGCCGTCGCACATAGTCAGGCTGACGTTGTTTAGCGCGTTCAGCCCGCCGTAATTTACGCAGACGCACCTGGCCTCTATCATTTTTCGCCCTTTCCAAACTTAAGCAAAAATATGAAAAACGGAACGCCCAAAAGCGACGTTATCACGCCGATTGGAACGGGATCCGCGGGATTCGCCGCGCGGGAGAGCAAATCCGCCCCGACCATCAGCAACGCGCCGGCAAGCGCGGAAAGCGGAAGCAGCCGTCGGTTGTCCGGTCCCGTCCAGAGGCGCATTATGTGCGGTATGACCAGCCCCACGAACCCGATTATGCCGCATATCGACACCGCGGCCGCCGTCATCAGCGAAGTGGCCGCAACGCACGCGCGCCAAAGCAGCTTCACGCGCACCCCGCTGTGGTACGCCTGCTCCCACCCGAGAAGGAGCGCGTTCAGCCCGCGCGCGCACGCCATAACGGCAATCCACGCCGGCACGGACACGAGCGAAGCGTGCGCTATCGAGTTCCAGTCGGCGTTGTCGAGCGAGCCGAGCATCCAAAATATGTAGCTCTTCAATCCCGCCTCGCGCGCAGAATAGAGAAAGAACCCCACGACCGCGCCGCAAAGCGCGTTTACAGCGATTCCCCCGAGCAGGCAAGAAAGTATTGTACCGCCGCGCCCGAGCGCGCAGACGAACGCCGTCGCCGCCAATCCGAACACAACCGCCCCAATCTGCAGCGACACCAGCGACAGCGCTCCGCCGAAAAAGCTCATGGCCACGACCGCGCCCAACGCCGCCCCCGCGGACACACCCATAACCGAAGGATCGGCAAGCGGATTGCGGAACAGCGCCTGCATCGTCGCCCCCGCAAGCGAGAGCGACACCCCCGCAATCAGCGCGACGCACAGCCTCGGAAGGCGTATCTGAAAAAAAATCAACTCCGCCGACGGCCCCACCTCTCCGCCGAACAATATATCGAATGGCAGCGAGAAATCCGCTCCGGAGGACCCGGTCGAAAGCGACGCGAACGAAAGCGCCGCCAAAGCAAAAAAAAGCGCGCAACCCACAAACGCCGGATTGCGCGAAAGCCCCCGTCTGCGCGCGCGCGCGCCGCGCTCTCCCCCGCCAAAATCCGCGCTGGCAGACCGGACAGCCATACATGCCGCCTAACGGCGCGGGCCGTAGCTGCGACGCGGAGGCATAGCCGGCCTCGGAGCGTCGGAATTTTTCAGGCGGTAAACAATGCGCGCCTTTTCCAAATCCTGCGGGAACATCTCCATCTTCACCTTGTCGCCCACCGTGAGCTTGATGAAGTTCTTGCGAAGCTTGCCCGATATGTGGGCAAGTACCCGATGTCCGTTCGCTATCTCGACCCTGAACATCGTGCCGGGCAAAACCGCCACGACCTTGCCCTCTATTTCAACACAATCGTCTGCCATGCTTTTTTGATTTTTTACTGTAAAAACTTCATAATTTTGTTTTTCTCGCAACATAGTCAACATTAAAAACTCGCAAATACCGCCAAAATGCCGGCAAAAACCGTTCCGCCATGCCCGTTCGCGCCGATGCGCCCGTCGTACTTGTCGCGCGACGACGAATTTTTCATGAAACTGGCCTACAATCAGGCTCTCAAGGCGTGGGCGAGCGGCGAAGTCCCCGTCGGGGCCGTGGTGGAATACGGCGGAGAGATAGTCGCCGCCGCCCACAATATGGTGGAATCCGCGCGCGACCCGACGGCGCATGCGGAAATGCTGGCCATCACCCAAACCGCGATGAAGCTCGGCGGCTGGCGGCTCAACGGGGCGACCATCTACGTCACTAAAGAGCCGTGCCCAATGTGCGCGGGAGCATGCGTAATGTCGCGCCTGACGCGGGCGGTTTACGCCGTGGAGGATCCCTCAATGGGATTTCTCGGCGGGGCAATGAAATTTCACGACCTCTCCACGCTCAACCATTCGCTCCAAGTTTCCTCCGGCGTGTTGAGGGAGGACTGCCTGAAAATGCTGAAAACCTTTTTCGCCCTAAAGCGGAATATGGACGAATAGAGCTTATAAGCGGCGCGTTAAGGCGCGTTAATAGACAATCTTCCCAACAAACGGCGCGCGCATAAGCGGCGCGCATGGCCATGCGCGAAAACGCGGCGGAGCAACAATGCGGGCGGATCCTCTCACGCCCTTTCCGCCCCGCCGCGAAAATTGCGCGGCAAAAATTGCGCAATAAAAACTGCGCGCCGCCGGGCGGCGGCGGGCGGGCGGCGCACGGCGGCAAAACATCGCGGAGATTTCCCCCTTCGCCGCGTACGACTATCCGGACGATTTCTCCAAACCTTAGTCCGGCCAGCTCTCCAAAGGGCGGCAAGGGAGAATCCAGTCACTTCGTTTTCACTGCGGAAACGGCCGACCGCATTCGCCCTTAATTTTTCTGCGCCGCGCAAAGCCGCAAACGCGCCGCTATCGCCCAATCCCCCGGCACTGCCGGATCCGGACGCGCGGGCGCTCAAAAATTTTTCCTTCTACAAACCGCCCTTTCCGCACTCCGCCATATCCTCCGCCGTCAGCTCTCTAATTATTCTGCAAGGATTGCCCGCAGCCAATACGCCGCCCGGCACGCTTTCAGTCACAACGCTTCCGGCGCCTATTACGGAGTTGTCGCCGATATCCACGCCCGGCAATACGCACGCATGCGCGCCAATCCAAACGTTGTCGCCAACCCTTATGGGGCGCGCGTATTCAAGCCCCATATTCCTCCGACGAACGTCCAGCGGGTGGCCGGCGGTGTAGAATCCGCAGTTCGGAGCCACAAACACGTTGTCTCCAAACCTCACTTTCGCCGCGTCGAGAATGACGCAGTTGAAATTCATAAAAAAATTTTCGCCGATTTCTATGTTGTACCCGTAGTCGCAAAAGAAGGGCGATATAATCGTAAAACATTTTCCGGCTTTTCCCAACAGCCCGCGCAGAATGCCGGCGCGCTCCTCCGAGCGGGAGGGGGGCAGCGAATTCAACCGATACGTTATGTCCGCGCACGCCGCGCGTTCGGCCAACAGTTCCGCATCGCGGTTGGCGTCATACAGCTTCCCCGCCAAAACCTTCATTTTTTCCGTTTCCATACGAGCGTTCCTTTCATCGCCGTTCACTATTCGCAGAGGCAGTCTTAGGCAATGAAAATCCGACTTACCCCGCCGAACATTTTTTTATTTTATCCCGCAAGCAAAACGCAAGACGCCGAACGCGGCGCGCCAAACGTCAAATGCCGCGCACAAAATGCAGAACGTCCCGCGTAAAACGCCGAACACCGCGCGCCGCACGCCGATATCCCTCCCCCACCGCAAAGCGATTTGAAACGCCGCTACACATAAAACACCGCACGCCGATATTCCCCGCAAAAATTTCTAAACGTCGCCGCTATCGGCGGGGAGAGCGCGCGAAGGCTGGAAGGCTCGCGGGCGCATGCGCGGACTATCCCGAAAGCGCAAAGATTTTTCCGCCGCGCAATCCACCTTTTTTTGCGACTGCGAATGCAAACTAACAGCCATTATCGCGCTTTGATTTTAGGAATATTCCGCCGCTTGCACTTCCCGCCTAAACAACGCGCGAACGCCGCCGCGCATAAAAACCACACAACGAACACAAAACGCGGCGCGCAAAACGCCAAATGCCGCGCATAAAATGCAGAACGTCCCGCGTAAAACGCCGAACACCGCGCGCCGCACGCCGATATCCCTCCCCCACCGCAAAGCGATTTGAAACGCCGCTACACATAAAACACCACACACCGATATTCCCCGCAAAAATTTTGAAACGCCGCCGCGCGCCCTGTCGCTCCATTCCCGCGCCGACGCGGCAATGCAATCGTAAATGCGACGCCGCCCGCCGCCGAAAATGCGCGCGGAAACAAAGATATAAAATATGCTTGATAGACAATAACACACGGGTTATCCTATAATTCATGAAGAGGGGATTACTTGCATCGGTTTTCATTTGCGCCGCGCTCGCGCCGGCTTTTTCCGCCGCAGCGGACAACGACTACAACCCAAAGATAAACCGCCTCGTCTGGTCGGACGAATTCGACGGAAGCGGAATGCTCGACGGCTCGAAGTGGGGCTACGAGGAAGGATACATTCGCAACAAGGAGGCGCAATTCTACACCCGCGAAGATTCAAAGAACGTCCGCAGGGAAAACGGCATACTGACGATAGAGGCGCACAAGGCGGCCGACGGGAAAATAACGTCGGGCAGCGTGAACACGCTGGGAAAATTCGACTTTCTGTACGGGCGCGTCGAAGTCCGCGCGAAAGTTCCCAAAGGCAGGGGAACGTGGCCGGCGATATGGATGATGGGAACGGACATAAAGAAGGTCGGCTGGCCGAAATGCGGAGAGATAGACATATTGGAACAGGTGGGATTCAATCCCAAGAGCTTTCAGGCCAACGTTCACACATACGGCAGCATCAGGCTCGACAAAAACGGCAAGCACCCAATTCCCAAGGGCTGGAAAAAAATCTTCGAGAACTACGAAGACTGGCACACATACGCGCTCGAGTGGTATCCGGACGCGCTAAAATTTTTCTACGACGGCGAATTTATCGGCGAATACAAAAAGGACGACAGATACCCCGAACACTGGCACTTCAACAAGCCGATGTATCTGCTTATAAACCTCGCAATAGGCGGCTCGTGGGGCGGGCAAAAAGGCATAGACGACGCCATATTCCCCGCTCGCTACGAGATAGACTGGGTGCGCTACTACAAGGAACAGTAAGGGTAGCGATAGGAACAGGACAGGAACAGCGGCCGCGGCGCAGAGTGAAAAATGAAAAAGGGGCTTTCCCTTTTCATTATTCATTTTTCATTCTGCCCCTCGGCTGTAAAACCGGAGAAAAAGCCCACTATAAGGGAGAGCTTCCCCCCCCCTACAAAAACTCCACGGCGACCGCGTCCGCCAAGAGCTTACCGCGGCGCGTCAACTTGATTGAGCCGTCGCGCGCTTCCAACAGCCCCTCCCGGCGGAGTTTTTCCGCAGTATCCAGATAGGGCGACGCGTCTATCTCCGGAAAGCGCCGCGACAATTCCGAAATGTTCACCCCGTCGGACATTCGCAGGCCGAATATTATGGAATCGGCAAACAGCATCTGCGCGGTGAGCCTTACGACATCTTCCCTGACGGGAGCGCCCTTCCCGATTCCGTCCGCCCACGCCTCGAGCGACACCGGATTGCGCCTGCGCTCGGCGCGCCACTGGCTTGCCGCCGACGGGCCGAGGCCTATCCAGGCGGCCATGTTCCACGTGCAGAGATTGTGCAGACAGCGCCCGCCGGGCTTGGAGTAGTTTGAAATTTCGTACTGCGAAAATCCCAAAGACTCCAGCCTGTCCATGGCGATTTCATAGAGTTCGCCCTCCCTCTTGCGGCTTGGGAGGTCGCCGAAGCGGCCCGAGGCGCGCCCCGCGCACGCGGAAGTCGCGCTTTCAAATTCGAGGCAGTACGCGCTTATGTGGTCAACCGGCTGGCTCGCGGCGGTATCGAGATCGTCCTCCCACTCGCGGCGCGACTGCCCCTTCGCCCCGAATATCATGTCTATCCCGAAGTGCTCAAAACCGGCGTCCGCTATTATTTCTATCGCCCTGCGCGCGGCGGAAGGCGCGTGCGAGCGCCCCAGAGCCGCGAGCGTCTTTTCGCTGAAGCTCTGCACGCCGAGGGATATTCGCGTCACGCCCAAGCTTTTGAGCAGCTTAAGCTTGCCCGGAGTCAAACCGGTCGGAGCCGCCTCGACAGTCCACTCCGACGGCGCGCCGAACGGCGCGAGCATTCGCGCAAGCTCCTCAAGCTGTGATTCACTCAAAACCGTCGGCGTTCCTCCTCCGAAAAACACCGTGTCCGCGCGAACGGGAGCGGGCCTGAGGTTCAGAACGGGGTCGCAATCTTGCAAAAATCCGCCGCAGTCTCCGGGGGGCCCGGAACTTTCGGCCTCCGCGCGCGTCAAATCAATTTCGGCGCGCATCGCGTCGAGATAGGCGCGAATGTCGAGGGGGGTCGGAACGCGCTTGTAGAAACGGCAATACGCGCACGCCTTCGCGCAAAAAGGAACATGGACATAAATTCCCAATTTTTTGAAAATGGCTTGCATACGCGCGCATATTTTTTATATAGAAACGCTATTATTTCACGACGATTAGTCAAAATGAAAAAACTTACGGCAATCACAGGCG
>CALXMX010000100.1 GCA_944389575.1 uncultured Opitutales bacterium
CGCGCCCTGTCCATTGACGTAAAAATACTGCGCGCCCCGATTGTGCGGGACGAAAACGGCCTGGCCTTGAGCTCGCGCAACAAGTATTTGGACACATACGAAAGGCTCGGGGCGGCGCGCATATACCGCGCGCTTCTGGCGGGCAAGAAGCTCGCCGACGAGGGCTGCATGAACGTGGACAGGATAAAGGCGCTGGTCATCAACACCGTCACGAACGCAAAGACGCGCGTAATCTACGCGGAGATAGTGGACGACATGACGTCGCTTCCGATATCCGAGGTCAGGCCCGGGAAGTCCAGAATCTCAATCGCGGTGTGGTTCGGGCAGACGAGGCTTATCGACAACATTCGGATATGAGCCGGCGCCCGTTTTTATCAATGCAATCCGCCGCTTTTTCGGCGGGGTGAAGGGGAATTTTTTTGCCAAAATGAAATTCGACATAGTTGTTGTGGGGAGCGGAATAGCCGGATTGAGCTTTGCGCTGAAATCGGCAAAGCTCGGCCGGAGGGTCGCCATAGTCACTAAAAAGCAGCGTTCCGACACGAATACAAACCATGCGCAGGGCGGCATAGCGAGCGTCACGAGCCAAACCGACGACTTCGACTCCCACGTGCGCGACACCCTCATAGCCGGCGACGGCCTGTGCGACGAAAACGCCGTCCGCGCAATAGTCAGCGCCGGCCCCGGACAGATTCGCGACCTCGTTGAAAACGGCGTGGAGTTTACCAGTTTGGAGGACGGCACTCCCGCGCTGGGGCGCGAGGGCGGCCACTCAAAGCGCCGCATTCTGCACGTAAAAGACTACACCGGCCGCGCGATAGAGGAGGCGCTTCTAAAGCGCGTCGAGGAAAACCCGAACATCGCCGTATTCGAGCACCATTTCGCCATAGACCTGATTACGCTCAAGAAACTCGACAAAAACGCGGCTGAGGACGCCGTCGTCGGGTTGTACGTATTCGACACGCGCAACAACCGCGTGGAGACTTTCAAGACGCGCGCGGTAATGCTGGCGACCGGCGGGACGGGCTGCGTGTACCTCTACACCACGAATCCGACAATCGCCACGGGGGACGGAATCGCCATGGCCTACCGCGCGGGCGCGCAGGTTGCGAACTTGGAATTTATACAGTTCCACCCCACCGCGCTCTACTCGCAAACGGGCGAGAGGTTCCTAATTTCGGAGGCGGTGCGCGGAGAGGGCGCGGTGCTCAGAAACATTCGCGGCGAGGCCTTCATGAAGAAGTACGACGAGCGCGCGGACCTCGCCCCGCGCGACATCGTGGCCCGCGCAATCGACAGCGAGATGAAGCGGCTCGGCTCGCCCCACGTCTGGCTGGACATAACCCACAAAGGCGCCGCGGAGCTCAAATCGCGCTTTCCCCAAATTTACGAGCACTGCATAGAGCGCGGAATAGACATATCGAAAGACTACATGCCGGTTGTTCCCGCGGCCCACTACATGTGCGGCGGGGTCAAGACGGGGCTCGACGGCTCGACGTCGCTGCGGGGGCTCTACGCATGCGGGGAGGTGGCGTGCACCGGGCTGCATGGGGCAAACAGATTAGCGAGCAATTCGCTGCTCGAGGCGGTCGTGATCTCCGACGCCGCGTCGCGCGCGGTTGACGAATACCTCAAGTCGGCGGCGGACTCCGAGCTTGAAGTTCCGGCGTGGAAGGACGGCGACTTCCGCGACTCTGACGAGCGCGTCGTGCTCCAGCACAACTTGGGCGAACTCCGGAGCGTAATGTGGAACTACGTCGGAATAGTGCGCACCACAAAGAGATTGGAGCGCGCCTTAAACCGCGTGGAAAACCTCCTCAAGGAAATAGAGGACTACTATTGGAATTTCAAGGTCGAACCGGACCTGATTGAGCTGCGCAACGAAGTTCTCGTGGCCAAGCTCATAATAAAATCCGCGCTGTCGCGCAAGGAGAGCCGCGGCCTGCACTTCACGCTCGATTACCCGCATAAGCTGCCGGCGCCCGCGGACTCCGTCTTGTCAAAAAACCCGCTCTGAAAATGGATCCAAGAGACTACATACTGTCGATAATCGACTTTCCCAAACCCGGCGTCGTATTCAAGGACATCACGCCCCTCATGCTGAACGCCGACGCGTACAAATCCACGATAAGGCAGATGGCGTCGATGATTGCGCGCGAGTCTCCCACAAAAATACTCGCAGCCGAATCGCGCGGATTCTTTTTCGGGCCGGCGATAGCCTACGAATTGGACCTGCCGTTCATGCCCGTCCGCAAGAAGGGGAAACTCCCGCGCGAGACCATCGAGGAGGAATACGAACTCGAATACGGTACCGACCTGCTCTGCGCCCACCGCGACGACTTCAAGCCCGGCGACAGAATCGCCGTGATAGACGACGTGTTAGCGACCGGCGGAACGGCCGAGGCCATGTGCAAGATAGTCGAACAGGCGGGAGTGGAGGTCGCATGCCTCGCGTTTTTCATAGAGCTTGTAAAGCTCGGCGGCGCAAAGCGGCTCTCGAACTACAAGGTAATCTCCGTGGTGCGCGATTAGCGCAGGCGGACGGACGGACAGCCGAAAGAAGGAGCGAACAGGCAAGTTTCGGCATTTTGCGCGCGCCCGCGTTTCCAATAGACCGCGTAGATCGCGCGCGCAAGACTGCGCGCAACTCGGCAAGAAATCGCGCGCAAATTTTTTTCGGACATTTTCCGCGTCTCGCGCTTCGGTTCGGCCATTGAAAGCGACCTCGCTAAACGTTAAAGAAGGTCGAGGGAAGCGCCTAAATTTAAAATGCGCGGCATAAGACGGCATTAGCGCGGGCGGCCTCAAACTAAAAAAAATGCGCGGCGGTAAAATTTTTTCAAACGGATTCGGAGCAACTTAACGGTTGACACCGCCCTATTGCGCCGCAAAAATTCCCCCGACTGTTTCGCACGCGCGAAATTAAAATCTGCGGACAATGGCGCGGCGTTTGCATCTTCGCGCATAGCGCGCCAATAAGGCGGGCCATGGGTAAAACGCGAATGCCGCGCGCCGCCCGCGCTGCGAACAAAATATATGAATTAAGGGAAAGGAAATCAAACGCATGAAAAATACGACGCTCTTAAAGCTATCCGCCGCCTGCGCAGCACTCTTTGCCGCCGCGTGCAGCCAGGTCGACAACTCCGGAACGGATTTGCAGGCGCTCATCGACGCCGCGGCAAAAACTCCGGAAAAGAAGCTCGTCTTGAGGGGGATTTACTCGGTCGACAAGCCTCTGAAAATTTCCTCCGCCCACAGCGGACTGAAAATCAAGGGCAAAAGCGGAGCTACAATAAGCGGCGGAAAATTAGTCGAGGGATGGGCTGCCGACGGCGAGCTGCTGAAAGCCCGCGTGGATTTCGACGACGTTGAGGCGCTTTTCGTAAACGGCGAACGCCGCGTCGTGGCGCAGACGGAAGAAGTCGTCTACATGTACTCCAAGGCCGACAAAGACTGGCTCTACAACGGAAAGCCCGTGAAGAATCTCGACAGCTCCGCGTTCAAAATGCGCAACGAGGACCTCGCGTTCTTCGACGGCCTGACCAAGGAGCAAATCCAAAACTCCTACCTCGACATTTACGAAGTCTGGTACAACAACAAAGTCCGCGTTCTGGACATCGTTAAGAATCCAGACTCAAAAACGTCGACGGTCCTTGTCGAAAACACCATGACAACCCCGTTCTACCGCTGGGAAACGGCGCCGCGCTTCAAGATATGCAACGCTTTCAAGGCGCTCGACAAGCCCGGCGAATTCTATTTCGACAAGACTTCAAAGACGCTCTACTACCGCCCGATGAAGGGCGAGACGGCCGACAACATCAAGGCGTACTATCCGGTAGTCGACAGCATTCTCGACATATTCGGGGACTCTCCTGAAAATCCCGTGCGCGACGTCGAGATAGACGGCGTAGCCTTTGAATACGGCGCCCGCCGCCCCGGGGCCGGCTGGAAGCAAAGCGGCCAGGGCGCAACCACGACGCGCGGATTCATACGCGTGGAATTTGCGCGCGGAGTATCGCTTTCCAACTGCGAAGTGCGCCACACGAACGGATACGCAATAGCGTTTTACTCGGGCTCCCAAAATTGCGAGGTCGAAGATTCGCACTTGTGGGATCTCGGCGCGGGCGGAGTCAAAATCACCGAGCACTCAAGCAGCGACATATACGGAATACACACCTCCGACGAATCCAACGGCAACCGCCAGACAAACCATATAGAAATAAAGAACAACATCATCAACGCCTACGGCCGCTTCGACAAGGCGGGAATCGGCGTAATATCGATGAAGTGCGGCGACATCACAATCGACCACAACACCATATTCGACGGATATTACAGCGGCGTCTCCACCGGCTGGACATGGGGATTCGCAAAGACCAACACGAAAAATCTGCGCATAACGAACAATAAAATATTCAGCCTCGGCCACGGCCTACTGTGCGATATGGGCGGAATCTACACTTTGGGCGACTCGCGCGGCTCGGAAATTTCCGGCAACGAGATTTTCGGAGTGCGCCGCCACCGCTACGGCGGATGGGGCATTTACAACGACGAGGGAAGCCAGGGATTCCTCATCACAAAAAACTACGTCCACGACACGGAGGAGGACGGCTACTTCATGCATTACGGCGAAAACTGCACGGTCAAAAACAACGTCTTTGCGAACGCCGAAACTTCGCAGATAGGCCTCGGCGGCAGAATGTTCATGGGCCTCAAAGGCTGGGAGGGAAAGGCCGGCGGCAGAAAGGATTTGACGCTCAAAGACGGATTCAAATTCGAAAACAACATAGTCGTATACAAGTCTCCCGCGCGCCTGCTTCGCGAAAAAAGGCCGATTCCCACGAACCTCGCGTTTTTCGACAACAACATGTATTGGAACTATGCGGGAGAAGTGACATTTGCCGACCTATCTTTTGAAAAGTGGAAGGGCGACTTCAAGCAGGATCTCAACTCCATAATCGCGGATCCGAAATTGGACGGCACAACCCCGAAGAACGACGCGTATAAGAAAATAGGATTCGAGCCGTTCTCCGTAAAGGACGCGGGAGTCGAAGGCGATATGAAGGCCAAATTCCAAGCCCTCATAAAGGATTACAAATTCCCGCCGCTGGTCAAAAATCCCCGGCAGGCTCCATGGAAGGAAAAGAAGTAATTTCCAAAAATAACCGATTTTCTTACGGCGCGCTCCATTGCAATCAATGGGGCGCGTTTTCGCTTTCTGAATTTATTGCGCTTTTCAGCCCTTTTGCATTTCCCGGTAGCCACGGCAATTTCGCTCCCTCAATACCCGTTTTCACACACCCGTTTCTTGTACCTCCCGATTGCGGATTGCCCCGCGGGCAAATTCCGTCAAATTGGAAATGGAACGCGTCGCACCGGGTTATCCAGCGCGTTTGCTTCCGCATGTTTTTGCCTTTGTATATTCTTATTTTTGCGCCTTTGGATTTTTGGCTTCGCGCATTAGATCCGCACCGCCCCTGTTTTTTTACCGCAACTTCCGCATTAAAATACGCCGCGCGCAGCGCAGCGCGAACTCCGCCAGATTTGAAAAATAGACGCGCCTACGCCGAGTTATTCCGCTATGCGCCGCGCGGATAACGGCCGTTCAAAGCGGCTACCCTTCCCCTTGCCTTTCCGGGCGAAACGCCTTTTTGAATGCGGTTTTTTCATAAAATTTCCACAGCGCAACCGCGCCTGAATTAAATTTCGCGCCGCGGGCGACAAACAAACAATAAATAGAAATCCGCAATATCGCGCGAACGTGCGCAAACGTCGCGCACCGCAGGGAGTCCGCCGGATTAAAGACGAATTTGAAGGCCGGAGAGCGAGAGAAACCGCTAAGGCTCTTCTTTTGGATATTAAAGAATATTAAAAAGTTTTAGGCGCGCGAGGCGCGAATTTAAGTTTGAAAATATTTTTCGCCCCGCGCAAAAAACGAAGCCAAACTTGAAGTTTTCCCTTCAAAAAAATCTTCAGCCAAACGGCCGCGCAACGCGAAAAGCGCCCGAAAAAATTTCCGGCCCCACCCCTCTAAAAGTCGCCCGTTTCAACCTCCACTTTAATGGTGGCTTTGCCGCGCATATTGTCGGGCATCTTCATAAACCTGAAATTTTTTGCCTTCTCCCCATCTATTTCCTTTTCGGCAACTGTTTTCTTCGAGGAGCTTGACGATTCGTCC
>CALXMX010000101.1 GCA_944389575.1 uncultured Opitutales bacterium
AAGGTCGAATACGAGGCCCGCTGCGGCGGGAAACTGTTGGTGTCCGGACACACCGTGCACGTGTTCGTCGACACCGCGGGCAGACCCGTGAAGCCGCCGAAGGAATGGGCGCAAAAACTCTCCAAAAATTTCGGCAAATGCTGAAAAACGCCGCATATCTGGCCCTCTTTGCCGCGGTGCTGTATTGGGGATTCGCCGCGCGCGAGCACAACATAGAAAACCGCGCCGCCCATGCGGACGAGGCCGAACAGGCGTCCACATATTCAAAGCTTTTGGACGGCGGAATCTACCGCTACAATCCCGACGGCCCCCACGGCCCCACTCTCTATTACTACGCGCTGCTGTGCGACAAAGTATGCTCGGCGTTCTCGCAGGCGGATCCGAAGGCGGGTTCGCCTGCTGGTTCGGAGGAAATTTCCGGGGGAAGTTCGGAGGTGAATCCGCAAGCGGGCGCGAAAGCCGCCCCGGCAAAAAAGCCGTCCGATTCGCTTTCAATCGAGCGTTTGCGCCATTTTGCGATGTCGGTTTGCGCCGCGATTTTTGCGGCGTTTTGGCTGTTGCAAGGCCGGCTCGGGCTTGCGGCGGTTCTCGCCGGATTCGCATGTTTCTGGGTATCGTCGATAGGTTCGATATATTCGGTTTACTTCGTCCACGAAATCATATTCGCGCTGTCGATACTCTTGTGCGCGGCGGCGGCGTGGAGGTTTTTGAACGCTCCGGGAAAGGCCAACGCGCTGTTGTTCGGGCTTTCCGCGGGTTTGGCGCAGGCTACAAAGGAGACCGCGCCGCTCGGATTGGCGGCCGTTTTCCTCGCGGCGGCCGCCTGCTGCGCGCTCGACTCCGCGCTCGCGCGAAACGCGAGGGCGATTTTGAGCCCCAAGCGGCTGTTTTCCTGCGCGGCTGTCGCCGCCGTCGGATTCGCATTGGTATTCGCGCTCTTTTATTCGTCGTTTTTTTCAAATCCAAAGGGAATAGCCGACGCGTTTGCAAGCTACGCGCACTTTGCCGGCAAGGCCGCGAGCCCGGAACATTCGCAGGGGGCGCTCTATTATTTGAAACTCTTCGGGCTGGAAAAAATCGAGGGGATAACTTTCGGCGAACTTCCGCTCGCCCTGCTCTTTTGCGTATCGCTCGCCGGAGCGGCGTTCGCGTGCCTGAAAAACGGGAGGCGTCCAGGCGGAGGCGCCGAGAAAAATTCCGGAGCGCTTTGCGCGCTCTTTTTCGGGCTTGCGGCGGTATTCAACATCGCGATTCTAAGCCTCATACCGTACAAAAATCCGTGGCTGGCGCTTTCGGGCGTTTTGCTGATGTCGGTCGCGTCGGGCTGGGGGGCTGCGCGCGCGCTTTCGGCGGGACCGCTGCCCGCGCGCATTGCGGGGATTGTCGCGGTTCTCGTACTGCTGTGCTGGCAGATTAAGCTCGGCGACATGTCGGTAAAACGTTTCCACTCCGACCCGCGCAACCCCTACCTGTACTCGCACACCGTAAACGACTTCAAGAACCTGATAGCGCGCATAGACAGCTGCGCTAAAGTTTCCGAATATAAGAACGACATTCCCGTCGCGTTCGTCACAAAAAATTCGCCATGGCCCGCGCCGTGGTTTTTGCGCAAATACGAAAACGCCGGATTCTGGAGTGGCGGACTGCCAAAAAATATCGAAGAATTTGAAATCGTCGCGTGCGACGCCCCGTTCGCCGAAGAGGCGGAAAAGTCTCTCAAGTCCGGCGATTACATTCAGGAATTTTTCGGCCTGCGAAAAAATCTCGTGCTCTGGGTTTGGATAAAAAAACCGCTGTTTGAAGCGTCGTTGGAACAATGAAAAAAATATTCATCTTGCTTGCCTGCGCGGCGGTTTTGCTGTCTTTAGCCGCGCTTCTATCGCTCGCGTTTTCGCCGGTGCAGACGAAAATCGCCTCCAGAATGCTGGCCAGACATTTTGCGGGAGCGGGGTTGGAGTCGCTTTCGGTCGGCATGGGGAGCTTGTCGCTAAGGGGGTTGAAACTTCCCATGGGGGCGGAGGCGGAAATATCAATAGGCCATTTGGAGGCCAAGCTGTCATTTCTTTCGCTGCTGTCAAAGCGCGTCGAAATAGAGAGCCTGATATTGGAAAATTCAAGCGTGCGTCTTGCTCGCAAACAAGTAAGCGCAGCCGCGCAAACGCAAATTCCGGCGGGGGGCTCCGCGCTTGAGCCGGGGCAAAACGCGGCTGGGAAAAGCCGCCCGGCGGCGAAGCCCAGTGGCGGCGGGGAAAATTTGAAGGAAGCCTCAAAAGCGGCGGAGAGAAATTCGGAGCCGGCAAATTCGGGATCCGCATTGGCGGCGCTGCGCGAGTGGTCGTTCAAGGTGTCGCACGCAAGGGCCGACCTGCGGATTGAGGACGGAGAAAGCCAGCCGCTTGAACTTAAGGCGGAGCTTGCAAACGCAAAATGCGCCAAAAACTTCGCACTGCGCTCGATGGACTTTAAATGCTCCCTTGCAACGCGGGCGCTCGGCGGGCAAAACGCGCTTTTGGAAATGACGGCGCGGCCGGAGAAGCGCGGAGCGGTATTGAAGGCGCGCTTGTCGCGCGGAGAGGAGACGTGGATTTCGGCGATGGCGTCGCTCTCGGAGGACGCGTCGGAGGGAACGGGAAAAGTGCAGTCGGACATCTCATCGTCGCGCCTTGCGGAATTTTCAAACGCGTTTGAGCGGCTGCCTAAATTCGATTCGAGAATCTTTGCGGAATTTTCCTTCGCGGGTTTCGGCGATTCGGCGTCGGTCAAATTGACCGCGAAAAACTCCGTTTCAAACATTCGGGAGCTTCCGGAAGTCCGCGGCGCGCAAATCAACGCGGAAGTTTCGGCGCGCAAGGCGGGAGGGGATTTTTTTGTGGAGGAATTCGCCGCGTACCTTTTTGAAAACGGCTCGAATCTTTTGGAAATAAAGTCGGCCTCGCCTTTCAGCTTCAGGCGCGGCGACTTTTCAAAGCTGCCCTCCGGGAAGCTCGTGACGGCGAGGCTGGCGAATTTTTCGCCGTCGCTACTAAACGGCCTGGGAGGAATGGAATTTTCGTCCTTGCCTATTTCCGGGGCTTTCGACCTGTCGTTTGACGGCGGCAATTCCGTGGTGTTTGAGAGCCAAGCTCCGGTAAATATCGCCCGGCTCTCCGTATACAAGGGTAAAGACGCCGTTTTGAAGAATTTTAACGCTTCCGTTTCCGCGCGAATTTCGGTGCGCCCGGACGCCTCCGCAAACGCGGAAATTTCCGCAAAAATTGCGGGCGAAGCCGCGTCGTCGCTCTCGCTTTCTGCAAATATCGAGCATTCTAAAGCTGGCACGCGCGCGAAAATAACCGCGCGGGGATCCGCCAATCCAATTTTGGAGCGCCGCGAATGGTTGGCGGCGGCAAAGGCTGACAACCTCGAGGTTCGCGCTTCGGCGGAAGTCGATTTCAATTCTAAGCGCGTCGCGCTGGAATCCCTTTCGGCCGAAATTTTCGCCCCCGGGGAATCCGGAACGCTTTCGGCCGCGCTTTTGCGCCCGCTGGAATTTAGGCTCAATCCATTCGGCTGCGACTTCCCCGCCGGAGAGATTCTGACCGTAAAAACCTCCGACATTCCGTTCGCGCTAATCAAGCCGCTTCTGCCGAACGTCGACGGCGAGAGCGCGGCGCTGAGCGCAAACGTATTTTCCGATCCCGAGAAACGGACGCTCTCGGCGAAGGTACAAATGCGCGGAAAATCTCTGAACGTTTCCGGCGGCGGCGCGCCGCTGCTGCGCAATATCGGATTTTCCATAGACGCAGCAGCCGAGTGCGCCCGAGACTTTTCACCCTCCAAGATCCGCGTTTCCGAATTTGCGCTCTCGGACGGCTCTACCCCGATTCTCACGCTGTCGGGCGAAGCCGCGCTTGCGGCGGGAGCCGCCGAAGGCGGAACCTTCAAGGTTTCCGCCTCCATTCCGCGCGTGCTGGCGCAGCCCGCCTTGAGCGGAAAATTAGACATACTGAGCGGATTCTTAGACGCCTCCGGAAAATTCGGAAAGAGGGAGGCGAAATTGGACTTCAAGATTTCAAATCTGAAAGTCGCCGATGCGAAGGGCGGGTTGGACGTTTTGGAAGGCTCGCTAAGCGCCGCGTTTGAATCCGACCTCCCGAAGTGGGAGCTTTCGGAAGCGAGGCTGTCGGCGGCGGCGCAGACGCACGGCGCGCACGGATCGAGCGATTTGTCGGCCAAAATCCGCGCGGGGGAGCCGATTACACACGAAATAAACGCCAAGACTCTCACCGCCGAAGACGTCTCCTTCTTTTCGTCGCTGGCCTCGTCGCGCCCGAAGGACGACGACCAGCGCGAAAAAATCGCCCGCGCAAAGGAGAACGCCAAGGAGAACATGCGCACCGGCCGCAAAAAGATCGTCCGCCCCGACGGCCTTTCGCAAACGGCGGAGCAAAAATCCGAATCCCCCAAGGCCGACTCCATCGCAAAACGGGACGCCAAAGCCGCATGGGACTTGGGCCGCGCGCTTTCGGCCGACATTAAAATCGGCGCCTTTTCCAGCGCGGGGAAAATAATCTTTTCTGACTTCCATGCAAAGGCGCAAGCCACCCCGCGGGAGCTCTCGCTGGGCAAAGCCTCCATGAAAATCTGCGGAGCCGACGCTTCCGCCGATTTCAAAGCGACATTCGACGCCTCCGCCCCGGCGCCCTACTCCGTAAAAGGCGCAAAGGCCAATGTGGAAAAATTCGACGTTTCAAGGGCCTTCTCCGGAGACGGCCTTCCGCCCATGACCGGTCTGTTCGATATGGCGCTCACGGCCGACGCAAGCGGCAATAACCTCTCCCACCTCTTCCAATTCGCGACGTTCAAAGCCGGCGTATCCAGCCAAAGCGGCGGCGTGATAAGGCTCATAGACGAACGTTCCGCGGCGGGGGCGACTGCGTCGGCGGCAAGCGTTGCGCTCAAAATCGCGGGCGGCATTCTGGGCGGTAAAAGCGGGGGAATCGGGGGAATGGGAGAGCTGTTGGAAATATTTACGTCGATAGATTACTCTTCGGTGGCCGTCTCGCTTTCGCGCAACGCGGACACGTACGACTTCAACGTGGATTCAGCATCGATAGTAACGCCAAAATTCCTTCTTCGTTCGCGCGGGGGAAAGATATACTTCGACCCCAACCTGCACATATCCGACATGCGAATGTCAATACCCGTTGAAATGCTCGTCTCAAACGACGGGTTAGTATATCTCATGCGGAAAATAAACTATTGCGAAAAGCCGTCGGACGTAAAAGGATACTACCTCGGGCCGACTTTTGAATTTTCGGGAACGCCCTCAAAACCCAAGAACAACCTGCTCGACGTGCTGCTGGGAAATAAGTCTGAAAGCCGGCGGCCCCTGCTCAATATTTTTAAATAGTTAAAAATGAAAACGACCACAAAATCCCTGCGCCGCAAAAAGGGCGCGGAAAAAATATCGATGATAACGGCCTACGACGCGCTCTTTGCACGCCTGGCCGACGAAGCCGGCGCGGACATAATTCTGGTCGGGGATTCGCTTGGAAACGTCTATTTGGGATTTGATTCCACGGTGCCGGTCACGCTTGATATGATGCGCCACCACGTTGCGGCCGTCGCGCGCGCCACTGCCGACGCGATGGTCTTGGCGGATCTCCCGTTCGCTCTGGCGCACCGCAGTTTTGACTCGCTTTTGGACGATTGCGCAAGCCTGCTTCGCGCCGGCGCCCATGCGGTTAAAATCGAGGGCGGCGCAAAAATTGCCGATAAAATCGCCGCCCTCTGCGAGGCCGGAATCCCCGTCATGGGGCACATAGGGTTGGAGCCTCAACAGTATCTAAAGCTTGGCGGATACAGAAAATTCGGCAAGACTCCACAGGAGCGCGACGCAATAATAGGCGACGCGCTCGCCCTGGAGCGCGCGGGGGCGTTCGCGCTCCTTTTGGAAATGTGCGATGCGGACGCGGCGAAAGCGGTGTCGGAATCCGTGGAGATTCCCGTCGTCGGGATAGGTTCCGGGCCCGACTGCGACGGTCAGGTTTTGGTGTTTTCGGACGCCTTGGGATTGACGGAAAATCCCCCGCCGTTCGCAAAGAAGTTCGCCAATCTTCGCGCCGATGTCCTGCGCGCCTACGAAACTTTCTTTTCCGAAATAAAGAGCGGGGCGTTTCCCGAACGTGGAAAGTAGAGCCATGCCACCCGAAAAGCGCGGCGGCGAAGGCCGGAAATACGTCGTCAAAAAATCCAAGATTCACGGAATGGGAGTGTTTGCCGCGCGCGACATAGCCGAAGGCGAATTCATCATTGAATATCTGGGCGAGAAAATCGATAAGGAGGAGTCAAACCGCAGGGGCCTCGAGTACGAAAAGGCCGCGAAGGAAAGCGGTTCGGGCGCGGTGTATATATTCGAGCTCGACGACGAATTCGACATCGACGGAAACTTCGACTACAACGACGCAAAATACATAAACCACGCCTGCCGAACCAACAGCGAAGCCGTCTGCGAGGACGGAAAAATACTCATTTACGCCACGCGCGACATAGCTGCGGGCGAGGAGATTTTATACAATTACGGCTACGCGCTTGAGCACTTTCTCGACCACCCGTGCCGCTGCGGATTTCCCGAGTGCGTGGGATACATAGTGTCCGTCGAGGACAGAAAGCGCCTGCGAAAAATTCTGCGCGGGCGCAGGCCAAAAAGCAAAAAGGCCTGACGCGCCCTTTGCGCCGCCCCCGCCCCGCGTTGCCGAGCGGCGGACGCCTTGTCGAAGTTTGGCAAGCTTGCCGCAGGACTCGGCTTTTCCATGCGCGCGGCGGGAAAACTCTATCGGAGCGCGCCGGAATTTTCTCCTGCCCTCGGCCAGCCCATGGGCGCCTGATGCGCGGAGCCGTTTTACCGGAAGGCTTTGGCGGCGCGTCGAGAGCCGAAGTTCAACCTCCGCAGCTGAGAGCCTTAAAAAGCCGGGCGCTTTCGGCGCGCCTCAAATGGCGTTTTTTTAAGCCGCGCTTTTTTAAGCCGGCGCGCGGAAATTGCGCTGCGCGCCGGAATGCGGAACATGCCGCCCGTCCCGGCTTCGACGCGCCGTAATAAAAAATAAACCGCCACCGCTATAAATTCCCGCCGCTTTTCTTTTCGCAGCGCAAACTCTCCGAATCTGCGATTGCCTGACCGCCCGCCCCGCATCGCCCTGCATCGCAATGAAGCGCGCACGGCGGCCCGGCGCTTTCGGCGCGCGTCACCCCAAAAAAACTGTTGTAAAATATCGGGGATTTTTTACGCTCTACAAATCGTAGGTTATGCGGTTTTGCGATGCGGAAAAATTTTTAGTGCCGGCGGCTCTGATTCTCTTTTGGGCCGCGCTCGCGCAGGCAGGCTTCAAGACGGCGAACGTAGGAAAATCGGAACTCGGGAAAACCGATTACAAGATCGTAAATTCGGCAATGTCCATACCGCTCTTTTCCCCGTCGAACATATGGAGCGAAACTCCGGCCGCGCTCTCGGCAAGGCTGGGCGCGAGATTTGAGCTTACAAAGTCGCAGTCCATGACGAGGTATTCGGCCTACGTATCGAATAAAATATTCGGGGTTCGCGCGGAACAATTTGCGTTTGAGGCGCAAGACGGAAAAGTGTCGGAAATACAAATCGTATTTTTCAACAAGGGGGACTCGATCGGCGACGGCAAGTGGACTTCCGACGACACCCGCAAAATGCAGATTCAGGAGAAAAAGCTTGCGGAGGCGCTGTCAGAAATTTTCGGGAAGTACCGCAACGCGCGGCTCGGCGGCGGCAGAAATTCGGAGCCGGCAAAGCTCTGGACGGACGGAGAGAGCGACTTTTACTTAGCCGTCAAGCGAAAGGAATACATAATACTGCGGATTCTACCCGCGGGCTTTGATGCCGATTCCGCCGCAAAACGCCCCCGCGTCACCATGCAAATGGATTGGGACAAAAACGTCGAAAAAAACGCGAACGGAGACGTTTGGATAAAAAACATGCCCATGGTCAACCAGGGCGGAAAGGGATACTGCATGCCCGCCACAATCGAGCGGTGCATTCTATATTACGGAGTGAACGACATAGATATGCACAAAATAGCCGCGGCAGTAAACACGGGCGAAGGCGGGGGAACGATTCTGTCGGCGGCGATAATCAACACGCGCAAAGTCATTTCGCCTTACAATTTGAGAATAGACATGTCGCAGTTCAATTTCGCGCAGATAGCCAGAAATATAGACAGGGGAATACCCATGTGCTGGTGCCTGTTTTACGTTCCGGAATTTAGGGACAGGCTGATTCTGACAACAAAAGAACGCCAAAAGGGAGACTTTAAAAATTGGATTTCCCAATCCAGAAAAATGCCCGCATTAAAAATGAAGAGCAACGGCTTCAACGCCGGCCACGTTTGCAATATAGTCGGATACAACGCCGAAACGCAGGAGATCGCCATTTCAAATTCATGGGGCGAAGCCCACGAGATAGAATGGGTGAGGTTCAAAGACGCGCGCGCGGTGTCAATGAACATATTTGCAATCAGGCCGAATTGAGCGCGCAATTTTTTTTGCCCGTTCCGATTGCCAACTGCGCACGCCTGAATGCGAACGTTTCTTGCGCCGCGCTTTCGGCGCGCGGTCCGCCGCCAGCCTTCACTTTCCGGCGTATGCTCCGCCGGGCGATTCTTTTGCCGCGCCCCGCGCAGTTTTCCCGGTCTGCGCCGCCGCGTTTGCGCCTCGCGCAGTTCTCGATTCGCCTTGC
This sequence comes from uncultured Opitutales bacterium, assembly GCA_944389575.1. GTDB lineage: Bacteria > Verrucomicrobiota > Verrucomicrobiia > Opitutales > Intestinicryptomonadaceae > Merdousia. The sequence goes on from CALXMX010000101.1 coordinate 8,744, forward strand.
CGAATGCCGTGCGCGAAAGGAAGGAAAGTGGAAAAATTTTCCAAATCTTTTGGGCGATCTTTTTGCGCGGCCTAAACGGAATTTTGTAAATGAGCCGCCAGTGTGCCGGCGCGTCGGCGGCTCAAATTTTTCGATGAATCGCGGGGAGGATGTTCCGCGGTCGCCGCGCGCGGGACGCTTGTCCTTTCCTCGCAATGTTTGCGGAATCAGGCGTCGCCTGCAAATGCGCGCGTTTGAATTCGGAAAAAAAGGACGGATCAAAAAGCGGGCCAATAGTCCGTCTTTTATCGCTTGATTCGCAGAGGGCTTTTTTATTTAATGCCTATTGAACGCTCAAACGCTAGGCTGGAAACAACGCGCGCGCTATTTTAATCGCCATGGGTCTTGCCGCTCGCGCGGGGCTTTATGCGAAGCGAATCCCGCGGCGGTCGCCAGACTTCGCGCACCGCAACCTCTTTCAAATCGGGGGAAGGACTTTCGCCGGCGCACATAAAACGGTAAAAAATCTGCATGAAAAACGAACGAATAAAATGTCGCCCGCCGGAAAAAGCTGCGGGAATGTGTGCGCCTTTCGCACTGTTTGCGGCCGCAATCGCGCTTTGCGCCTGCTCCGGAGTGGACGACGCCGGCGCGCAAAAGGCGAGCAAGCCGATAGAGTCGGACTATGCGTGCTTTTCCGGGATATACCCCCACCTGGCCTTTTGGAACAACGAAGGCGAATGCGGCACGGGCGCGCTTGTAGTTTGGAACGGTAAATTGTGGGCGCTGACATACGGGCCGCACTGCGTCACGTATTCGTCGGACAGGCTTTACGAAATAGACGAGAAGCTAAACAGCACAATACGCAGCGAGAGCGTCGGCGGGACGCACGCAAACAGGCTCATTCACCCCGAGTCAAACCAGCTTTTCATAGGCTGCTACGCCATAGACTCCGGCGGCAACGTCCGCACAATTCCGCGCGAGGCGATGCCCGGACGCCTGACGGGAGCGGCCCGCTCTCCGTGGTCGCCGGAAAAGTCCGTTTTAATAACTTCGATGGAGGAGGCTCTCTAC
>CALXMX010000102.1 GCA_944389575.1 uncultured Opitutales bacterium
GCAAGAACCGCCGACGACGCCAGCGCGTCGATCGCAATCCTTGCGGCGTAATCCGCCAAAGACCCCGCCGCATTCGGCAGAACCGCCGCGTACACAATGATTATCGAAATATTTACCATTTCCATAACCACAATCGCCCAGGCGGGGCGTATTTTTTCGGTCCGCATGCAGAGCTCGCGCGCGGCGGCGGCGGCGAAAAGCCATATTATGGAGCATATCCCCGTCGGAAGCGGCATGAACGGTTCGGCCAAGACCGAGGAAAGCACAACCACGAACGCCAATCCTCCCATGCCCAGCCACCTGGCGGCGGGAACTATGAAAATCGCAGGCAACACAATATACGCATGCGGCGCGAGTGCCGAATTTACGGCCGAAATCATGAAATAATAGGCCGCATTCAAGAGGAGAATTATCGGGATCTTGAGCTCGATTTTTTTAATCATGCGCGCCCCCCTAATTTGCAGCTTCGTCGATGGGGACGAGCACGGAGACCTCGCGAAGGTTGTCCAATCCATTGCTCAGCCTGACGACGCCGCTTTTAAAAAGCGCGTCGTGGTCGAGGCGCAGCTCCACCACGTTTCCGATAAAAATGCCTTCCGGAAAGGAACCCGCCAGGGGCGAAGTGACGAGCCGCAAAGGCTCCGACGGCGACACCCGCACGTCCTCGGGAACGTCGCTGACATCTCCCCTCGCACTGCGGAACGACGACGCCCCGCCGCCCTGGTAGATCACCGGCCTGTCCTCCCCCTCAAACTGCGCGGCCATTCTGAATTTTCCGCTACTGACAAGCTCGACCGTCGCCGTGTGGCGCGTCGTTTTTGCTACCCTGCCGACAACCCCTCCGGAATATACGACGGCCTGCCCCGGCCTGATTCCGTCAGCCGAGCCCTTGCGTATGACAATGTACTGCCACCACGCGCTTATGTCGCGGCGTATCACGCGGGCGACTTCCGCCTTAAATTTGTCCGGCGCCGGAATCTTTAAAATTTCCTCGTACCGCTGCAGCCGGTTTTTGAGATACAAATTTTCGCGCAACTTAAGCTCGTACGCCGAATTCAGGCGCGCCAAATCCCTTCCGGCCTCGATGAGCGCGCGCTTTGAATTTGAATGCAGCAGCCAAAACTTCTCCAAATCCGAAAGCCTGGAGGGAAGCGAATCTATCGGCGCGCGAAATTCGGCAAACAGGTCGGCCGCAAAGTGGCGAGCCGCCGAAGGCAGGAGCAGGCACAACAAAACCGCCATCGCAAAGATTGCGACATTGCGAAGCGCCTTTGCCCTATTTTCCAATTTGCAAACTCCGCCCTACCCGTTTTCGTTGGCCCAGAATGAGTAGTCGTCGAGAACCGCGCCGGTTCCATTTACGACGGCGCGGAGCGGATCGTCGGCCACGAAGCACGGCAGGCCCGTGACGTCGCTTATGCGCGTGTCGAGATTCCGGATTAGGGCTCCGCCGCCCGCAAGCACTATGCCCCTATCGACGAGGTCGGCGCTCAATTCGGGCGGGCAGTTTTCCAAAGCTTCGTGAATTACGTCGGTTATCTCCTTAAAGGAGTCCGAGAGCGCGTCGCGAATTTCCTGCGAATTTACCATGAGGGTCTTGGGCAGGCCGATTACCGAATCGCGCCCCTTGACCTCCCAGGAAAGCTCCTTGTCTAACGGAAAAGCAGAGCCTATGTTTATTTTAATTTCCTCCGAAGTGCGCTCGCCTATTACTATATTGTAGGCGCGCTTCATATATTGCGCGATGCAGCTGTCGAATGCGTCCCCGCCTATCCTCACGCTCTTGGAATAAACGACGTTGGAGAGCGAAATTATGGCGACCTCCGTCGTTCCGCCGCCTATATCGACAATCATGCTCGCCGTCGGGTCGGAAATGGGAAGCCCCACGCCTATCGCCGCCATAAGGGGTTCGTCCATCAGGCAGACCTTGCGCGCGCCGGCGTGTATAGCGGACTCCTTCACCGCCCTGCGCTCGACCTCCGTAATGCCCGACGGAACCGCGACCACCACGCGCGGCGCCATAAATTTCCACTGCTTGGCCGCCTTTTGAATGAAGTAGCGCAGCATGATTTCCGTTATGTCGAAATCCGCGATAACACCGAGCTTCATTGGGCGGACGGCGGTGATGTTGCCGGGGGTTTTGCCGAGCATCTTTTTGGCTTTTTCACCCACCGCCAAAACCTTCTTGGAATTCGTGTAAACCGCCACGACGCTCGGCTCGCTCATTATGACGCCGGAGTCCTTGGCGTACACGAGCGTATTGGCCGTTCCGAGGTCTATGCCGATGTCGTTCGAGAATAAGGTGTTCATATCGAAATTTTTTGAATTCTTATTAAGACAAAATGTTTGCCTTTGCTCGCAAACGAGGGCAAAACCGGAATTGTCATTCAAACAAATCGATTTTTTCGCCGAAATTGTCAACATTTTAAAAGAAATGGCGCACATGAAAAAAATTCTTCCGCACATATTGGCGGCGTTCGCGCTGGCTTATCAAGTTTTCGGACAAGCCTCCGGCGTTCCGGAGACGTCGGTGTCGGCGGCGGCGCCCTTCAGGGCGGAAATAGGAAAGCCCTTCGAGGTCTCCTTCGCATTCGACATTCCGGCCGGCTGGCACATTTACGGCGCAAATCCGGGGGAGCTTGGCGCGCCCACGCAAATCGCGCTGGAGCTTCCGCGCGGATTCTCACAGACGCGCATGGTGTGGCCGCCTGAAAGGCCGTTCGATTTCATGGGGGTAAAGTCTTGGGGATACTCCGGGAAAATCGAAATACGCGCGGAGCTTCTGGCCGGCGAATCCGCGGAAACCGGCGAGATAGAAATACCGGTAAAAATATCAATGCTCCAATGCGCCGACACCTGCGTGCCGGCGGAAAAGAAACTCGCCCTGAAGCTCTCGCTGGAAAAGCCCGCGGGGCCGGCGGCTTCGCCGCAAGCTTCAGCCCCCTCCCCCGCCGCAGCCGCGGAAAATTCGGCGAAAATTCCGAATCTCGCCGCGATAATATTGGGCGCGTTTGCGGGGGCAATCATACTCAACTTACTGCCGTGCGTCTTTCCGGTCATAGGATTAAAAATCATGTCGTTCGCCTCCGGCGCGAGGCGCGGACAAGGGGAGATACTGGCGAACGCCGTGTTTTATACGGCGGGAATAGTTTTGAGCTTTTTGGCGCTGGGGGCGGTTTTAGTGGTCTTCAAAAACGCCGGCGAACAGGCCGGCTGGGGCTTTCAGCTGCAAAATCCGATATTCACTGCCGGCGCGGCGCTGCTGTTCTTCGCAATGGGGCTGAGCTTTGCGGGAGCGTTTGAAATAGGTTCGTCGCTGGCAGGCAGGGCGGCGCAGCTTGAAAGCGCGGCGCGGGAGGGGGCGAACTCGGGCTGGGCGGCCGCCATCGGAGGCGATGCGGCGGCGGGGGCAGCCGGCGGCGGCGGCGCCAAAGGCTTTCGCCCGGGAAAATATTTAGCCTCGTTTTTTTCGGGCGTTCTGGCGGTGCTTGTCGCAAGCCCGTGCACGGCTCCGTTCATGGGGTCGGCTGTGGGATACGCGCTCGCGGCGGAGGCCTCAAACGAGGAGACCTTCAGCGTCTTTGCCGCCATAGGCCTTGGCATGGCGTTCCCGTACCTGCTGATTTCGGCGATTCCGCCGCTGGCAAAAGCGATGCCGCGCCCGGGGGCGTGGATGGAAATTCTAAAAAATCTGCTGAGCATACCGATGTTTGCGTCGGCGATATGGCTGATGTGGGTGTTCTCGCAGCAGACGGGGGCGGCGGTGGCGCTCGCGTCGGCGATGCTCGTGCTGGCGGTTGGGCTTAGATCATTCGGCGTCTGCGCGCAGCCGCACCGCCGGCGGTTTGTCCGCTATGCGGGAATCGCGGCGGCGGTTCTCTCGGCGGTCGCCGCGATGTGGATAGCATACGAATACTCGCCGAAAAATCCGCAACATCCCGCTTCCGCTTCCGCGCCCGCCGCAAGCGCGCGGGCAATTTCAAACGCCTATTCGGAAATCGGCGGCGAAGTTCGCGAGTGGACTCCCGAAACCTTCGCCGAACTGAGGCGGGCCGGCCGCGCCGTTTACGTCGATTTTACGGCCTCATGGTGCATCACGTGCCAATACAATAAGAGGATACTTTTTTCGCCGGAAGTCATGGCCGCCCTCAAGAAGAGCGGAGCCGTCATGCTCGTGGGGGATTGGACGAACAAAAACCCGCAGATAAGGGCGGAGCTGGAAAAGTACGGCCGCGCCGGAGTTCCGCTGAACATCTACTGGCCGGCGGGCGCGGATTCCTCGCCGGAGATTCTTCCCGCAATACTGACGGGCGGCGCGCTGCTCGATGCGATTGACAAACGCCGCTAAAAATGCAACCCTCTGCCCCCGAATTTGACTTATGAATATAGAGAAACCGAGATTTCTAACAAAATCCACCGCGGAAAAAATCGCAAAAAAATTCGGGACGCCCTGCTACGTTTACGACGAGGCCTCATTAGAAAGGCAGGCAAAATCCGCCCTGAACTTCCCCAACGCCTTCGGGCTCACCGTCAGGTACGCGATGAAGGCGGCCTCAAACGGCGCTATCCTCCGCCTGTTCACGAAACTCGGCCTGCACATGGACGCCTCCAGCGGATACGAGGTCGAACGCGCGATGCTTGCGGGCGTTCCGGCAAAGAACATCTCGCTTTCGTCGCAGCAGCTGCCGCAAAATCTAAAAAGCCTGCTGGCGGCGGGAATCAAGTTCAACGCATGCTCGCTCAGGCAGCTGGAGGAGTTTGGAAAGCTCGCCGCAGGAAGCGAAGTTGGGGTTAGGATAAATCCGGGGCTCGGCTCCGGAGGGACGCGCCGAACGAACGTCGGCGGGCCGGCCTCCAGCTTCGGAATATGGTTCGAATACATTCCGCAGGTTATTGAAACCGCAAAAAAATACGGGCTGAAAATCGTCAGAATACACACCCACATAGGCTCCGGCTCCGACCCGAAGGTCTGGCAGAAGGTGGCGTCGATGAGCTTGAGCACCATGGAACGCTTCCCCGACGCCGCCGTGCTGGACATGGGCGGCGGATACAAAGTGGGGCGCATGAGCTATGAGAAGTCGACGGATTTGCGCAAGATAGGCGCGCCCGTGGCTGAGCTCATGCGCAAATTCGCCGGGAAAACGGGGCGTAAGCTGCATTTTGAAATCGAGCCGGGGACATACCTGCTGGCAAACTGCGCGTGCCTGCTTGCAAGGGTCGAGGACGTCTGCGACACCGGAAGCGAAGGATACAATTTCATAAAGCTCGACAGCGGAATGACGGACGTTCTGCGCCCGTCGATCTACGGTGCGCAGCACCCGGTGTGCGTGCTCAACAACTCGCGCAGGCTTTGCGAATACATAGTCTGCGGGCACTGCTGCGAGAGCGGGGACATTCTCACTCCCGCGCCGGGAAATCCCGAAGAGCTCGCCCCGCGCCTCATGCGCCGCGCGCAGATAGGCGACCTTTGCGCAATAGACGGCGCGGGCGCCTATTGCAGCTCCATGAGCGTTTCCAACTACAACTCGTATCCCGCCTCGCCGGAGGTGATGATTATGAAAAACGGCGCGCTTAAGCTGATTCGCAAGAGGCAGACTCTCGCCCAAATAGTAGAGAACGAAATATAAATTCAAACGGACATGATAACGGGATTGGCAAAAGTGACTGTCAGGTTTGCGGAGACCGACGCAATGGGCGTGGTGTATCACGCAAACTACCTTCCGTGGTTTGAATGCGCCAGGCTCGACCTCATATCAAACGTGGGGTTGAGCTATGAAAAACTCATCGACGAGGGATACCACCTTCCTGTGGTCGAGGCTCACGTCAACTACAAGTACCCC
>CALXMX010000103.1 GCA_944389575.1 uncultured Opitutales bacterium
GAACGCAGCCAGTCGGCCCGCGTATCGGGGGCAGGGCGCGCTCCAAAACTGCGGACGAGCGGTTTGAAGACTCGCGTGGAAGGGAAATTCGCGCCTCTCGCGGCGCGCGCGCGTCGGAAAAATCGGCGCACGCAAGCGGAGCGGGCGAAATATCTTCGCTACCGGAGAATCCCGAAGGAATGTCGCGCTTATATTGCGACGCTGACGGAGGAAGCCCCGCCGGCCGCGCTCCGGTATTCGCCGCGGCGTGGCTGTGCGTCTTTAGCGCCTTCACCGCGAAATTTCTGAGGGCTTGCGCGCATATTTTTGCCGCCGATTCCGCCGACCTCGCGTCCGCCGCGGCCATTGCCGACCCCGCCGCGCACAGCGCCTGCGCGCACACCGCCATGAGTCCGCAGGCTATCGACAGGTTTCGGGTCAGTTTGAACATATGGCAGTCTAAAAAATAGAAATTCCCGGGCGATGCAACATTTATGAAAACCCTATTTTGTGGCTCCCCAGCGCGATGTGAACGGGTAGAATATTATCAGGCTCTTGCCTACGATGGCGCGCTCCGGCACTTCGCCCCAATAGCGGCTGTCTAAGCTGTTTTTTGAGTTGTCGCCCATTGCGTAATAGTGTTTTGGGGATACCTTTACGGTCGCGCCGTCGGCCAGCGCGCCGTCGGCTTGATATCCGCAGTAGTCGCCGTATTTTGCGGCGTTTTTTGCGAACGCGTGGCTACCCTGCGCCGGATTCCCGTTGCGGTAGAGCGTAGATTCCCGCACTTGGAGCGTATCGCCACCCTCGCCGACGAGCCGCTTGATGTAATATTTGTCGTCCGGCACTCCCCCGTTGCGGCGCGTCATGCCCTCGCAATACTTCGTCAGGAACACGATAGGCTCGCCGACTTTGGGCTTTCTGAAATTGTATGTGAATCTATCGACGAACAGCATGTCCCCGCCGAGAATGTCGAAGTTCAGGATTCTGTCCGCGCGCTTGATGTCGGCGAGCTTTATGTAGAGCTTGCCGCCGCGCTCGGTTAGCCTCCCCGACGCGGCCGCGGCGTTGAGGTATTTCACAATGTCCCCCTGGTCCCCGTTTTCGGCTCCGCCTCCTTCCGCGCCCGCAATGGGATAGGCCTGCATTATCACGTTGTCGAGATTGAAATCCGCCGGTACCGCGACGGACACCTTCTTTCCCCCGGCCAAAAATTCGTATTCGCGCTCGACGCTCGGCCAAAATCCGAATTTTTTGGTCTTTTTAAAGTCAAATCCGAACGCGCCGCCCTTTTGCTGCATGGCGGCGGGGGTGTTGACCTCCAGCAACAGCTCGCCGTCGGCGGGAGAGGCCAGGCTGTAATTCCACGCCCCGAGCCTTATCGTGCGCCATATCCTCTCCGGAAGCGCGGGGGAGTTCTCGCCGGCCTTGTAAACCCTCGACGTCATTCCGTAAAAGCTCGGGTACATCGAGTTTGTGGGAATCTTAAACGGCTGGAGAAAAAAGCTGCGTATGCCTATTGCGAGTATTCCGGCCACGATGATGGTGTCAACATAGTCCGATATCGACGAGAGCGGATAAATCATGCCGCCGTACTTGCGCATTAGGGATTCTAATTTTTCCTCGCCCTTCTTGAATTCGTTAGATTCCGCCTTGCCGTCGAGAATAAGCTCCTCCATCTCGTTGAGGAGCGAGAACATCAGCGCGCTGTCGCCCTCCGGCATTGCGTCGCGCCGGTAGTTGTACACCTTTTCGGCCTGCGAAAGGAATTCCTTTGCCGCCTTTTTGCCCTTTTTGGAAAATAGTCCGAACATGGTTGCGTCTGATTTGGTTTGTTGCGCGCGATTTTTCTATGCGCCCGATTTTAGAACGTCGACAAAAGCCTCCTGGGGTATCGACACTTTTCCTATTTGCTTCATGCGCTTTTTGCCCTCCTTCTGCTTTTCCAGAAGCTTGCGCTTTCTGGTGATGTCGCCCCCGTAGCATTTGGCGGTGACGTCCTTGCGGAACGAGCCTATGGTTTCGCGCGCGATGATTTTGCCGCCTATGGCCGCCTGTATCGCCACTTTGAACATCTGGCGCGGCAGTATGTTCTTGAGCTTCTCGCAGAGGGCGCGGCCCTTGGACTCCGCCCTGTCCTCGTGGACGATGGAGCTGAACGCGTCGATTTGCTCGCCGTTTACCAGTATGTCGAGGCGGACGAGCTTGCCCTTTTCGTATCCGCACATTTCGTAGTCGAGGCTGCCGTAGCCGCGGGTTATGCTCTTCAGCCTGTCGTTGAAATCCACGAGTATCTCGTTTAGCGGAAGCGTGCAGATTAGCATTACGCGGCGGTCGTCGATATTTTCGGTGCGCTCGCAGTAGCCGCGCTTTTCGGCGATTAGGGCGAGCATGTCGCCGATGGAATCGGTCGGTATGAGAATGTTGGCCCTGATCTTCGGCTCGTAAATGGCGCTTATCAGCGACGGGTCGGGAAGGCGGCAGGGGTTGTCTATTTCAATGTGCGAGCCGTCCGTGAGGTCGAGCTTGTAAACGACGCTGGGGTAGGTGGAAATTATGTCCAGCCCGTATTCGCGCCTGAGCCTTTCCTGGACGATCTCCATGTGCAGCAGGCCGAGGAATCCGCAGCGGTAGCCGAAGCCGAGCGCGGCGGAGCTCTCCGGCTGGAACGTCAGCGCGGAATCGTTCAGCTGGAGCTTGGCGATTGACGCCTTTAGCTTCTCGTATTCGGAGGTGTCCACCGGGTATATTCCGGAAAACACCATGGGCTTTACCTCCTTGTAGCCCGGCAGCATCTCTTCCGCGGGCGAGGCGGCGAGGGTGATAGTGTCGCCTATCCGTATGTCGGAAATATCCTTCACGTTCCCGACGACGTACCCCGTACAGCCGGCCTCCAGCGACTTTTCCGGACGCATCGTAGGCCTGAACGCCCCGACCTCCTTGACCGCGGCGCGCCTGTTGCCGCTCATGAAAATTATTTCGTCCCCCGGCTTGATTGCGCCGGAGAATACGCGCACGTAGCATATGACGCCCTTGTAGGCGTCGAACACGCAGTCGAAAATCAGCGCGCGCGTCGCGGGGTAGTCGGCGAGTCTCGGCGGGGGGATTCTCTCGACGACGGCCTTGAGTATTTCGCCTATGCCAAGTCCGGACTTTCCGCTGGCCAGTATTGCGTCATCCGCCGGAATTGCGAGTATGTCCTCTACCTGCTTTTTGCAGACTTCCGGCTGGGCGGAGGGCAGGTCGACCTTGTTTATAATCGGAATTATCTCTAAACCCTGTCCGACGGCGAGCATGGCGTTTGCCACCGTCTGAGCCTCGACCCCCTGGGCGGCGTCTATCAGTAAAAGCGCCCCCTCGCACGCCGCCAGCGAGCGCGAAACTTCGTAGGAGAAATCGACGTGTCCGGGAGTGTCTATGAGGTTGAGCAGGTATTCGGCGCCATTGTGGCGGTAGCGCATGGAGACGGGGTGGCATTTGATGGTTATACCGCGCTCGCGCTCCAGATCCATGGAGTCGAGCAGCTGGTCCTGCATCTCGCGCTTTTCGACGGTATTTGTGGCCTCAAGCAACCTGTCCGACAAAGTGGTTTTGCCGTGATCGACGTGCGCTATGATGCAGAAATTTCTAATCTTGCCCAGATCTTCCATCTATCCCTTTTTTAATCTTTCATAATCCCATTTGGCCTCTCGCATTTCAAGACAAAAAAACGCCGCCCGGAACCCCCTTTCTTAGTTGAAATCCGCGCTGGGGGAAGGGAAAGTTTTGAGCTTTTTAAAACGCTGTGGCTGTGGCGGCTGCTATGGGGGAGAGTGCGAAGGCGAGGTTTTGGCGGCGACTCTAAAATGGGAGTGCGCGCAAGTATTGCGGTTGCGGCGGCATGAGGGTTAATGCGGCATTCGGCCATGGAGGATTTTTGTTTTTGAAACGTCGGGGCTGCGGTGGTTGCTATGAGGGAGGGTACGCAGGCGGGTTTTGGCGGCGACTCTAAAATGGGAGGGGCGCAGGCGAGGTTTGGGGATATCTTCGCAAAATCACATTTTTTTACTCGGCCGCAGAGAGGCCTCCCCTCCGGCGATTAATTCGCAGCCGCCGGCGGTGCGAAGCGCGAGTTTTCCGGAGGCGTCCACCCCGCAAGCTATTCCCTCTAACGTTCTGTTCCCGACGGATACGCAGACGGGTTTGCCGCGCAGAAAATCTACTTGGGCAAACAGCTTTGGGAGGTCGGCGGCGTTTTTTTCCGTCTCCGCGGCGGCTTTGAGGGCGGCCTTGACTATTTGCGCGGCGGCCTCGCAGGCGGTGAAGTCGCGGCGGGAGGAGACGCTTTTTAAGTCGGCGCATATTTTCGATATGTCGTCGGGAAGGGGGGAATCGAGTTTGGAAAAGTCAAAATTCATGCCGACTCCAAGTATCGCCCAATGCGGATTTCCGGCGCCGCGCGAAGGCCTAAATTCGGACAGTATTCCGCAGATTTTTTTCCCGCCGCGCGAATATATGTCGTTCGGCCATTTGACGAGCGTATCCGAAGAAAATTCGGCGCGAAGCCCCATGCACAAAAACGTCCCCGCGCGCACCGTAAACGATTCCGCCGCCCTCGCCGCCGCCGAAATGGGAACCGCGACCGATATACATATAGACGCTCCCTTGCGCGATATCCACTTTCTCGAAAATCTGCCGCGCCCGGCGGTCTGATTCTCCGCGGCCACCGCGAACGGCCCCGCAGCTTCGCTTTTTGCGAGCCTTTCTTCAAGCAGCGAAAGCGCAAGCGTGTTCGTGCTTTCCGCGCTCTCGAAAAAATCGACCGGCACCCCGGTCGAGTGCGCCGCCAAATATTCGCCGAGCTTTTCAAGTCCGTTGGAATCCATATCTTCCCAAGTGTCTTTCGGCGTTTTTTTACAGTCAACAAAAATACCCTATTTTTTCGTATGGCGATTTCCCTCTCTTTGGAGCGTCATGGAGCGTCCGGCGAAATCCCCGCGCCGCGCTTTTTCGCCTTTTTTGCAGAACGTCGCCGCGTCGCCGCGTCGCCGCGTTTTTCTCTATGCGTTTTTTTTAGCGCCGTCCGTTGCCCGCCGAAAAAGTTTTTTCATCGAAACGGGTTTTGTAGGGAGAAGGCAGAGAGATGCGGTAGAAGCGCACGGGGCGTCCTTACGCC
>CALXMX010000104.1 GCA_944389575.1 uncultured Opitutales bacterium
AGATTTGAGCGCCATAGGCGGCAATCCCGACGACTACATCGACTCCATGATAGCAAACGATATCGAACTTCAAATCATATCGTGGGAGTCCGCTGCGGACGCGAACATAACCTTTGCCGCCACCGACGGCTACAAGGTATATAACTACAAGGGCGAGGACTACATATTTACAGCCAAGAATCTGGCCGACGGACTGTACGTTTCATACGTTGTAGTGCCGGAGCCCGCGCAGTGGGCGGCGATGCTCGGCCTTGCGGCGATTGCGTTTGCCGCTTACAAGAGAAGGCGCGGATAAAAAAAGTAGAGAAAAAAGCAGAAGGAAATTTTTAGGGGATCATACATTCGGGGCCGTCCAATTCGGACGGCCTTTTTTTACGCGGACTGCCGCGCAAATTTAGCGGCTCGCATTTTTTTAACAGCTTCAAACATTTTTTTAGCAACCGCAAACTGCGCCGCGCAATTCTACAACGCTCCGCAGTGCCCGCCGCGCAATTTAATAGCCGCGCCGCACCCCCTCCGCAAACCCTCCGAAAACCTGCCACAATACCCGGTGCATGGCAGGGCGCGCAAAAAATCCGGAAAAAAAATGCCCGCACAGCTCCCCTATTGCGCGCCCGCATGCGCCGAAAAAATGCGGCCAGCGCGCCGCGCTAAAACAAAAAAGTATTGAGAACCCCCCTCTTTTTGCCACACTACAATTTGCCATTCCATTTATAATATGCAGGAAGAAATATCATATTCATACGACGACATCGTCAAGGCCATGCCGCACCAGGAACCTTTCCTGTTCCTGCAAAGCGCAAAAATAGGGGGAGACTGCGCAACCGGAACTTACAAAATCAGCGGGAGCGAGGATTTTCTCAGGGGGCATTTCAAGGATAACCCCGTATTTCCCGGGACTCTAATGCTGGAATCCCTCGGGCAGCTCTGCGTGTTTTACCTGATTATGAGCCGCAATCCTGCGTTAGAAAGGGAAGTCGATCCGAAAAAAATATTCGTCACGTGCACTGAAATGGCGCGCTGCACGCGGGTGTGCCGGCCCGGGGACACATTTGAAATATCCGCAAAAGTTGTCCGCCTTCGCCACCCCGTCGCAATATTTACGGCGTTGATGGACGTAAACGGCGAGCGCGCGGCCTATGCCGACAGAATAACCTTTGCATTTGACTATAAATCCTGACGGCGGCCACGCCGCCGGCTCCGCCGAATAGGCAAAAAATAGGAGACGCAAAATGAGAAAAAATGTAGCAATAACGGGGCTCGGATTCGTCACGAGCATAGGCAATTCGAAATCCGAAGTTCTCGACAGCCTCATAAACCTCAAAAACGGAATAGAGCTATATCCGCCCTTTGAAGATCCGAAGTATCCCGTCAAGTGCGTCGGGACCGTCAAGGGGTTCGACACCGCCAGCCACGATCCGGAGGACTGGACATGGCCGCCCCAATACACTGTAAGGCGCGACATTCTGCGCGGATTCGCCCCCCACTGCCTCTACGCCTACTGCGCGATGATCCAGGCCATAGAAGACGCGAAGCTGGCTCCCGAAGAGGTGTCGAACGTGGAAACCGGAATGTACACGGCCAGCGCCGGTTCCCCCGGAATGCTATACCACCACATGCGCAAAATGGACGAGCTCGGCGTGCGCCGCTGCTTTCCGTTTGCGATAGTTTGCTCGATAGTCGGGACGCTTTCGTACAATTTGGTGTCGGCCTTTCGCATAAAGGGAGCCAGCTGCGGATTCGCCTCGGCATGCGCGAGCAGCTCCCACGCGCTGGGGTTCGCCTTCGACGAAATTGCGTCGGGGCGCCAGAAGAGAATGTTCGTAGTCGGCGGGGAGGACGGAGACCTGCGCACGCTCCTTCCGTTTGCGGGAATGAGGGCGCTGAGCGTCTGCAAAGACCCATCGCGCGCGTCGCGCCCGTTCGACAAAAACCGCGACGGATTTGTCGGGACCGGCGGCGGCGTTGTCGCCGTGCTTGAGGACGAGGACGTCGCCCGCGCGCGCGGAGCGCAAATATACGCCAGAATCAAGGGCTGGGGGCAGGCCAGCGACGGCTACAACGTCGCCATTCCGCACCCCGAGGGCGAGGGCGTGATAAACGCGCTAAACAACGCCCTGCGCTCCGCCGACGCAAAGCCGGAGGACATAGACTACATCAACGCGCACGCGACCTCAACCCCCATCGGCGACGCGGCGGAGGCAAAGGCCATAAAGGCCGTTTTCGGGAGCGGCTCAAGGGCGAAGGTCAGCAGCACTAAGGCTATATCCGGCCACGGCCTGTCGCTGGCGGGAGTGATGGAGGCCGGCTTTACCGCGCTTTCCATGAAGGAGGGCATAATTCCGGGTTCGGCGCACATAGAGGAGCTTGACCCCGCGGCGGAGGGCCTGAACATTCCGCGCTCCACCCTGCGCGAGCAAGTCAAGACGGCGATGTCCATAAGCAGCGGATTCGGAGGGGCGAACACGGCCATAATCTTCGAGGCCGTCTAACGGCCGGCCGCATTTATAAACGCGGGCAAACGCATCGTGCCATGATAAACCTCTACAGACTGGCGCTTCCTCCGGCGTTTCTGCTGGCCGCCCCGTACTACGCGTGGCGCATGCTGCGCCGCGGCGGATATTCGCGCGACTTCTCCCACCGCTGGGGCGGGCACAAAAAGCTGCCGCCAAAACCCGCCGGCAGAAAGCGAATCTGGATACAGGCCGTCAGCGTGGGAGAGGTGGAGGCGATGGCCGCGCTCGTCGAAAAGCTCTCCGCGCTCGACGACGTCGATTTAATTCTCACTACGACCACGAGCACCGGCTACGAAATACTCCGCAAAAAATATTCCGACAAAGCCCTGCTTACGGGCGTATTTCCGTTCGACTTCTATCCGTTCAGCCGGCGCGCATGGAACAACTTTGACCCGGACCTGGCCGTCCTCATGGAGGGCGAGCTTTGGCCGGAACACCTCCACCAGGCGAAGATAAGGGGCGTGCCGGTCGCGCTGGTAAACGCCAGAATGTCGGACAGGTCGTTCGGCCGCTACGCGAAGTTTCCGTCGATAGCCCGAAAGATTCTGGACGGCGTTTCGCTGATAGCGGCCTCGAGCCAGCCGGACATGGAGCGTTTCATAAAGCTCGGAGTCGACGTCAAAAAAATCTTCTGCGCCGGCAACATGAAGTTCGACGCCCCGAAGCCCGCCGCCGCGGGCGAATCCGAAAAATCCGCGCTGAAAAAGGAGTTTGGATTCGCCGAAGACTCCCTCGTGCTGCTGGGTTCGTCCACATGGCCGGGCGAGGAGGAAATGCTTGTGGAAGCGCTGAAAGAGATTCGCGCAAGCCGGATCGACTGCCGGCTGCTTCTCGTCCCCCGCCACGCCGAGCGCAGGGCGGAGGCCGTCGAAGCGATAAAGTCCGTTCCGCACCACGTCAGAAGCCGCTCCAAACAGGCTCCGCAGGGAACGTTGGCGTATCTCGCCGACACGACCGGAGAGCTGCGCGAACTGACGCGGGCGGCGGACTTGGCGTTTATCGGCAAGAGCCTTCCCCCAAACCGCGGGGGGCAGTCGCCGTTGGAATGCGCGGCGGCCGGAGTGCCGATGGTTTACGGCCCCCGAATGAGCAACTTTAGGCAGATATGTAAAACGCTTGAGGATTCGCGGGCGGCGATTCGGACGGAAAACTCCCGGCAGGCGCAAGCGGAACTGCTCCGCCTCGCGCAATCCCCCGAGCTTCGCGCCCAAATGGGAAAGTCGGCGAAAGAGTGGCACGCGTCGAATATCGGGGCGAGCGAAAGGTGCTTTCAGGCGCTAAAAAAACTCCTTGAATCTTAAAAAAACTCCCGCGCCCGACAGGGGTCGAAAACCGCATAGCGTAAACGCCGCAGCCTTGAAGCGCAACTTGCGCCGATAGAAACCTAAACGATGCCTCGCAAAACGCGAAACTCAACGCGGCACAAACCATGCGCAAGCAAGCCGGCGCGGGCAAAAAACTCCTTGAATCTTAAAGACGCGAAACCGGAAGACCCCGGCAAAAAATCCGCCGCACACGCGAGCTGACGCCCGCTTCAATTCGGATTGAAATTTGAAATCAGCC
Organism: uncultured Opitutales bacterium; assembly: GCA_944389575.1. GTDB lineage: Bacteria > Verrucomicrobiota > Verrucomicrobiia > Opitutales > Intestinicryptomonadaceae > Merdousia. The sequence continues at coordinate 4,080 of CALXMX010000104.1, forward strand.
CGCAAAAGAATTAAAATCGGCGGTGGGCGTATTCAACGCGGAAGGAAATTCCTGAAAAAGCCGCGGCGGAAAGCGGAACGAAAAAAAACGGGCATGGGCGAATAAATATTTTTGACGCGGCGCAAAACGCGCAAAAAACGGCGTTTCAAAACGCCGTGAAATGAAACGGGAAAGGGACCGGGCGAATATCGCGCAAGGCGGAACGGCGGGAAGAAATCGCTTCAGAGGCAATCGGAAAAGACGCCTAAAGCGGCCGAAGGGCGGCGCGGGCGCAGGCGGCGGAAAATGGAAAGGCGGATAATAGAATAAGCTGATTATTAAATATAACTACAAAAATAAGTATTGTCTTATCCCCATGCAAATTTTATTGGTTATTATTATGACAAAAACGTCCTACCGCCGCTTCGCCCGCCCGAACCAAAAATTGCCGCCGCTGCTGCCTATGTTTCTTGCGGCGCTTTCTGCGATTATGCTTTCGCCCGCATCGCAGGCGGCAAACTACTATTTCAACGTCGCCGCCATAGCCGAGGGGACGTCCTCGTTCGACTTCACCTCGCAGGAAGCTTTGGACTATTGGTACACGGATTCCTCATTCACCCAAAAGGCGGAGGCCCTGCCCGACTTCACGGGCGGAACGGACACTCTCTACTTCATGGGAGGAACGCAGACGAACTATCTAAATTTGTATTCTCCGATAAATCTGAAATTGGAATCCCTGTACCACCGTTCCGAGCGCACGGTGCTGACCACCGCGGAAGGCGGCGTCATCGAAACGGTGGGAAATTTAACCATAGGGCAAGGCGGCGCCACGGGATACACTACGTATATCGGAGGCTCAAAAAATACCCATGTTATTGTTGGGGGAGATTTCAGCTTCTCCGGCGGAAGCATGGGCAACAACGATTCCCGCATCGGCTCGGTCGCCTCGCTGACTGTAAACGGCGACGTCATGCTATATTCGCACGGAACAAATTTTCCGAAAATCTACGCCTCCACCGAAGCGACCTTTGAAAATCCGAACGTGATAATAAAGGGGGCAATCAAATCCATATCTCCGCGAACAGGCTATGACACGCAGGCATTAGTGTACGGGGGCACGAACAACAACGTTGAGTCGATAACCAACAACTCCTACATGTGGGTAAACGGATTCGACAATTACGCCGGAGTGACGTATGACACGGGAACGTCCTACACGGGAAGTTTTACGGTTGTGCTTACAAATTCCAATTCATACACGTCTCTCGGTGGGATGGGAACAAAATACAGCGGCGGCCTGCAGCTCAACGCCAAGCTCAATCTCACGATGAACAGCTGCGTGTACGGCGACTCGTTAGAAATATTGGAATACCGCAACGCCACGCAGTCGTTCCGCGGCTCTGACATGAAGATAAACGGGGACGTCGAAATCATCAGCGGCGGCCTGTTCTTAAACTATTCGTCCGCCGACGCCGCGACGGTTTCGCGCGGAGCCCTCAAGCTCTCGAAGGCCGCAAACGCCCAAACCGCAATCTTCGGAAACTCGAACGTCACTGCGGACGAAACTTCGGGGACTTCGGTCGGCGGAACATTCGCATTCTCCGGGCTTGAAGTCGACGGGGGCGGAACTATACGCGTGAGAATAGACTCCGCCTCCGACGGTTCGCTCGTATGGGACGCAATATCGCTCTCCGGCGGGGCGACGGGCAGCGGAACCGTAATCATACACCTTGCGGACGAAGTGGGGGGCGACTTTGACGACTATTCCAAAATCATCTGCGAAAATCCGGAAGAGGGGATAAAGGTCATATCCTGGACGCAGGCCGTCGGCGACGGAATCGTCTTTACGACGGACGAACAGTCAAGGACGATAACCTACGAAGGCGTCGATTACGTATTCACAACCTACAAGGGGGACGACGGGCTGTATGTTTCCTACACCGTTCCGGAGCCGGCCGAATGGGCGGCAATGCTTTCGCTTGCAGCGCTTGCGGCTGCGCTCTTACGAAGGAGGAGCCGCCGTTAAAAAGCGGCCGCAATGGGCGAAGCGCCAAACCTAAGACTCCCGCAGGCTAAAAGCCTTGCGGGATTTTTTTGCGGCTGCGCGCGCGTCCGCACGATTTTGACAATGCCGAACCCGCGCGTTTGCAAGCGAAATATTCCAAAAGGCGACGGGCGGTTTCGTAATATTATAAGAGACTGCGCGAAAGCAAAAGCTAGGATTTGGAAATATTTTTTTGCTCCCCCATTTTTTCTCCGTTTCCATTTGTTGTCCGTCCCCCGCCCTCCCAAATGAAGTAAAATTCGCATCGGATTTTCAGGAGCGAAATCGGTTTTTTAGAAGCGAAAAAACTCCGGCAATCCGAACGCTCACCGCGGGCTAAACCACCATTAAAAATACCCGCGCGCAAACAAAAGAATCCGGCAAAAGCGCAAAGGCGGCAAATATATTGCAAATCCAAACCGCCTCCATCGCAACGCCCCGCCGGAGGGTACTCGGCGCGCGACAAATTGGCCAGCCTCAAACATGTTTGCGCCCGCAAAAAACGCCGTGCGGCTTTCGCTAAAATTTCGGTGAAATTTTTGTAAGCGCGAAAACGCGCGCGGTCTTCGAATTTCAAAAACCGCCTAAAACAATGCCCGCACAAAAATCGCGCGGACAGCTCTATAAAAGACGGCCGCGCAACTTCCGCACACGACAATAAACTCTCGCGCTCCCGTCGCAAATTGCCCGCGCTAAAACCAAATTACGGCCACGCGCAAAAAGGCGCGCCACACCCGATGCAAGCCGTGCCCCAAGACGCAAGGCCGCCATTTTTGTAAGCGCGAAAACGCGCGCGCAGTTTTCGGATTTTAGGAAACGCCTAAAATAACACCCACAAAAAAATTGCGCGGACGGCCATAAAAGGCCGCCGCGCAACTTTCATATACAACGCCAGATTTTCACCGCCCCAAAGCCGCGCGGCAGACGCCGCCCGAACTAGAAGGCCTTGGAAAGCCAGCCGGCGCGCTCGGGTTCCTTGATGTAGTCGGCAATTTCGGGCCTGTTCGGGGAACGCATGTTCTTAGCGTCCCACTCAATCTTTCCGCCGAAACGCTGCGCGAGAGTCCCCAAGAGCGCGGTCTCAGTCAAGCGCGACGAGACGCCGAAATTCGAGCTGGCCTCCGGCCCCTCCCCGCGGATAGCGTCCAGCCATTCGCAGTAAACGCTGTCCTTGCGCACGCGCGGAAGCGTCTTGGCGGGACGGTTCTTGCGGAACTCCAGCCAGAACTCCGTATTCGACATTCGCGGATTGATGTTCGGGCGCGGCCCCGTCTCCAGCGTGTGCTTGTCGCCAATCATGAGCATTCCGGAGGTGGGAAGCTTTCTTCCGGCGTCAAAATCCTTCGGGCGCGTAATCGGCTCCCGATTGCCGTCATACCAATACATCACACACTCCGGACGCTTAGAGGTGGCCGGGAACGTCCACTTCACAGTCGAGCCGTTGGGTATAAACACCTTCTGGTCGAAGCTGCAATCCGCGTCGATCAGCTCCACCGAGACGGGATCGTAAAGCTCCATGCTCCATACGGGGGCGTCGCCCGTGTGGCAGAACCAGTCGCCGAGCATTCCCGTCCCGAAGTCCCAGAATCCGCGCCATGACAGCGGCTCGTAAATGCTATTGTAGTCTCTCATGGCGGCCTGGTTTATCCACATGTCCCAATAGGATGGAGCCGGCTCCTTATTCAGGGGGAAGCCCTCTTTGGGCTTCTTGAAATATATGTTGCCCCAACCGGGACCGCTGCACATGACGTGGACTTCCCGAACGTCGCCGCAAACGCCGCTGTCGTACCACTCGCGTATCATTCTGATGGAATCCGTAGCGTGCCCCTGATTGAGCATCTGGGTCTGAAGCTTGTAGTGCTTGCGCGCCCTGTCCAACTCGCGGCACTGCCACACGTTGTGCGTGAGCGGCTTCTGCACGGCGACATGCTTGCCGGCCTGCATGCAGTCCAGCGCAATCTTGAAATGCGAATGGTCGGGCGTGGACACGCACACGGCGTCTATGTCTTTGCCCATTTTGTCGAGCATCTGGCGGTAATCGACAAACTGCGGCGCATTCTGGGGAATGTCTATGCCCTTCTTGCGCATCTTGTCCAAAGTGGCGCGCATTGCGCCCTCGCGCAGGTCGCAGAAGGCGGCGAAATTGCTCTTGCCGTCTCCGTTGACCCCGTTTATGGACATCTCGCCGATATTGGCAGTCCCCACAAACGCCACGTTGACGCGGCTGTTCAGATCGCGCCCCCTGGCTATCGAAAAGCGCGGCATGACAAACGCGGCTCCGGCCGCAAGCCCCACTCCCTTTATGAATTTCCTTCTGTCCATCATATTCCTTTCAATAAGCGTTAAAGCCTGCGGCCAAATATCCGCGCCCGGCGGATTGATTCCCCGCTGTAAAACTTTTGTTATTTTGCCGCAAAGCTCCGAATCCGCAAGCAAAATCGGCGGGTTGTTGGCGAAGCAACGGCGGACGAACAGAACGGAGCGACTTCCGGCAAGCGGACGGCGGAAGGTAAGCGGAAGGTCGACGAACTGCGGGAAATCGGCGAACGGGACGCGGCGCGGCAGGCGGACGAATGGCGAGCAGGCAAGTGGCGAGCTGAACAAAGCGGGCGAACGGCGGGACGGCTGACGCGAAAAAACTCTTGAAAAACTCTTGTAAAGAATCGCTCTTTTGCGTTATTTTCCGGACTTTAGAGGAGGAAGTTATCAACAAAAAACAAATATGTATATGAAAAAAATACTCGCTTTGGCAACGGCGGTCGCCGCACTTGCGGCCTGCGCGTTCGGCGCGCAGCAGCAGGCGCCGCAAAAACACCGCAAGGTGGCGGTGCAAACCTATTCGCTCAACAGATTCTCGCTTGAGGAATCAATAGAAAAGCTCAAGGGTTTGGGGCTCGACGGAGTGGAAATCTACCCCGGGCAGAGGCTCTACAAAAAGGGGAAGCAGAAATTCGGCCCGCAGATGTCGAAGGCCGACAGGAACAAGGTGAAGAAAATGCTGGCGGACGCAAATCTGAAGGTCGTCAGCTTCGGCGTCACCGGAGCAAACTCGGAAAGGCAGATAGAGCAGATTTGCGAATTCGCCAAAGACATGGGAATAGAGCGGGTGCTCACGGAAAGCCCCATCGGGCTGCTTCCGGCATGGAACGAAATAGGCAAAAAGTACGGCGTCACCATGTGCCTGCACCACCATGCGAAAGACAGCAGAAACCAGTGGTGGATGCCCGAAATCATGGGCAAATACGCCAGAACATACGAAAATGTGAAGTCGAATCCCGACGTGGGCCACTGGTCGCGCTGCGCGATAAATCCGGTGGAGGCCCTCAAGAAGCTCGACGGCACAATCGGCTCCGTCCACTTCAAAGACCAAAAGGAATTCGGGAATCCGAGGAATCAGCCCGTGCCCTTCGGCGAGGGGGACCTCGACGTCAAAGGTATGCTCAAGGAGCTCGACAGGCAGGGATACGACGGATTTTTCGTCATAGTATACGAGGGCGAATGGAACAACAATATCCCGTCGATTAGGAAATGCGTGCAGTACCTGCGCAACAATTAATCCGAAAACTTCAAAATTGAGATGAAAATGAACGCAAAAAAATTTATGCCGCTTTTGGCTCTCGCGTCAATAACGCTCGCAGGCTGCGTCTGCGCGCCCTCGGAGGAAGGCCGCCCGGAGCGCAAAATCGCGGTGCAGACATACTCCTACCGCCTCTTTACGCTGGAGGATGCCCTGAAGAACGCCA
>CALXMX010000105.1 GCA_944389575.1 uncultured Opitutales bacterium
CTATCGGGGCCTCACCCAAAATGCGCTTGTGCGATTCGTCTAAGAGCACGCTCATTGTGGTCTCCCCGCTGAGAAAGTATTTGCACAGGCTCGGGTCGGCGGAGATGAAGGGCAGGTCGGGGTCCACGCCGAGCGCCTTCATCGCGTCCAGCCACTCTTTTGTGCTGTCCTTTTTCCCGTCGGCGTAAGTCGGGGCGCAATGTTCTACCACCCGAATGTATTTTGCCGAGCCCGGCTCTATGAGGGAGTTTTCGTACACGTTTGCGCTGTACAATACGCCCTCCGGCGCGACGGCGTTGTCTTCGGTTTTGTCGCCGGGCCAGATCGTGACGTTTTCGATTTTCCGCGGAACCGGCCGCGGGCGCAGGGGCTGCGCGAAGTGTATGTTCCGCTCCCCCTTGTATATCAGCTCTAAATTGCCGTCGTAGTCGGCGAGGTAGAGGCTGGCGTAGTCCTCCGGGGTGTTCCTTGCGCGGTTTGCGAGCGAACCTTCGAGACCGAGCCTGTCCTCCGGAGAATACGGGGAAGTCTTTATGGCGTGGGCGCCGCGCATTCTTCCGGAGACGAGATACAAGTGGCGCCCGACGGGGCGCGGCGTGTAGAATGCTGAAAAGTTTTTCGACATGCCGAAGTCCGCGTTGTACGGCGTATCCTTCGGCCCCACGCCGGCTTCCGCCCAGCCGAGGTGCGGAGTGAGGTTGTAGATTCCGTCGGGATAGTTCATTCCCTCGGAAGGCCGCAGGATTCCCAGTCCGCTCCGATAGGCGTTGTGGTGTGACGAGCTTTGGAAGAGGTACATGTCCGTTCCCGGAATCTGCATGGCGCATGTCGGCACGTCCGGCCAGTGGCTTTGGTTGCCCCAGAAAACTTGCGAGTTTGTCCCGTCCGGATTTATGGTCCACAGCGACTGCAGTCTAAAGATGTTCTTATCGACGTACTCCCAGCGGCAGTAGAGTATCCGCCCGTCGTCGAGGACGCACGGCATGGAGTCTGACTCGTTGTTAGTGGATATGAAATATATGTTTTTCCCGTCGCCGTCGCATCGCGCGAGCACCTGCAGCCTGAACTCGTTTCCTCCGCAGCGCAGAAAGTGGTTGCTGCGCGACGTTGCGAATACGAAGCCCCCGTCGGGCAGCCACGCGGGATCGGAGTCGTTGTAGGCGCCGCTGGTGAGCCTCTTTGGCGCGCCGCCGCCGATTCCCATGCGGTAGAGGCTGTAATTTGAATTTCCCTTTTCCCTCGCCGAAAATACGATTTCCTTCGCGTCAAACGACAGCTCCGCGCGCCCGATCGCCGCGGAATCCGGCTCGGCCGGAAACAGCACTTTGTCCGGCGAGAAGGAAGGAATGTCTATTATGCAGATTTTTCCGCCGAAAGACGCTGTGTTTTCGGTTTTGATTCTGCCTTCGTGCACGCCTTCGGCCCCTTCGGGATACGGGGTGTCGACGCACAAAATTTTGTCGAAGTCTATTCCCGACAGCATCATCTCCCGCTTCAGCAGGCGCATTTTTATATAGAGGCTCTCGTCCGATTGGGGCAGGGACTTTTCCAGTTCGCGTATGCGCCCGTCAAATTCCCGCGTTCCCATGCGGTCGGCGATTCGGCGCATGCGCTTTATTTCATCTTTGCATAGGTCCGGATAGGGGGCGTCCGCCTGGGCGAGATAGTCGTCCAAAATCGCCTTTTTTGCGGCGTCTGGAAGCGCGTCGAATTTTTGCGCAAAAAGTTCCCCCGCCAAGAGCGCCGGCAACAGAAACAGGCCTAAGAAAAATCCCCGCATGTAAAAATTATTTCGGCGTTATTTTTTGCTGTCAACATTCAAAATGTGCCCGCCCTTTTTTAGGGCGGGCGGGAGAGGCGGGGCGAACCGCCGCGGCGCGGCCGCCTTTTTGCGCCGCGCATTCGGACGGCGCGCGGCATTGCGCCGGGAGCCAGCTTTGGGAAGACGAAGCAGAGCTTGGAAAACGCCCGCGCCCTTTCGCCGTTTCCCGCGAAGTGTTGCGGTGCAGCCGCATAGGGAGGGCGTGCGGCGGCATAGAAACGCGTCGGCGCAGTTTTTTCGACCGCTTATTTTTTGCACCTGCTATCCGCAAGGCTCCAGCAGGTTTTCCGCGCGGGGGACACATGGGAGACGCGCGGCAATGTATAATGCGCGCTGTGAAAAAATCCGCGGGAAATAAATTTCGCCGCGAGGTATCCCGGCGTCGCCCCGATTTGCTGTGCGCTTCAAACTAAACGCCGCAAACGCCGAACGCGCCGCGACGATTCGCATTGGCGGCGCGGCGCAACAGTTGAAAGCGCGGCGCAAAAAAGTGGCCCGCTTTTTTGCGGGCCGCAAGGCTTTCTCCAAGCGGAATCGAAGGCGCCCGGCGCTTTGGAAAAATTTTCCCCGGCCGCTTCGCCCGCGCCCGCGAAACGGGCGCAGGCGCGCTATGCGGCAGACTTTTTCGCCGTCAGGTAATTTCTGTCGTAAAGTAGCCCCGCATTGATGACCACAATCAGCGAGCCTACGTTGTGCACGAGCGCGCCCGTCACAGGATTCAGCACCCCGAGAATCGAGAGCGTTATCGCCACGGCGTTTATGAATATCGATAGAATTATGTTGAATTTTATCAGCCAAACCGTGGCGTTTGAAAGGCGCTTTAGATACGGGATTTTTGAGATGTCGTCGCCCATGAGCGCGATGTCGGAGGCTTCGACGGCTATGTCGCTTCCCATGGAGGCCATCGCCACGCCGACGTTTGCGGATTTCAGCGCGGGGGCGTCGTTGACTCCGTCCCCGACCATGCATACGGTAAGCCCGCCGTCGCGCAGGCGCTTTATTTCCGACATCTTTTCCGCCGGCAGTAGTCCCGCAAAGACTTTCCCCACTCCGGTTTTTTCCGCGAGAAATTCGGCCGCCCCCGCGTTGTCGCCAGTCAGCAAAACGGACTTGGCGCCCATTTGCGAAAGCTGCATAACGGCCTCCGCGGCCCCGTCGCGAATCACGTCCGAGAGCGCGACAACCCCCGCAAATTCGCCGTCAACCGCGACGAGTATCACGGCTTTGCCGTCCTTGCGAAAGTTTTGGAGAGTTTCTTTGGCCGACCCGGCCTCGACGGAATTTTCCGAAAGAAAACGCTCGTTTCCGCACAGCACCCTGCGCCCGTCGACCAGCGCGCTTATTCCGCGGCCGGGAACCATTTTGAAGTCCGCCGCGGGGGAGATTTTCAGGCCGCGCTCAGCGGCGCAGGCGGCGACGGCCTTCCCGAGCGGGTGCTCCGAAAGCGATTCGGCCGAAGCCGCGAGCGCGAGCATGTCCGAATCGGAGAGCGACGCCGACGCCGAAACTGCGTCGCTGACAACCGGCTTGCCAAGAGTGAGAGTACCTGTCTTGTCGAAGGCCACGCAGTCGACCTTGCCCATAGTCTCAAGGGCGGCGCCGGACTTGACTATAACGCCGTACTTGGCCGCCTGACCGATCGCCGCCATTATGGAAGTCGGCGTGGCGAGAACGAGCGAGCACGGGCAGAATACCACCAGAATGGTCACCGCGCGCGACATGTCTCCGGTGGCGAAGTAGACTATCAGCGCCAGCAGCAGCGCGGCCGGAATCAGCCACGACGCCCATTTCGCCGCTATGCGCTGGGTCGGAGATTTGTCGCGCTCGGCCTGGCGCACAAGGCGTATGAGCTTTTCAAACGACGAATCCCTGCCGGCCCTCGTCGCCTTTATGTCGATTGCGCCGAAGCGGTTTATCGTGCCGCAAAACACCTCGTCGCCCACGGCCTTGTCGACGGGCAGCGACTCTCCGGTGATTACGGACTGGTCTATCGACGACGCACCCGAAACCACCACCCCGTCCGCCGGAACGGTCTCGCCCGGAAGCACGCGCAATATGTCCGACTCCTTTATCTCCATGACCGGAACGCTCTTTTCCACGCCGCCCGTTATGAGCCTCCCGCGGGTCGGGGCCAGGCTTATGAGGTTTTTTATCCCCCGCCTCGCGCGCTCAACGCTCTTTTCCTCAAGAATCTGCCCGACGGCCATAAGAAACGCTATTTCGCCCGCCGCAAAAACCTCGCCGATATACACCGCCGACGCCATCGCTATAGTGACCAACAGCGGCACGGTTATGCGCCTCTGCTCAATCAGATTGAAAATCGCCGCGTACACCAGCGGCAAGCCGCAAACCGCGACCGCCACCCACGCCGGATCGACCGGAAGCGCCTTATCCGCCACTATGAACGCCAGGCTTGCCGCCAGAAACAATCCCCCGATGACCGTCATTCTGACACCGGATAAAAATTCTATTGCCTTTTCCATGTCGACTCCTCCCTCTCCTTATATTATTCTGGAAAACTGCTCTATCGCCGCCGAAAGCCGCTTCATCGCGGCGTCTCCCCTGCCGGCCTTCACCGCGTCCATTACGCAGTTGTTCAGGTGTCCCTCCAAGATGCTCTGGCCGGTCTTGTGCAGAGCGGCCTTGGCCGCGCCTATCTGTATCAGCACGTCCTCGCAGTTCTTGTCGGACTCTATCATCTTCACTATGCCGCCTATCTGCCCCTGAATGCGCTTCAGGCGCTTGATAACCTTTTCGGTTTCCACACATTGCTTCATAAAAAGTTCCTTTCCTATTTATACCTTATACCCGTATGGGGTATATTTGCACTGTCAAGATTTTTTTAAATTTTGCGAAAAAATATCCCTGTGCCCGCGTTTAAAATATTCGCGCCAACATTTGAAACGCGGTTTAAAAGCGAAATATTGCGGGGTGCGGCGGAGGTTTCGGGAGGTTAAAGCGGATTTGAATGTCCGCAAGTTCGGATTTGGGTTTGGAAAAATCTCTTCGCGCGCATTTAAAAATAAAAAATATTTGAAGCGCCTTTTTTTAGGAGCGCAAAAGTTTCGTTACCAAAACCCGCACTGCGCGGCGGCGCGCTCCGAAAAATTTTCTTTTGCGCGCGAGCGGGTACGGAGCAATGGAGGGAGGGCGGGGGCTTGCCGCCTTTTCTCCAATGGAAAATTTATTGGGCTTTTCCGGTTTTCTCGTTTTCGGGTTTTCTCAAAAAAAATTTTCCAAAGCCGCCGCAGTTTTTGATTCATTTAAAAAAACCGCTACAAGCCGCGGGCGTTGCGCTCAAGCGCGCCCGCAGGCGAATTTGTTGCGGCGAAAAAATAGGCTCCGCAAAGGGCCGCCGCGCGGCCGCGCGGCGGTTTGTGCGCAGCGGCGCGGACAAGGGGAAAATCCGCCGCAAAAAAGCGGCGCGCTTTTCCCGCGGCCTTCCGCCTTTCGGCTCCGCTTTTGCCCGCTTTCCCCCCGCGGATTTTTTCGGGGGGGGGATAGGCGGTTTTACGGGCAATCGACGTGTAGTGAGCAACTGCTCTTTTTTTGTTGACATAAAAAAGAGCAGTTGCTCTAATATTTTTCCAC
>CALXMX010000106.1 GCA_944389575.1 uncultured Opitutales bacterium
AATCTCCGATTATCGAAACTTTCTTCCCCTTAAACGACTCCGGCGCGAACCAAACGCCGCGCCCAAACATGTATTCGCCGGGGGCGACGCGTATCTCTATCTCGGAATCCCCGGAACGCGCCGCCGCATCTCTGGCCCGAAGCAGCGACGCGTACGGCTTGGACGCGCTGCCGTCGCCGTCCGCGTCCGAACCGGAAGGCGATATGTGTATTTGCGTCAGGGCGAACGCGCTCCCGCATGACGCCATGACCAACATTGCCAATATTTGTTTTTTCATAATTCTCCGCCGTCTTATATTCCTAAGTCTTATTATAATTCATAAAACTCCAATTTTAAGCGCTCCGCGCGCCCTCTTTCGAATCGTCCACCACACGGCGCTCCGGCTGCGGCCGAAAGGGAAAATCCGCCGCCGCTCAGCCGCCGCCCAATCACCTCTCAGCCGCCGCTCAGCCGCCGCCAAACTTTCGGCTACAAGTCCCCGATTCCAATCCTCCGATTTCAAATCTCCTATTCCAAGCTTCCAACTTTAAGCCTTCCCTTGCGGAAGCTCCCGCCCCCGGAGAGACCCCCGCCCTTCCGCGCGCTCCTCTGCGGCCTGCTCGCGCGCGAAAAAAGGCGGAAGAAAAATCAGTCCTTCTGCACTCCTATTGGAAGCTTTAGATTTTTTTTGACGAGCGGGTCTTCGCCAAAATATTTGTTCACAAGGTCCAGCGTCCAAAACTTAACGCCTATCGCCTGCGCACATGAAATGCCCTTATTGGGTTTCAGGGGCTTGTTGTTGCGCAAGATCATGTTTCCGTTTAGCGACATCGGCGTGCAGAATACCTTGTTGCGCTCGGTGAAATTCTCGCGCGGAGCCTCAGGATCAAACAGCTTGGCAAGCTTAGGATAGCGCTTCTTATAAACTTCGCTGTTGACGTCGACCTCCTTGTAAAACCGGTGGGCCTCGCGCTTTAGAGCCGCCGCCCAGCGCTCGTTCGTCCAGGTCTGCTGGCCCACGCCGGACTCGCACGCGATAAAGACGTTTTCGCGCGCGATATTGTCGCAACCGCCGTGATAATAGACCGCCCCAAAGCTCGACGAATGCCCGATCGACCCCGTGTGGCAAAAGATGTTGTTCTCAATGAGCGTCCCCCCAGAGCCGTCGTCGACATACACTCCGCACATCATCGCACCGGGATCCGGGGGAAGATTTTGCGAAAAGAAGTTGCGGCGTATGACATTGCCCTGATCGCTCTGATTGCGGCCGGTGTAGGTCACGCCCATGTCGCTGGAACCCTTGCAGCAGCGCACGAACGTATTGCGCTCTATGAGCATGTCGTTTCCGCTGTATTGTATGCAGACGTGCGGGTGGTCGTGAAAGTCGCAGTTGCGGACGGTGTTTCCCACGCCGCCCATGCCCAAAGCCGGCGAATAGTTCATTCGCAGCCTCGCATTGTTAAAGAGCTCGCAGTTTTCCATCAAATTGTCCCCGCGCTCAAGTGTCTTTCTGTTTCCCCCGTGGATGCGCGCCCCGCCCAGCGCGCAGTTGTACACGCGCGAACGCAGAAGCTTGCACTTTCTGCCGGAAATGTTCGGCCCCAAACCGCTGTTGAAAAAGTCACAGGAATCCACGACGCATTCGGAACAGCTTGTCATTCTAAGCGCCTCCCACCGGCTAACCGCAAAATTTATGCCGCTCAAACGCGCGTTGGAAACGTCCCTAAACGAGATAAACGGCTCCGACAACACGGAGAAATAAAACGAGCTACCCTCGCCGGGCCGCTTGGCGAGCATGACGTAAAAAATTCCGTTCTGCCGGTCGATATAGTACTCCCCGTTGCGGTCGAGCTCCTCGAGAAGGTTGTAAACTTGGAAACCGCGAACCGCGACGTCGCCGGGCTTGATTTTTCCGTCCTTGTCCGGAACGCAGCTCCAAACGCCGTAAACGTGCGGAGTCTCAAGCTCGATCGTCCCGGCTTGGACGTCTATCTTCTTTATTTTTATCTGGTCGTCCGCCCAGCCGACCGACAGGTTTCCGCGGATAAACGCCTCCGGCGCCCCGACCCACCGCGCGGTGCGCGGCTCCACATATTTGAATGTCGCCCCGCGAATGTTTTTGTCGGGCTTTGGCTTGTAGGCTCCCTGCCCGAAGGCTATCGCGCGAACGTGCCCCTCGTCGAGCACCTCGCCGATTTTCATTATGCGCTCGTCGTTGGGATACTGCGCGTTAGTCAGCGGACGCATGTCCAGGAAGGCCTCCATCTCAGTCGGCCTGCTGTTCGTTCCGAAGCCGCGCTGCTGCATTTTCCCGTAGTCGGAAACTCCGGCAGCCTTCAAGTCTATATAAAACAGCTTGCCCTCGGCGTCGGACGGTATCTTGGCCAGCACGGCCTTGTCCGTCACCTCCTTGAGGGCGGAGGCCGGAAGCTTTCCGCCGCCTATAAATACCGGCCTGTTGCCGTCTTTGTCGGCCTCGCCCACAATGGACAGGTTTATGCCCTTCAAGTCGGAGGCCGAAAACGAGACCCCTTTTCTAATAAAATACTCGCCCGGGCACGCCACTATCTCGACATCGCCGCGCGGCGCGCTCTTGAGAGCCGCCTTCGCCCGCGCGAGGCTGCCGTAAGGGCTTTGCCGCGTTCCGTTTCCGCCCGTATCCGAACCATTCGGAGAAATGAAAATTTGCGTCGCCGCCAAAGCCGCCGAACATGCGGCAAAAACCCCCATCGAAAAAACAAACCTTTTCATGGAACAAGTTTTTAACGCCGGAGCGCGATTTGTCAACCACCATCTGCCCACGCCCCGCGGGCTAACGTCTTGACACGCGAAGGAAACGCGATAAACTTTTTAATTCTATGAGAAAGTACGCAGCAATTTTTTCCGCACTGGCTCTAATTCCGCTTTTCGCATTCGCAAAGCAGGACCAAGCCTCCAAAGTTTTCAAGAGCGGCGACAACGTCTGCCTCGTGGGAGACAGCATCACCCACGGCGGATTCTACACAGAAAACATCGCCCTGTTCTACATCACGCGCTTTCCGGACATGGAGCTGAAATTCCACAACCTCGGGATAAGCGGAGACTCGTGCGGCGGAATACTCGCGCGCATGGAGGACGACATCAAACCCATAAAGGCCGACATATACACGCTCATGATAGGAATGAACGACGTCGGGCGCGGGAAATTTTCCGACGCCAACCGAGCCAAGCCCGACCACATGCAAAAAGTTTTGAGCACGCGCGAAGGCTATGCCAAAAGGCTCGGGGAAATAGCCTCAGTTCTGGCGGCAAACTCGCGCCGGCTGATTCTATTCACCCCGTCGATATACGACCAAACCTCAGAGGGCGAAACCGAAAACCTGCTCGGCGTAAACGACGAGCTCAAAGTCTACGGAGAAATAGGCCGCGAAATCGCAAAGAAACACAATGCGATCGTCGTCGACATGTGGGGGCAAATGGAGGCCGCAAACGCAAAGCTCCACCAGACCGACAAAAAGAAATCCGTAATCAGCAAAGACCGCGTGCACCCGCGCGATCCGGGCGGATACGTAATGGCCGCAAAATTCATAGAGGACTTGGGAGAGCCTAAGTTCGTTTCCAGAATGGAATTCGACGCCGCAAAAAAGAGCTTGGAGGAAAGCTTCAACGCCGACGTGTCCGGGCTGAAATTCGACGGCGGCAAAATCTCCTTCACAGCCCTTGAAGCCGCCCTGCCATACCCCACCACAAAGGAAAAGGACGAGTACGACAAAGTCATAAACTTCCTCCCCGAATACAATCGGGAAATACTGCGCATAAGGAATCTCGAAGCCGGCAAGTACTCGCTTTCCATAGACGGCAAAAAAGTGGGCGAATACGACGCCGGCGAGCTCTCCAACGGAATCAACTTAGCCGAGAACAAGAAGACTCCGCAATACGCGCAGGCGCGCGAAGTGGCAAAGCTCTGCTCGAAGCACCGCGCGCAGGCCAGCCAATACCGCGGCATACGCGCGACGGAATTTTTCGCGAAACTGCGCAAGTACAAGACGGACGAGGAGCGCATTGAGGCCGCCAAAAAGATTGTCGCCGAAGGCAAGATAAAAAATCCGTTCGTATTCGGCCTCGTAAAGAAATACCCCGAACTAAAACCCAAGCAGAAGGAAATGGAAAAGGAGGTTTTGGAAATCATAAAGCAGGCCTACGCCGCGGCCCAGCCAAAGCCCCACGCGTTTGAAATTGCGCCGCTGAAATAAACCGCGGCGGGGCGCGGAGAGCGCCTTCCGCCGCAACCTAGAAAAATGCGGGCGAAAACGCGCGCCGAAGAATCTTCGGGCGCGTTTTTTTTTGCGAACGCGAAGCCGCCGCATATCGCGCCAAAGCGAACAATTCAATCCAGCGTCTTGAAAAACCGGCGCGCGCCGAAAAAACTTTTGCCCCGTTTAATGCGCCGATAAAAAAAGGCCCTTCAAATTTTCCATAATAAAATCTGAGGCAAAAAACCGCCCGGAAAACCCGCGGCGCGTCGCGCAGTATCCTTCAAACATAGACGAAAACGCGCCGCGTTTTTAAGCTGAATTAAAAGCTTAAAAATCAAATGCGTGCGGAGTTTTTTTCGCCCATTCTTCGCCAATTCCCCGCCCGCTTTGTCCCGGCGCGCATTTAATCGGCGCGCATTAAAATTTTTCCAGAAGGAAAAATACCCGCTGGAAAATTTTTTCGCACTGCGCGGGATTTTTTAGCCCGGCCTGTTCCAAGCCGCCCGCCCCGGCGCGGCTTTCACTTCCGCGCAAAACGAATTTTCCGCGCGCGTAAACTTTCGCCCGGCGCTCTCGCCGCCCGTCTTTGCGCGCCGAAAGCGAGCGCAAATCGTCAGGATTTGCCCGCGGATTCCCTCTCCGCCCTTTTTCTACGTGCGTCGGCCACAAAGACCAAAACTATGTAAACGCACACTCCTACACAAATTCCACAGTCCGCCACGTTGAACGCCGGCCACCGGTAATTGACGACGGGCAGATGAACGTCTATGAAGTCTATGACATGCCCGTACAAAATCCTGTCCGCCAAATTTCCGACAACCCCGCCGGCGAACATTCCCGCGCACACCTGCCCGGAGACGGAATCCAATTCAAGCTCGCGGCGGAAAAACCACATCGCCGCCAAAGCCAGCACCGCTATCGACGAAAGCAGGTACGTCTGCCCCGAAAGCATTCCCCAAGCCGCGCCCTCGTTAGTTATGTGGACTATATAGAGGAATCCGTCGATTACCTCAATGGGCTTGCTTTCGCCCGAAAAGTGATACGTCGGCGCGCCGCGCTCCCACGGGATATTTTCCATCACCGCGATTTTTGTGAGCCTGTCTGCAATAAAAAGCGCAAGCGCGACTCCCGCAAAAATCAACGAGCCCCTTATCCGGCAAATGATACTTCTTTTCATCTCTTCCAACGCCGACGGCCGGCGGCTGATAAAATTATTTCCGACGCGCGCGGCGAACAAAAAAAGGCGAGGACATTAGGAGGAAATTTCGTCCTCCCCGCCGGACACCTCCGACGGAATGTCGCCAAACGCCGTCCTCTGCATGCTCTTTGCGCGCTTCATCTCAAGCTCCTTGCGCTCCTGTCCCTCTTTGGTGTAGCGCGTGAACGGTATGGCCGCCAGGCGCTCCTCGGGAATCGGCTCTCCCGTAAACTCGCACACGCCGTAAACGCCGCGCCTCATTCTGTCAACGGCCGCGTCTATTTCGCGTATCAGCTCGCGCTCCGAAGACAGCAGGCTGTACGCCATATCCCTATCGAAACTCTCCGAACCGGCGTCGGCCAAATGCTGCCCGTACGACGACAAGTCTCCCGAATCGTCTTTTACCGAACGCTTCATGACCTCTTCCGAACGCTCCGTCAGGCCCTCGGAATGCTTCTTGCGCAATTCGACAAGCATGTTGTAATACTTTTTCCACTTGCGGGGAATCTCCTTCTCAACGTACTTTTCGCGCGTTGGAACTTCGACGGGATTGAAGCCCAGAATGTCCGCAATGCTCGCCGCATCGAAAGTCTGGGAGGCCTTTTTAACCTTCTGCTGCTTCGGAACGGACGAAACCTTCGCCGACGCGGAAGCCGATTCGCTCTTGGAGGGGAAATCGTACGAAATGCCCGCCTCCCTATTCTCAAAATACGCGTCCAAATCCTCGAGCGAGAAGTAAATCGACTCCGAATGGCGCGCGCGCTTTTGGCGCTTGGCGAATTTTTTTCCAGCCGGTTCGTCGAACGCCAAGCCGCTTAAGGGGGCCTCGCTCTGTTTTTCGGCTTTCTTCTGTTTCTTTGCCGGAACGGACGAAGGCTTATCCGGCGAAACGGGAACCTCCTTCCGCGAGTTTGAAGCGGAGGCTTTCGCGGAAATCGAGATTTTCTTGCCTTCGGACTTTTCCCCCGCCGGCTTTTTTGCCGCCGATTCCGGGGCGGCCTTCTTGGAAGAGGCCTTCTTTATCTCTATGCCCCTTCCCGGCTGCTTGCCGGCCGCCGCAGAAACTTTTCCTTCGGCCGCGGCGCTCTTCACCGATATGCTTGCCCCCGGCGCGCGGACGCCCTGTTTTGCGGGCGCGGCGGGAGAGTCCGACCCGGCGCGCGCCCCCGAAGAAGCCTTGGCGGAAATTTTGAGCTTCTTTGAACCCGAAGCTCCCGCAGGCGCATTCGCCCGTCCGGTTCCCTTCTGCGCCGGCTTATTCTGCGCGGATTTCGCCGGAGCCTTTGCCGCCGACGCGCCCTTTGCCGGCTGAGCCGCCCCGCCCGGCGCGCGCGCAATGCGATCGGATTTTTTAGCCGCACCCGCCGACGCGCCCGGCTTGACCTTCGGCGGAACGCGAGCCGGAGCGCTTTTTTTGGCAGCCGCAGTTTTCGGCGAGACGCGCACGGGATTTGCGGGTTTTGCCGCTCCCTTTTTTTCGGGCGCGGCCTTCGGAGAAGATTTGCCGCCCGACTTATTCTGTTTCTTGACAAATTTAGAACTCATTGCTGTTTCTCCGGACTTTCAACCGCCTCTCTGCACCGCGGACAGAGGCCGTCGCCGTCCAAACTGCGGAGAATCCTCCAGCAGCGCACGCAACGCTCCCCCTCCGCCTTCGACGCCTGGACGGACAACGTTTGGAATTTCCCTTCGACAATTTTGACCGCCGAAACTATAAATATTTCCGGCAAAATTTCCTCGTACTCCCTCAAAATCTC
Organism: uncultured Opitutales bacterium; assembly: GCA_944389575.1. Classification (GTDB taxonomy): domain Bacteria; phylum Verrucomicrobiota; class Verrucomicrobiia; order Opitutales; family Intestinicryptomonadaceae; genus Merdousia. The sequence continues at coordinate 7,170 of CALXMX010000106.1, forward strand.
CGCGTCCTCGGAACCGCAGCCGACCATGATTTCCACTTCGGCCTCCAAGCTCTTGCCTATCGTCTTGTCTTGGCGCAGGCGCTCCAGCGCCTCGTTTATGGCGTCCCTTATAGACAGCAGGCGCTCTATCTTGCCGTACGCGGCCTCGTCCTTGTATTCGGGCGGAATCTCGGGCCAATCCTGAAGGTGCACGGAATCTTCCAAGAACTCTCCGCCGCGCCTGAACGAAAAGGCCTCGTCGGCGGTGAACGTCAGAATCGGGGCGCAGACTTTCACAAGCATTCCATTTATTATGTCCATCGCCGTCTGGGACGACCTGCGCTCGCGCGAATCCGCCGCAAGCGTGTACAGGCGATCCTTGAGAATGTCGTGGTAGATTCTGGAGAGCGTCACTCCGCAGAAGTTGTCTATGAGCTTGTAAACCTTATGGAACTCGTAGGCGTCGTAGGCCTTCTGGGCCTCCTCGACAAAAATTGCCGCCTTGTGGAGGGCCCATCTGTCTATCGGCGTAAGCTCGCGGATTGGCAGGGCGTCCTCCGCCTTGAAATCGCCCCAGTTGCCGAGCTGGTAGATCAGTGTGTTCCTCACCCCCCTCTAA
>CALXMX010000107.1 GCA_944389575.1 uncultured Opitutales bacterium
GAGATAGACATTCGAGTCTCCAGCCTTCCGACGCTGTACGGGGAGAGCGTGTCTCTGCGCCTGCTTAGCCAGCGCGCCCAGCCGGTCGGGATAGAGGACTTGGGCTTTCTGCCGGAGGACATAAAAAAGATATCTAAGCCGCTTTCGCGCCCGCACGGAATCATTCTCGTCACGGGGCCGACAGGCTCGGGAAAGTCCACGACTCTCACCGCGTTCATACGCCGCCTGCGCTCGCCGGAAGTGCGTATAATAACCGTGGAGGACCCGGTTGAATACGAGGTCGGCGGCGTCAACCAGACGCAGGTTCACCCGGAGATAGGCCTCACGTTTTCGTCGGTTTTGCGCTCCGTATTGCGCCAGGACCCCGACATCATAATGGTCGGGGAAATTCGCGACAGGGAGACGGCGGACATCGCCATACGCGCTTCGCTCACGGGGCACCTGGTGTTGAGCACGCTCCACACCAACGACGCCGCCGGCGCGCTGACCCGCCTGATAGACATGGAAATAGAGCCGTTCTTGATAGCCTCGTCGGTCGAGATGATTTTGGCGCAGCGGCTTGTTCGCAGGCTCTGCTCCTGCGCGGTTGCGGCCGATTACGACAAGTCCTACATAGACACATGCCTCGTCGCGCTGGATATAGCCCCGTCGGAGGCGGCCAATTACCGCCTTCCCCTCAAGCCTGCGGGCTGCGAGAAATGCAGGGGATTGGGGTATTACGGGCGCGTCGCCATAGTCGAGATTCTGCTGATGAACGACCAAATCCATTCGATGATAGTCGGCTGCAAGACGGCTTTGGAGATACGCAGAGTCGCGCAGATGCACGGAATGCGGACGCTCCAGGAATCCGGCTGGGAGCTTGTCAAGAGGGGAATAACCGGCATGGACGAGATAATGTACTACGCCAACATCGTCGAGGACGCGAAGGATAAATAGGTTTCGCGATGGCGGATTTTACGTACAGGGCTGCCGACGCGAAGGGCGCGATTAAGTCGGGCTCCATGGAGGCTCAGGACAGGCGCGAGGTCTCCGAGAAGCTCGCCGCAATGGGGCTTGTTCCGATACTGATAAAGCGCGCGCAGTCGGGCAGTTCGCAGTCGGACGAGGGGGATTCGCGCAAGCTGCGCGGCGGTGGAGAGCGCTTGGCTTTAGCGCTGATAAAAAAGCTGCACCAGCTGTGCGTCGGCGGCGGAATGCCGGTGGCGGACGCGCTGAAGGCGCTCAGTCAGCGCTCGCTCGACCCTCGCCTGAAAAAAATATCGCGCGAGCTGTACAAGGATTTGAGCGAGGGGCAGACGCTGTCGGCGTCGCTTGAGAAGTACCCGCAGGCTTTCGATGCGTGCACCGTGCACTTGGTGGAGGCGGGCGAGGCCACGGCCAATCTCGGCTTCGTGTTCGAGAACATAATAGAGTACATAGAGGAGCGGCGCAAACTCCGCAAAACGATAGTGTCGGCGTTGGCGTATCCGATATTTTTGTGCGTGATGGCGGCGGGCGTGGTGTTGATGTTCCTGTTTTTCATGCTTCCGAAAATCCAGTCGATGATGTCGAGCATGGGCGCGGGGGAGAATTTTCCCATAAAGATGATGAATGTGATTGGGGACGTTCTGATATACGGCGTTCCCGCCGCGGCGGTGCTGGGGGTTGCGGCGTTTGTCGGGCTAAAATTTTACAGAAAAACTCCCGATGGCGCCAGAAACGCGGACGCGGTCATACTGAAAATTCCGGCGTTGGGAAAGATGGTTTTCGACGCGGACTTGTGCAGGTTTGCGAATTCGGCGGCTACGCTGCTTGAGTCTGGAGTGAACACGACAGAGACTTTCATGCTGTCGGAGAAGTCCCTAAAAAACGCCGACATGCGCGACAGGTTCCAGCAGTTTCGCACGGCCGTCAACGACGGCGCGCCCATAAGCGCGGCCCTCCAGAGATTCGGACTTTTGGAGAACGAGGATTTGGACGTTGTGTCTGTCGGCGAGCGCACCGGCAGCTTAGTGTCCGCGTTTAGGGAGATAAACCGCAGCCATGCCGAGAGCCTCAATGGGCGCATAAAAATTTCCACCGTGATTTTGGGCGGCGTGGCGCTGGGGCTTGCGTTTCTGTTGGTGCTGATTTTTGCGATGGGGATAGTGCTGAGCGTGCTCGGCCTCAGCCAGAGCATGCTCCCGGCGTAGAGGGGCGCGGCGGCGCCTGTTCGCGCGGGGATTTGCGCGCGGGATTTTTTATTGCGCATTGGGCGCGCTGGTTGCTTGCCGTTCGTTTGCGGCGTATTTGCGGTGCAATTGCATTGCTAAGTTTGACTTTGGTAAAGCGAAGCGCGCTTTGAAGGATTGCCATTTTTTTGCCGAAGACATTGCGCCGGCAATCGCTTTGAAAGTCCGCCGCCGCCCGCGACGCTCTGCGGGTAGCGCCGCTTGCCTGCGGCTCGGCGAAATTTTTTGCTCCTAAAAAAAGCGTTTCAGAGTCCGCCGCATTCTGGACGCTTGGGTAAAAAGCGTTTATTTAAATTCGTTCTCCTTCAAATTCGCTTTCCGCTTGGGCGCAATCGCCTTAGGTAATCGGCTCTTCTATTTTTCGCAATGCTTGGGGTTTCAAATCCGCCTTTCAAATATCGGCGGGGCTGCGCAGTTTTTTGTTGCCTCCGATTTTTTGCGGGTTCTAAGATGCGGTCGACGTTTCGATATTTGCGCAATCTGCGCGGGTCTTCGCGCCGGGAGATTCGGCTTTGGATTTTTTCGCGGCGCTTGCTGCGGATTAATTTCCGCCGGAGCGCTCTTGCCAAGCCTGCGGCGCGAGCGAGCGGCGGGGGCTTTGCGATTGCGTAAGCCGAGCCGCGCGCTTTGCCTGCTTCCCGCCCCGGCGCGAAAATCTGCGGAAGATTTTTGCGAAAAAAAGATTCGGCGCGCGAAGGCCTGCGGATTTTTTTGCGCGATACCTGAAATCGCGCCGCAAGGCATTGCGGCGGATAGCGGGACTTTCGCGCACAGGGCGCGCGGGGATTCGGGCGGCGCGGAATAGATTGCTTATCGGGGCGAAAGACTGTTGAAATCGATGCGAAAGGCGGCGCGATTGGAATGAAATCCGGACAAAAGAGGGAAGGCAAAAAGAAGGTTGACTACGCGGCTCTGGCGAGCCCTTTCATGCGGATACCGCGCATGGAAGTCGCCGCGGCGCGCGCATTGTTGGATTTGAACATTAAGGAAATATTCCAGCTTCGCGGGCGCGACCCGGAGTCGATTTTTGAGGATTTGAAAAAAATCCGCATCAATCCCGACGCCTCTCTTCTGAAGTCGTTCAAATTGGCTGTTGACTTTGCGGAGTCGGCGGACAACATGTGAAAAATCGCGCCCGCGCAAAGTCCGGCGCATTCGCGCGGCTTTTGCTTGCGCGGAATCAATTTAGGCAATGAAAGACGAAGATCTCGTTATAGGCGGTAGGAAATTTGCCTCGCGCCTCTTTTTGGGCACTGGGAAGTTTCCGTCCGAAAAAATCATGCGGGACGCCCTCGCGGCGAGCGGGGCGTCGATAGTCACCGTCGCGTTGCGCCGCGCAAACCTGTCCGCGCAGCCCGACCCCCACGCCGACATAGCCGACTGGCTTGAGCCCGACAAATACATGATTCTTCCCAACACGTCGGGCGCGGTCAACGCTTCCGAGGCCGTCAGGCTTGCAAGGCTCGGCGAGGCCGCGGGTTTCGGAAAGTTCGTAAAGCTCGAAATCCACCCCGACCCGAACTACCTGCTGCCCGATCCGGTCGAGACGCTTTCGGCCGCGCGGACGCTCGCGGCCGAAGGCTTCAAGGTTATGGCCTACATCAACGCCGATCCCGTGCTCGCCCTGCGCCTTCAGGAGGCTGGAGTTGCGGCGGTCATGCCCCTCGGCGCGCCCATCGGTACAAACAGAGGGTTAGAGACGCTTTCACAGATAAGAATCATGATCGAGCAGTGCGACGTTCCCGTTGTGGTCGACGCGGGAATAGGAATGCCGTCGCACGCGGCGCAGGCCATGGAGGCGGGGGCCGCCGCCGTAATGGTGAACACGGCAGTCGCCACTGCGGCCGACTGCATGGCCATGGCGTCCGCGTTTGCGAAGGCTGTGGAGGCCGGAAGGACGGCGTATTTGGCCGCGTCGGGCGCGAAGTTTGACAGGGCAGTTCCCACGAGTCCCCTAACTGGCTTTCTCGACTGACGCGTTTCGCCGCGCCGCCGCGCGCCGGAGGATTTTTTATGAAAGACACTTTTTTGGACGAGCTTAGAAGCTCGCAAATCAAAGAGCTGGCCGAGTATTCGCGCCGGGCTAGCGAGGCCGACGCCGTGCGTGTCATTCGCAGGGGGCGCGCGGAGACTCTCGAGGATTTTGCCGCCCTAATTTCCCCGGCGGCCTCCCCGCACATAGAGGAAATGGCGCGCCTTTCGTCCGCCATGACCGAGCGGTTTTTCGGCCGTGTGATGCGCCTGTTCGCGCCGCTTTACGTGAGCAACGAATGCGTCAACAACTGCAAGTACTGCGGATTTGCGCACCGCCACGCCATCGACAGAAAGACCCTCTCCCTTCAAGAGGTCGAGCGGGAGGTTGACGCGATATACAATCTCGGCTTCAGGACAATTCTGCTCGTGGCGGCGGAGAATCCGCGGCTGGTGTCCTCCGGATACATGGAGGAATGCGTAAAAATCGCCGCGCGGAAGATGTCTTCGGTTTCGGTGGAGATAGCTCCGTCGTCGGTGGAGGACTACAAAAAATACGTCGCCGCCGGCTGCGAGGGGCTGACGGTGTTTCAGGAGACTTACGACGAGGAAGTCTACCCGACCCTCCATCCGTCCGGCCCCAAGGCGAACTTCCAATGGAGGCTCGCCACTCCGGAGCGCGGCGCGCAGGCCGGCATGAGGAAAATAGGGCTCGGGCCGCTTTTGGGCGTCAACGAATGGAGGTTTGAGATATTGGCGGTGGCTTTGCACGCGCGCTTTTTGGGGCGCCGCGCGTGGAGGTCTCAAATATCGGTGAGCCTTCCGCGAATGCGTCCCGCCGCCAGCGGCTTTGTGCCGCGCCCGGAAAACATTCCGACAGACAGGGAACTCGTGCAGACGACGTGTGCGCTTAGGCTGTTTTTGCCGCGCCTGTCGTTAGTCGTGTCCACCCGCGAGAGCCGCAAGATGCGCGACGGTTTAATGGGGCTTGGCATAACCCAAATGAGCGCGTTCAGCAGCACCCAGCCCGGCGGATACGCTGACTTGCGCAAGGAGGGCGAACAGTTTCTGATTGACGACAACCGGACGCCTGAAGAGTTTGCGGCGGCTCTCATGGCAAAGGGGCTCGATCCGGTTTGGAAAGACTTTGACCGCGCGCTCGCCGTGCGCGAGCCGTGACGGTACAAATCGTTTTTTTTGCGGCGGTAAAAATTGCGACGGCATTAGAGTAAAGCTGCGGCGTGGCCGCATCGGGATTGCCGCCGAATTGCGTTTGGGCGCGCTCGCGCCTGCGGACATTTTTTGCGCGCGCCCTCAAGCCGCACGAATAAATATTTTGACCGCGGATTTGCCGCGCCGCGCCGGCCGTTTGCGTATTCCCGTTCCGATTTTTCCGCCGCCGTCGCCGGGAAGTTTTGCCGAGAGGGAATTTCCGCGCTTGCGCTTTTTTTGCGGCGTTAAGGCCTTTTTTTTTAAAGGCCGCTTTCAGCATAGCTCCATCGCCGCGAGCACCGCCTGCGCAAAGCTGTTTGGCGACGCCGCCGATTTGCCCGCAATGGAGAACGCCGTTCCGTGGTCGGGGCTTGTGCGGACGAACGGAAGGTTCATCGATATGTTTACGGCCGAGTCAAATTCGAGAGTCTTCAGAGGCGCGAGCCCCTGGTCGTGATACATTGCCACGCACGAGTGAAATTCGCCCTTCAGCTGGCGTTCAAAAACGGTATCGGGTGGGAGGGCTTCGGACAGATTCGGATAGGTTTTGCGCAGTTTTGCAAGAACCGGATTTATGACGTCGATCTCCTCCCTGCCGAGTATTCCGCCCTCTCCGGCGTGTGGATTCAGCCCGCATACGGCAATCTTCGGGCTTTTTACCCTGCGCAGCTTTTCGGCGAGCTTTGCGGCGCAATGGACGGCGCGCGATATGTTGGATTCGCATATCGAATCCGGTATTTCGCGGAGCGGCTGGTGCCACGTCACAAGCGACATCAAGAGCTTCCTGCCCGCAAAGCACATGACCGGAACGCCCCCCCAGCGGGCGGCGAAAAATTCCGTCTGCCCGGGGAAGTCGAATCCGACCTTTCTCATTTCAAGCTTTGAAATCGGCGCCGTCACGACTCCGCGGTAGAGGCCGTCTACGCAGCCCTTTGCCGCGGCCTCTAAGGCGAGGCGCGCCGTTTGCGCGCCCTCGGCGCATGGTTTCCCCGGAACGGCTTTAAACGACGGATTTCCCACCTCGCGCGCGGACATTCCAGCGGGAAGCCGCGAGAGGAAGTCGCGGTGCCCGATCGCCTCTATTTCCGGCAGAAGCCCGGGGTTTTGCGCCGCCCATTCGGCTATTATTTCCGGCCCGACCCCGCTCGGATCGCCGACTGTTATCGCGATTTTTTTTCGCATGAAAAAATTGCCGCCCTCAATAGGCCGTTCCCGCCGTCCGCGCCGAGTGGCGCGGGTGGAGATAGTGGCGGCCCTCAGCCGTGAAAAATTCGAGAAACCGCTTTCCCTCCGGAGTCTTTGCGAGGTTCGCGCCGATTGCCGAGAGCGCGTTTTTGCGCACGGAGTCGTCCGCGTACACGGCGGCGTAGAGGCTCCTGACGTCGGATATGGATTCGGCCGGAATTGCGCGGCGCTTCATGCCGATTATGTTTATGCCGGACATGTCGTTCCTTCCGAACGCGTTTACAAACGGCGGCACGTCGAGCGACACCGCCGAACAACCGCTGATGATGACGCCTTCGCCTATGCGCGTCTTTTGGTGCACCATGACGCCGCCGCTGACAAATACGAAGTCGGCTATCGAGGCGAATCCGGCCACCGCGCTGAAGCAGCCTATTATGAAGTTGTCGCCCACCGCGCAGTCGTGCCCGATGTGCGAGTTGGCCATTATCAGGGCGTTGCGGCCGACTTTTGTGGACGAGTTCGGAAGGGTCGCCCTATGGATTGTCGCGCCTTCGCGGACGACGCACCCGTCGCCTATCTCGACGAAGGACTGTACCGACGCGTCAAAGTGCAGATCCTGCGGCTCGCCCGCTATCGTGGTGAACGAGCATATTCTGCAGCCGCAGCCTATCCGCGCGCCTCCGCGCACGCGGGCCATCGGCTCTACGACGGTCCCCGCGCCGATTTTTGCGCCGCCCTCGATTATCGCGTAGGCGCCGACCTCGACGTCGTCGGCAAGCTCCGCGTCCTGGGAGACTATTGCGCCGGGGTGTATTTTCACTTATTGGGCCTCCAGTAAAAGTTTGCGCTTGTAGCGGCGCACGTGCACGATTTTCACAAGGGCGGTAAAGAGTATGCCGAAAAGCGTGGACGTGTACGCCGCCATCAGGCTGGCCGTCACCACGCCCACCGTGAGCAGCACTAACGACACCACCGTTCCGCCAAGCCCTATGTACAGCCCCAAGTCGAACAGGTTTTCCTCGTTTTCGAGGAGCTTCAACTTCAGCTGCGCTGGAGCATTCAGCCGCTTTACCGACGCCAGCCTTATCAGGCAAAATACGTACACCAACCCCTGTATCACCAGGAACATGCCGACCGCCGCAAGGGTCGCCGTATCGGTTTCGAGTTTCATAGTTTCTTCTCCAATCGTTTTTGATATCTTTTCTGTAAATGAAAATCTGAGTTCCGGGGGAGGCTCGGAGTTTATTTTTATTACGAACGCCTCCGGCTCGACGAGGAGGAAGAACGCCGTCGCCACGACAACGCCCTCGAGGAGCCCGCGCGCCAGCGCCAGCGGCGAAAACCACGCGGGCGTGTCGCGGCGGACTTCAAAGAGACGGAAAAATCCGCGGGCCAAAAAGTATCCGCCCAGAATCGACAGGGCGACCTTTAGCGCGAGCATCGCGCCCGGATATTTCGCGCACGCCGGCGCAAACCGGGATTCCATGGGCGATATGATCCGGTCAACCGATTCCGTCCTCCAAAATGGGCGCTTCTTTATGGGCTGGTTTTTGTTCAGGAGGAAGCGCAACGCGCCCTCGCCGTTGCAGTAGGCGCGGGAGAAGTCGAGTATTTCCCTCTCCCC
>CALXMX010000108.1 GCA_944389575.1 uncultured Opitutales bacterium
CGTACGCCATGGCCTCTGCCGACGACATCTTTGAATTTTCGCGCATGCGCTACGACGGGCGCGATTTCGCCCCCTTGCGCGCGCAGTTTGAGGATTGGCGCGCGACCCTTCCGCTGAAGGGCTTAGAAGTGTTGGACGCAACCCCCATATTTTACAACACGTTTCCCAAATACGCCGCAATTCTTGCGGGCGGGGCGCGCCTGACGGTCGCGGTTGCGCCGTCGGTTCCCAAGTCGGCCGAGGCGGTCGAGTCGCTAATTCGATTCGGCGTTCCCGTGGCGGAGGCCTCCGCGCTTCCGAAGCGCGCCGACATAGTTTTGGATTGCGGCGCGGCCCTGCTTGAAACGGACGCGAAATTCGGATATGTGGAGCTCACTAAAACCGGAGCCGCGCGCTACGCCCGATGCCGCAAGCCGGTCTATCTGGCTGACGACAGCCGCGTGAAGGAGCTTGAGACCTCCCTCGGCACCGGCGACGGATTCGCCAGGGCGATGAAAAAGCTCGGATTCGGAGATTTTAGCGGAAGAAAAATTCTGCTGTTCGGATTTGGAAAAGTTGGGCGCGGAATAGCGAGGGCCTGTCTGGACGCGGGCGCGGATTTGTCGGTAGTCGACGACTTTTCCCGCGCGCCTTCTCCGCGCCGCGCCGAGGCCGTGGATTTGAGGGACCTGCGCGCCGTGGCGCGCGCGGCCGAAAGCGCGTGGTGCATAGTGTCCGCCACCGGCGTGCGAAACGCGCTTGCGGATATTCTCGACGCCGAAAGCGTTTACCGGTCGCGGGCGATTTTGGCCAACATGGGCGTAGAGGACGAATTTGGCGGGGGCTTCCCGGCGGAGCGCGTGCTGAACTTCAAACGCCCGCTAAATTTCATTCTCGAAGAGCCCACCCATCTGAAGTTCATAGCTCCCACGCTTGCCCTGCACAATTTGGGCGCTTTGAGGCTCCTCGGCGGCGGATTGAAGCCGGGTTTAAACAAACCGCCGCAGGAGGACGAAGATTCAATGCTCGACCAAGTTCCGGATTTGCGCGCCCTCTTGGAGCGCGAAGTCTGAATCGGATTAAAAGGCCGCGCGGTTTGAAAATTTGTTTTCGCGCTTGCGCCGTAGCATTGCGCCGAAAGATGCGGCGGCGGGGTGTGGAATTTTATAATATTCCCATTGGCCGTTGAAATATTCCCGCCGGAGAAGGAGAGCGGGAACGTGTGTCGGGATTATGCCAAGAGCGCCGAGGGCGATTTTTTATGCGGTCTGGAGCGTTTCACCCGTTGCCGCTTTGCTTTGGATTTTGAATAAAGACGCCGTTTTTCTGCGGTACTTTGAGCGTTGTTCAAAGCGGTAATTTTCCTGCCGCTTCGCGCGGATTGGCCACAGCGCAATATTTTACATGGCGCAAATTTTTCGCGGATTGCGTTTCTTTTTACGTTGAGGGGAATTTTTGAAAGCGCCGAATATTCGGCCGATTGCGTTTGTGTTTTGTCCGCGGGTTTCCGCAGTTTTTGCGCGCGGAAATTTCACAAGAATACTCCTTATAGAAAAATGTTTTGCGCAATTTCAATTGCGCGCCTATTCGGCGGGGCGCAAAGAGGGCGGGTTCCGGAAGCTTGCAGGGCCCGCGAAAGTTCGCGGCGCGCTCGATTCGCGGCGCGTTTGGCGCGCTGCGGGATTCGCCCGTTAAATGTGTCCGCAAAATGATTTTGCGCGCGGCCGGGCGGCCGTTGGTGCTTGCGCTATTTGTTCAGGCCGGAAAGCTTTTGTTTGAACGTCTGCGCGAGGGCGTCCAACGCGGCGAAGTCGGCCGGAAGCGGTCTACCCTTCGCGATGACGGGCTCTATTTTCTCGAGGCCGGGTATTTTCAGGTTGCTCTCTATCGCCCCGGTAAGGTTTCCGCCCCAGCCGAACGAGCCTATCACGGAGTAAAATTTGAGTTTCGGCCTCAGCAGGCTCGCCAAATACGCCGCGTAAACCGCCCTCGGGTGCGGGCCGGCCAATACCATCGAAACCCCTATGACAAGCGCGCTCGCGTCAATGAGGTCCATTGCGAGTTCTCCCTCGTCGGTCTCCATCAAATCCACGAGCTTTGCCTCTAACCCGAGCGCGCGCATCGCGCTGCCCAAGTATTCGGACATGAGCTTCGTGTTTTCGTACATTGAAATATAGCCTATCAAAACCTTTTGCGTCGGATCGGGCGACGTCCACTCCCGATACAGGTTCAGTATAAATTCCGGATTGGCGTACACCGCGCCGTGGCTCGGCAATATCATCGACGGGGCGAGCTCCTCGGCGAGCTTCAGGTATTTCCGGCAGAAATTCGCAAACGGCATCATTATTTCCGAATAGTACCTCTTGGCCGAGTCCGCCAGCTCCGGGGAGTCGTCGGCAAAAAGTTCAAAATTCGTGAAGTGCGCGCCGAAGAAGTCGCAAGAGAACAGCATCTTTTCCTCGACATAGTATGTGAACATCGTGTCCGGCCAGTGCACCCACGGCGTCATTAGGAATTTCAGCGTGACGCCGCCCAAGTCTAGCTCCTCGCCGTCGCCGACAACCCGAATGCGCCCCGCGTCAACCCCGACCATATTCTGCAAATTTTGCGAGCACTTTTGCGAGCACAGCACCACGGCCTCCGGAAACATCTTCAGCACCGAGTTCATCGCGCCGCTGTGGTCGGGCTCCGCATGGTTGGATATTATGTAGTCGAACTTCAGCCCGGACGCCGCCAGCATGTCGATATAGCGGCCCTCGAACTTTGAATACATCGTGTCCACGAGCGCGCATTTATTGTCGCCCCTGATTGCGTACGAATTGTAGGTCGTTCCCTGAAGCAGCGGCACAAGCTGGTCGAATATCTTTCTGTCTTTGTCAGCCAGTCCGAAATAGTACACTCTATCGCCAATCTTTTTCATATGTTTTATCCGTTGTTCTTTTTTTTAAATTCGACGCTTTTATTATTTCCCCTCAAAGGATTATTTCCCCTTAAAGTGCGCACGGTGATGCTGTCAATGGGCGTCTTGCGCGTTGCCTTCCACAAAAAAGCGCGCCCGGCGGCGCGCGGAAATTCTGCTTTTTTAAACAAGAATCAGGCGGAAGTCTCTACTCCTTGACCTCTTCAAATTCGTCCTTGCCGACGCCGCAAACGGGGCATACCCAATCGTCCGGAAGGTCCTCGAACGGCGTGTTTGGCGGCACTCCCGCATCGGGGTCGCCGACTGCCGGATCATAGACGTAGCTGCAAACTTTACATATATATTTCTTCATATTTTTTCTCCTCTGTGGCACGTTTCTGTATTTTTTGACATAATTTTCAACAAAAATGTTCCTTCGGGCAAAAAAGCGCAATTTGCGCCCGAGCCGCTGTGAGTACAAACGCGGCGCGTGATTGGACGGCTTTATTTTCGTGCCGCCGGGGGGCGGGCGGCAAATAAAAAATCTTCAAAGCCGAACCGCCCATTGCGCATGCAAATGCTTTTGCGGCCGGTCGCTCGGCCAGTGGCTGGCAACGGGTGATTGGTGAGTTGCGACGTGCGGCTGGCAACGGGCAGCTGGCAGGTACAATGGACAACGGGTGGCCGATATGGAGAGTTGGCGGGTACAATGGGCGGCTGGCAACGGTTGGCTGGCGGCGTGTAATTGGTGAGTTGTGGCGTGTGGCTGGCGGCCGGCAATGGACAGTTGGCAGATGCAATGGGAGGTGTGCGGCTGCTGGCTGGCGGCGGGTGTGAAAGTGGCGCGTCCGCTTTTTTCGACTTTGCGCGTTGCGCGCTATGCGGGGCGGCGGAAAACTTTTTAAAAGTTGTAATAATCTTTGGCTAAAGTGCGGCGCCTTAGCGCGCGGCCCGATTCTTGCGGCTCGATTTTCGGCTTCCCCGCGGCTTTTTTTTGAAGCTTTCTTCGGGCGGCGGCGCGCTCCATTTTGCAAGGTGTCGGCAGGCGCTGTTCAACGCGCCAAATTTTTCGCCGAGCTTTGCAAACTTTGTTCCGCCGTGAACCCGGTCGGATAAAGAGGCAAGGGGAGGGTTGTGGAAGCTGTCGAATTGGCCGTTATTTTTGGAATAGGCCGTTTCTGCGCGGAATCGGCCGTTATTCCGTTGAATCGGCCGCGGCGATTTCGGAAAATGCCGTGCGGTTTTTGCGAAGCGCGCCGGGCAGTTCTTAGCTTTTAGTTCCGCTTTTCAAGCGGGGATTCGACAAAAAAAGCGCGTCCGAAAAAAATCGGACGCGCCGTGCAAATAACGCCAGAATAATCGAACTATTTTGTTCCGATAGTCGCGATGAAGTATCCCGCCACGAGAGCCGTGCCTATGACGCCTGCGACGTTCGGGCCCATGGCGTGCATGAGCAGATAGTTGGTCGGGTCGGCTTTTTGGCCCTCGATTTGCGACACGCGCGCCGCCATGGGAACGGCCGAAACCCCCGCGGAGCCGATCAGCGGGTTCACCTTGTCGCCGCCAAACAGATTCATGATTTTCGCCATGACTACTCCCGCAGCCGTCGAGAATCCGAACGCCACAACGCCGAGCGCCAGAATTGACAGAGTGTCGACCCGTATAAATCTGTCGCCCGTCATCGTGATGCCGACCGACGTGCCGAGGAATATCGTCACTACGTTTATGAGCTCGTTTTGCGCGGCCTTGCTGAGGCGTTCGCACACCCCGGATTCGCGCAGGAAGTTGCCCAGCATGAGCATGCCGACAAGCGCGGATACGTCGGGCACGAGCAGTATGCAGAATATCGTCACCACTATCGCAAAAATGAGCTTTTCCAGGCGCGAGACTTTGCGCAGGCTCTTCATGCGGATTTTGCGCTCGGCTTGGGTCGTCAGGGCGCGCATAATCGGCGGCTGGATAATCGGGACGAGCGCCATGTAGCTGTAAGCCGCAACCGCAATCGGCGCGAGCAGGTGGGGGGCGAGCTTATTGGTGATGAATATGGAGGTCGGCCCGTCGGCCCCGCCGATGATTCCTATCGAAGCGGCTTCGGGCGAAGTGAAGTTGAGCCAGATTGCGCCTATGAACGTAGCAAAGACGCCGAATTGCGCGGCCCCGCCCAGCAGTAGGGTTTTCGGCCGGGCGATGAGCGGCCCGAAGTCCGTGAGCGCGCCAACACCGAGGAAAATCAAGGGCGGGAATATCTCGAGCAGCACTCCCATTTGCAGGTAGTAATACAAGCCTCCCGTGCGCGTGCTGTATATGTCGGCGATTTCTTGCCCGTTTTCAAGCTTGTCGCCCGCGCGCGCCATTACGCCGGTGACGTCGCCGGAACTCTGCGCCCAGACGAGAATGTCGGAGCCTTTAAGCTCTATTTGGCGACCCTTGAACGAGGTCTTAAACGCCATATTGGCCTCAGCCTCCTCTTTTTGCATCTTGAAAGTCGCGTGCACCGGGCGCACGACGGCGAGCAGGTCCGGAATGCCCTTGGCCTTTTTGAGCGTGTCTTTGCGGCCCTCCGGGCTTGTGACGTCCTCGACGAACCGGAAGTATTTTTCCACGTCCTGCTGCGCTTCCGCCTGCGTGCGGCTGTCGTTGGCTATTATGTCCGAAACGGAAGTTGGCAGATGCTTTACCATTCGCGGAACGAACACCTTGTCACCCTTTCCGACGAACACTCCCGCCAGCGTTCCCTCCGCGGGCGCCACTATCGGCGCGGCCGGCTTGTTGACGACGCCTTCGGTCGGGAGGTTTGCAAGCAGCGCGCCGAAGGCGATCGGCACGAGCAAAAGCGGTTCAAACTCTTTGAATACCGCGAGGTACATGAGCACCGCAACGACGCCCCACATTACAATCATTCGCCAGTCGACATACAGAAAACCCGTGTCGCAGGCTAAATCAATCAGACTTTCCAACATAGCTCGAAGAAGGTTTGAATTTTATTTTTTCAGTTTTTCGGTCGACGTAAAAATCCTGCCGATTAGGGCTGTGAGTATCGCCTGGAACGCCAGAACGAACATTACTAACAGGAATCCGGCGCAACAAAAACCGGCCATTTGCCAGCCCGACGGATGAAGTGGTATTAGTGCTTCTGCTATCAACATAATGTAGTCCTTTTTTTCAGATAAAAAATTTCAGCCACAGGCAAAGCGCGCTTATGAGAAGCGACAGCACCATCACCACGACCCCGTATTTTAAAAAGTGCATGAATGTGATCTCATAACCGTGCTTGGCGGCGTTTTCAGATACGACGACGTTCGCCGCCGCCCCGATAATGGTCATGTTCCCGCCCAGGCAGGCGCCCAGCGAAAGGCTCCACCAGAGCGGATAGGCGTATTCGGCGCCCATCGCCTTTTCCATTTCCAAAATCATCGGCGTCATCGTGGCCGTGTAGGGAATGTTGTCTATTACGCCGGATATCACGCCGGAGCCCCAAAGAATCGCCATGGAGGCCGCAGCCTGCGAGCCGTGCGTCACGTCGAGAATGAAGTCCGCCATCAGCTTTATTCCGCCGGACGCCTCGAGCGCGCCGACGATGACGAACAGGCCTATGAAAAAGAATATCGTATTCCACTCCAGCTCCCTGAAAATCTCCTCCGGCTTTTCAAACACGAGCAGCGCGGACGCGCCCATGAGCGCGATAATCGACGTCTGAATCCCTATTGCGTCGTGGCAGGCAAACCCCGCGATCACGAGCCCGAGAACAACCATGGAGCGCGTCGCCCTTGCGCGGTCCACGGCGCAGTCTCCCGCGTCAAGGCTCATGGAGGCGGGCGTCTTATTTTCCGGAAGCTTCAAATTCTTGCGGAATAAAACGAGCATGAGGGCGCATACGGCGATCATTATGAGCGCGACAATGGGAGACAATTCGCGCACAAAATCCATAAAAGACAGCCCCGCCGCGCTGCCTATTATTATGTTTGGCGGATCGCCGATGAGCGTTGCCGTCCCGCCTATGTTCGACGAAAATATCTCGGTAATCAGGAATGGCAGCGGGTTTATTTCGAGTTTTTCGGCAATGGCAAAAGTCATGGGCAATACGAGGATTACGGTCGTGACATTGTCGAGAAAGGCGCTTGTAATCGCGGTGAAGAACGCGAGGGATATGAGAATCAGCGCCGGTCTGCCGCCTGTCAGCGACAATATCCGCGCGGCCGCGTAATTGAAAATTCCGCTTTTTGCCGTGATCGAAACTATGATCATCATCGCAATCAGCAAAAATATTACATTAAAGTCTATGTAATTTATGTAATATTCAAAATTTATGCCGCTTTTTGAGTATTTTTCCTGATCCACAAGTCCGAGGAAAATGACGGCGCACGCCCCTATGAGCGCAACGGTAGTTTTGCTTATTTTTTCTGTGGCTATAAAAATATAAGCCAAAATTAAAATTCCGGCCGACAGAATGACAGCGTGATCCGTAGAAAATGCGTGCAAATATTCCATATTTGTAGTAATTGCTGAATTTAACACGGTGCGGATGTAAATAAGCCCAAATTAAAAGACGCGAAAACGCGCCGCAGATACAAGCCAAAAGGCGTCCCTATTCCGGACAGGCGAAAGAAAAGCCTCCGGTATGCAAAAATTCAAATCAGCAGGCGCGCAGTCCGGCAGGGATTTTTTGCCGCTGAAATTTCCGGCGAGTAGGGCGCCGAGGGAAAATTCTGCCTGAAGCGCTGCTCAAAAAACTTGTAGAATAAATCCGCAATTTCAGACGCGGTTGCTGCGGGAACGCACGCGTAATCGAAAGACTTGAACGCCTCGCAGGGCTTTGCGCGCCTCTCCCGGAGCTTGTCCGCCTGAATGGAAATTGCCAGCTGCGGAAATGCGTATATGGTTATGTCGTCAGATTGGGCGGCGGCGGAAAACGAATAGCCGCCGCAGTCTGCGTCCGCCGTTTTACAAGCCGATACGGCCGAGGGCGCCGCAAAGGCGAACGCCGCCGACAAGGCAAATAAAAACGCTGTGACAAATGTGTTCAAATAGCCATATAAATTTCTTTTCTATTTTTTAAAGTCAAGAAATTAGTTTTGCGAAAGGGTATTTTTATCGGTTTTGCGGGTGGGCGGAATTTTCCCGGTCCCGCCGGAAGTTGCCGTTTGGATTTTCCCGATTTCTGCCGGCCGCGTTTCGCCCAATGCAGGGGGGGGAGAAATTCCGTTCGGCTTTGGAAAATGCGCGTTTTTTTCGGGGAACGGCGCCCGCAAGTCCGCCGCATGGCGATGCCCGGATTTGCAAAAGCGTAATGGGGCTTGAAAATGTCTTCGCCCGCGGCGGTTTTTTTTCGGGAGCGTTGGGATATGGCGCTTTTTGGGGGCGGCAAGTTTCGGGCTATCTCTCTCTTTTTTTAGCGCGAAAATTTTTGCGTGAAAATTTTTGCGCGCGCAAAAAAAATTTTCGGGCGGCGCCGGGACGGCGGGGCGGAAATTCGGCGGGGCGCGCCGGCGCGGGCGCTATCCGCGCTCTTTCAAGCTATCCGCGCTCTTTCAAGTATTCGTTTATCGCGTCGATGAACGCGGGCAGGACGGACGCCGCCTTTGCCGCGCCGATTCCCCCTATACCCATGGCCTCCTGCGCGGTTGTGGGGAGCGCGTTGGAGAGCGAGATTAGAACCGCGTTCGGGAAAATCGCATACGCCGGGACGTTGCGCTGGCGGCGCATTTTGTTGCGAAGCTCGACCAACCGCCTCAGGAGTTCGGGATTTTCCGACGCTTCGGCGGAAATCGGCGCCTTTTTCCCCTTGGCGGAGCTCCGCTTTGAGGGCGAAATGTCGGAGAGCGGGGCGGAGGGCGAATAGAGTTTGGGGTTTTGGAGTTCGCCCATCATCATTTCTACGCCCTTGTCC
>CALXMX010000109.1 GCA_944389575.1 uncultured Opitutales bacterium
CCCGCGGCTTTCGCGCCGTATAAACGCGCCGCTGTCACTTCGCGCCGGCGGCCGGAATGTCGGCAACGCGCGTTCTCAATTTGCGCTTGATTTCAAATTTTATGTCTCCGCCGGAATATTGGTCCGCCTCAAATTCAACGTCTGTGTTCCTTCCGAACGCGGAAATGCTGACAACGCCCTCGCTCTCAAACTTGCGGACGCCGTCCGTTTCGGTTTTCCCGTTGACAACAAACGACTTTCCGGGAATCTTAAAGACGGCCGTAAAAAATCCGCCTCCCCTGAAATCGACGGTCATCTCCGATTTTGAGCCGGGCGGACAATCTTTGGACAAATCCGCGCCCATGCATTTGAGAATGTCTCTCAACACCACCCAAACGGCCGTCACGGACGCGTCCTTAGCCGCGCCGTTTGACGCGCCGCCGGTAAGGGACTTGGCCCGCAGAGCCAGCGCGTCCAAATCTCCCATGACATCGAACGTTCCCGACTCTGCGACGGCCGCCAAACTTATCGAGCCGCCGGCCCCAACGCCGCCCTGTATTCTGCCGCCGACCGACTGCGCCGACACCTGCAATGCAAATCCCGCCGCGGCAAAAACGGCAGCAAACCTCAAAATGCGCGCGTATTTCATACTTTCCTTTCCCTGTCGAACGATTCGCTTTTTCGCCTCGCGCCTGCGCAAAACAATTTTGCGAAAATCCCGCAAAAAATCCCGCAAAAATCGCCCCGCCGTCCCGCTTTACTAACGCCCGCCAAAGGCGGGCGCAACCGCTCTCCGTCCGCCAAGCAACATGCTTAAATCCGCGGCGCGCGCAATCAAAAACAATAAAAAAGACTGGATTTTTAACAAACCCGCGCTAAAACTATCAGTCAAGATAAAGGGCGCCGCAAACGGCCGAATGCTCAATAAAGCCGAATGTCCGGCGCCGGAAATCTTCCGAAAACAAAGTACAGCATGACCGATAAAGTAATAAGCATAATCATGGGCGGCGGACGGGGAACTCGCCTTTACCCCCTCACAAAATACCGCTGTAAGCCCGCCGTCCCGCTCGCGGGCAAGTACAGGCTGGTGGACATTCCCATCAGCAACTGCATAAATTCGGGCTGCGGCAGAATATACCTGCTGTCGCAATTCAACACCGCAAGCCTGCACAAGCACATTCAGCAGACGTACAAGTTCGACAATTTCGGAAAGGACTTTGTCGATATCCTTGCGGCCGAACAGACCGACAGCGGAGGCTCGTGGTACCAGGGAACGGCGGACGCGGTTCGCAAAAACATGCACCACTTTGAGCGGCAGGGCGAAAACTACTACTACCTGATTCTTTCCGGAGACCAGCTCTATCAAATGAATTTCGCCGAAATGATAAAGGCGCACATAGACTCCGGCTCCAACATTACGATAGCGGCGAAACCCATGCCGAAAAAGGAGGCTCCGAGCCTCGGGGTGATGCGCGTGGACTCCGATTTAAACATCGTCCAGTTCGCCGAAAAGCCTAAGGACGAAAATGTGATAAACTCGTTTCTCGTCGGCGACGACCTCAAAAAAAATCTCAAAAATCCCGACGAAGACTACTGCCTGGCCTCAATGGGCATATACGTGTTCTCGCAAAAAGTTCTGGAGGAGGCCATGTCCGGCAGCGAAATGGACTTCGGTAAGGAGATCATACCGGGGCTGCTCGGCAAGAAGAAGCTCAGCGCGTACATATTCGACGGATATTGGGAGGACATCGGCACGGTCGGCGCGTTTTTTGAGGCGAATCTGGCCCTTACAGACGAATCCCCGTCGTTCGACTTCTTCCGTCCGAACCACCCGATATACACCCACTGCCGCTTTCTGCCGGGCTCTAATATTTACAATAGCCAAGTGTCGCACTCGAACATTGCGGACGGCTGTATAATATCGAACGCGCGCCTCGAAAGGTGCGTGATAGGAATACGCTCGTTTGTGGGAGAGGGCACGCGGCTGAAAAACGTCGTCATGATGGGGGCAGACTACTACGAAACCGACGACCTAAACGTCGCCCGCAAGAGCGGCGACTTGAAAATCGGCATAGGCAAAAACTGCGAGATAACCAACGCAATCATAGACAAAAATGCGCGCATAGGCGACAACCGCGTGCTGTCGCCCGAGGGAAAGCCCGACATGTGGGAGAACGAATTTGCCTTCGTGCGCGACGGCGTGCTCATAGTCACCAAGAACGCGCGCGTGCCGGCGGGTACGCGCCTCTGACGCCTCCGAGGGAGGCTTTCCGCCGCTTCTGAAGCTTATAAATTTCTAAAGCTTCTGAAATTTCTGAAACTTCAACCCTATGAAACTTTCAGCGCATAGGGAGGGGTTTTGCCGCCGCGCGGGGCAAAGGCCGCAGGCTTACTCCGCTTAACGCGCTTCCGGCAACGCCATATTCCGCCGGCTCCACCGCCTTAAGCCATCTTACTCCGCTTAGCGCGCTTCCGGCAGCGCCACATTCCGCCGACTCCACCCCCTTAAGCCATATCCGACGCCATATTAAACGCTCCCGCCTTAACGCCACGCGCACAGTCTCAGCCCCGCCCGCCCAACGCCAAAACAGCCGCACGCGCGCCGTTGCAAATCCCAAAAACATTGCAAAATGCCCTCCGCCCTTGCCATTGCCCCCTCCGACTTCCGCTACCGCCTCCGCAACGTTCCGCCGGCAACGCAACCGCGCATACCCGCCCAAAGCCGGCAACGCCGGGGTCTATGCATAAATTCCGGAATTTCCGCCATTTTTCACACTTTGCCATGTACATTGGCAACGCCGGCGTCGGCGCGGTTGCCGCGGCTAAACTCCCTCTGCCGAAAACCCGCGCCGGCGCGCGAAATTTCGCCGGCATAGCGCGCGTCAAAAACACTTCATCGCAAATCTAAAAAATCCGGAGGACATTCAACATGGACTTAAAAAAGCTTTCCGACACCTTTCGGGCGCGCGGATTCAAAGTCGACATTTTCGACGGCGAGCATGAAGCCTGCGAATTCATACTGTCCGAATGCGAAAATCTGAGCGTTGGAATGGGAGGCTCCGTCACGCTGTCGGAAACGGGTATCGCCGACCTGCTCCTGAAGCGCGGCAACGCCCACTGGCACTTCAGAAACGGAGACCGAAGCGAAATCAGAGCGGCGGCTGAAGCCGAAGTGTACATATCGGGGGTCAACGCGATCAGCCAGACGGGGGAAATCGTGAACATAGACGGCGTAGGCAACCGCGTGTCGGCGGCCGTATACGGCGCAAACCGCAAGAAAGTGATTTTCGTATGCGGAACGAATAAGATAACAGACACGCTGGAAAAAGCCCTGTGGCGCGCAAAGAACGTCGCCTCCCCGCTAAACGCCAAGCGCCTAAAACGCGCGACTCCGTGCGCCGCGAAAGCCGACAAATGCTACAACTGCAACTCCCCGGAAAGAATTTGCAGGGTGACGGCGATATTCACCCACCCGACGGGCGACAATGTGCAAACCAACATCGTGATTATTAGAAAACCGCTGGGATTTTAAAAGGGAAACAAATGCGGTAAATATTTTGTCTTTAAAATAATATTGACATAAAATCTCCACACTTTAAAAATTAAACCATTATGAAATCAATATTTGCATACCCGCTTTTGTTATCCGCGCTGCTGTCCGCCTTGGCTTCGACTTCGCACGCCACAACCTGGTATTACGACGCCGCCAACGCAACATCTACCGTCAACTTCAGCCAGACTGGCGGCGACGCCGACACGGACGGGCTCTGGTACACCTTAGAAGGCGAAACCAAAGTATATATCCGCAACGCGCTCCCTGGCGACGGTGACGAAATTATTCTCGGCGACGGCACAAATACAGAGTCTAAAACGATATTAATGGACGTTGACGCCACTTTTGCCTCCCTAACCTACAATTCGGGGGTGGGGCTGATAGGGCAAGGCTCCACAAAACTCACAATAGAAGGCAATGTCACGCAGCTGCGCCAGCTCCAACTTACCCTAAACAACTTTGACCTGCACATAATGGGGGATTTTATCGGACACAGCGACGGATTCACTGCAAACCTTTCCGGTGGAACTTCGGTGAGAATCGACGGAAACGTGGACGGAGCAACTTTTATGAACCTCTCCGCAACCGGAGATTCGACGCTCGATAATCCGAACATCGTCATCGGCGGGGCGATTCTCCACAAGGACGCCCGCATATCCTTGAATACGGCGGGAGCGGATTCCTATTACAGCATAGGCGGGCTCTCGGGCGGCTATGCGAGAATAACGCGCGGAGTGTCTGGAGAGGGAACTTCACACCTCGTTCTCACAAACACTTCCGACTACACGTACGGCGAAAATTCCACCATAGCCAACTACAACACGGGCGGAAAATACACTTCGGAGGCAAACATTCCCGTCTGGAACGAGCTTGGGGAACTCAAGCTTTACATGAAGGGCACGGCAAAACAGACCATACAGGGGCTTGCGAGGTTTAGCGGCGGCGTGCAAGTCGCATCGGGCGAATTGAGAATCAGGTTTAATCAAGGGGCTGAGCAATACACTTATTATACCGACTCCGAAAAGACGAAGTTAGTCACATTCTGGACTCAGGCGAACGGAGGAACGCAGACGACGTTCACCCACGGCGACCTCGAAATGGTCGGCGGAAAGTTCGGCAACGAAGAGGGAACTGCATGCGCCTCATTCCGCTTCACAAACATAGTTTACAGCGGCGGCACAATCGCCATCAACATAAGTTCGGAAGAAAATGTCAACGACAGTATAGACCTTACGAGTTATTATAAGAGGGTAGCGGAATCCGGACAGGACGACGTTTACACGAAGGTTGACGGCGGCACAATTTCGCTCGCCGAAGGCGTTGCGGAAGGCACGAAGGTGACGTTTGAATTTAGCGGAGACGTCTTGGGCTGGCTGCTCGACTACGAGGACGGATCCTTTGAGATCAACGATGGAAAGGGAGCAAAGATAGTTTCGTGGGACGCGGAAAACAAGACCGCCCTTTTGGCTTCGGACTTTGTTGGAAACTGGATTACGCAGGGCGACGACTACATGCCCGTATTCACCGTTGCCGACGACGGCCTCTACGTGCGCTACACCGCAGTACCGGAACCTGCGGAAGTCGCAGCGATTCTCGGAGCGCTGGCGCTGACAGCGGCGGCATTGCGCAGAAGGGGCCGGAAATAACCCGCCCTTCCCGATTAAAAATGCGCCTCCCTCACGAGGCGCATTTTTTTGTGCCTCTATACGCATTTACATTCCCGCA
The DNA here is from genome assembly GCA_944389575.1 of uncultured Opitutales bacterium. GTDB lineage: Bacteria > Verrucomicrobiota > Verrucomicrobiia > Opitutales > Intestinicryptomonadaceae > Merdousia. Next base: position 5,258 of record CALXMX010000109.1, read on the forward strand.
CTTTTTCCACGCTAAAATACGCTTTCTGCTCGGAGTAAAAATTTGTAAAAGAAATCGTCCGCGCTGAAAAATTGCCCGCGAAAAAATGCGCGCCTAAAATTCGAACGCGCGCCCTACCCGAAAGCGGACACACCTATATCCGGCACACCTATATCTCTATATTCAGAACAATTCAGCTATCGCTATCCAAAACGCGTTCCGCCACAAATGCGTTCCAATTTTGCGCAATCATTACTAATACTTCGCAAAACTCTCCGCTAAATTTAACCCACCCGCGCGCAAAAAATCTCCGAGAAAGACCCGCCTAATGCCGGTAAAAATTGCGCCCGGCCGAATTGAAAAACCGCGCATTAAAACCACACATCTAAAACCGCGCGCGCGGCAAAAAATCTACCCACAAACCGGCGCGATAAAAAATCGATTTGCGTATTTATTCGCAGACAGCAAAACGCGCCATCTTGAATTGGCGAAATTTTGCACCTTCCATTCCGCCCTTCAAAATCGCGCGAAAGCGCCCGCCGCATAGCGCGGCGCGCAAGCCTCTAATCTTGCCGGCTCCCAAAGATAAAATTACACATAGCGCAAAAAAAGGCGGGGAGATTTTTGCTTCCCCGCCCCGCGCAGATTTTTGCCCCATGCAAATTTTTTTTGCGCATTGAAATTTCCGCGCCGCAAGAAAGAAATTTTTTCGAGAAATCCGCTGCGCGCCCTTTTCCCAAACTTCAAGTTTAACCGCCGGAAAATCCTACGGACGCAGGAGTTTTTCAAAAAAATCGTCCGGCTCGAATCTTGCATCGGGCATATAGAGAAAGGCGTAGCACTTGTCGCAAACGCCTATATTGCGATTTTTTTCCAGATAATCCAGCTCGTCCGGAGGCAGAGGCGTCGAACAGAACGAACATCTGCCGTCCTTCACAACCGCAACTCCGCGCTTTCCCGACGCCTCCAACCTGTCGAAATGCAACAGCGCAAAAGACGGCACCTGCCGCCTGTTTTCCAATATGAAATCCCGCAGAATTTGGACGTTTTCGGCCGACATATCGTGGCGCTCCGAAAGGGCGCGCGCCCGACGGATTCTGAGAAGCCTCAATATTATGTCCTCCGTGTGTTTCATACGCCAAAACATTTCATAATGCGCCCTACCTATCCTTATTGCCGCAATTATTGCAGTACAAAAGGCGTTTTGGCAATGTTTTTACTTATTAACGGACAAAAAATCTCGGAAGAACGTTCCCAAAAGACTTTTCGCCCAAAGGAAAATTCCCCCGGGAAGTTCCCCCAAAAAACGCCCCTAAAAAACTCCCTCCAAATCTCCAAAAAAATTTTCCTTAAAAAATGCGTTAAAAAACGCGCTAAAAAGTCCGTTTGCGCGCGCGGCATGTAAACAGGCAAACCCGCGAGCGAACGCATCGAGCACATTTGAACGCGGTAGCCGCCCGCTTGCGCAGAACTTTAAGATAACTGAAAGCGCCCGCGCGCAAACAAACGGGCGCAACCCCCCGGAGGCAAATTCACTTCTTAGGCCTCGGCCCGTAATGCAAATTGGCAAGGCGCGCGACGTGGGAATCCGACGAGAAATATTTTTTAATATTTTCCAACGTCCATTCCACATCGGCCGGCACGGGTTCCGCCGGCGAGAGCTCCCGATTGCCGTTCATGTAAAATATTCCCTTAAATACGCCCCCCGTGCGAAAGACGCGGCTATTGCACAGGTAATTCATGAGATTCCCGTCGGAGAAAACCTTGTTTAAGTCGGGATATTTTTTCAGCAGCGCGGAATCGTCCGAGCCCATGCGCTTGAGGTACCGCTCGCGATATTTGCCCACTTTTTCAATAAACACCGAGTCTTTCCAAAAATCGCAGCGGGCAATCGTCGGGCAGTCCAAAAACACGTTGAGCTCCATGCGGTTCCCGCGTCCGCCGTGGATAAACAGCGCGGGACGCGTGCGCGTGCCGGTGCGGCAGATGAGGTTGCTCCTGATCTCCACCCCTCCGTTGCCATCGTCGATAAATACGGCGGATATCTCCGGCTGGCCAACCTTCGGAAGAATGTTGTTAAAGTAGTTTTCGACGATTTTAACGCCCCTCTCGTATGGGTTCGCACCGCCGTAGATTGCGCCCATGTCGTCGGTAAAATTGCAGACGTTCTCTATGCGGTTGCGCCTGATTGTGCACTCAATGCCGTTGTGGGCTATGGCCTCGTGCGGCAAGTCGCGAATGAGGCAATGCTCGACAGTGTTTCCGCAGCCGTACACGCGCACGGCGGGCGAATAGGACCTGTTGATTCGGCTGACGCGCTCGAACGTGCAGTCGGCCACGAGGTTGTCGGCGCGGCGGATTTTTGGAATGTCGCCGCCCATCATCAGAATGCCCCCGTCGCCGAGGTCGCGGAACGAGCATCTTAGCACGGATATCCGCGAGCTTCCGGTCGACTGCGGCCTTATCGAATCCTGCGGGCAGCGACGCAGCAGTTTTTCGGCGTCCTTTTCGAGGGACTCCTCCATGGAAATTCCCGCCAGTCCGAGATTGAAAAATTCGCACTCCTCAAACTTGACATTGTTGACCCGCGACATCACCACCGCATTGCCGCGCGCGTACGCAAATTTTACGCCCGAAAACGAAACGTTGTCCACGCCGTCGAGCACTACAAACGGAGTCTCCAACAGGGAGAAGTCGGCCGAGGAATATTTTGACGGATCGTCTATGACGGCGTAAAATTTTCCCGCGTCGGTATCGACATAGTATTCGCCGTGGCGGTCGGCCTCCTCAAGGAGGTTTATCGCGCTATATCCCCTGATGTCCAGGGCGGGATTGTAGCCGACGTTCTTTTCCGGATTCTTCAAATAGTAGGATTTTCCCGGAAGAATTACGGTATTTTCCGTCTCGATTAACCTGTTTGCCGTGTCCACGCTCTTGAGTGGAATGCAGCTGTCGCAGTATCCGCGCCTTATTCTGCCGTGGAGGAAGGCTTTTTTGGCGTTCGTCCAGCGCGCGGGGCGGTCGTAGTCGTACTTAAAGAACGCGCTTTTCTTCGTATTTTTTACGACCTCCCCAAATTCCTTAAATTCAAACTCTCCGTTCGGGAATCGCGCAAGGCGCATGGGAACGGTGTCTAGAAACGCCTCCATCTGCGACACCCCGTTTTTGCAGAACGCCCGCGGGACAACCTCGCCGCAATTTTCAAGCCCGTGCTCCTTCAAATCCAAAAAATAGAGCGCGCCCTCGGGCTTTTCGGGCGGAAGCTTGGCCAAGACGGATTTGTCGGACACCTTTTTAAATTTGGACGCCGGCAAATTTACGCCCCCGTGGAAGAGAACGTCCGCGCCGCTTTCGGCCGAAATCGACAAGCTGGCGCCGGCGGGTATGTCGCCCTTTTTCAGCCAAACCGAATCCCTAAAAAAATACGTTCCGCCGCCGAGGACTATGGAAACCTTCTTTTCGCCCGACGAAAACAGTTCGACCGCCCTCTTTTTTGCAGCCTCAAGAGTCGCGTACGGCGCGCCGGCCGACCCGTCGCCCGAATCGCTCCCCTTTGGCGACACGCATATCTTTGCGTCCGCAAACGCCACATTGACCGCGCACGCAACAAACGCGCCCCACGCAAAATACAGAATCCGTTTCATAATTAAATCTTATCCGGGCGAGACGCTGCTGTCAAGGGCTTGAATGCGCATTCCGTAAATGCGCATTCCGCAAAAGCCGCCGGCCGCAAAAGCCGCATTCTGAAAAATCAGCCTTTTCCCCACACAAAAAAAATCCGGGCGCGCTCAAAAACAAACGCGCCGCAAAAAAAACGCAGAAAACGCGCGGGAATTTCACAGATTCCGGTTTCCAAAAAACACGGAGCCGGCGGATTCAGTTTTAACTTCCGCGCGACAACTCCGCCGCTTCCTGTTTCCAAAACGGGGCCGCGATTGAAAGAGAGCCGCAAAAACCGCGCGCGCGAAAGAAAGCCCGCGCCGCAAAATGGGCCATGAGGGAAAAACGAAGGGCAAAAAGATTTGACGCGCCGCCCGCGCGCAACTCATATATCCCATATGTCTAATTTCGTACACCTGCACGTCCATACCGACTACAGTTTTCTCGACGGCTGCAGCCGGGTGGACACCCTCATGAAGCGCGTCGCCGAACTCAAAATGGGAGCCGTAGCCATGACGGATCACGGAAACATGTGCGGGGCGATAGACTTTTACAACGCCGCAAAAAAATTCGGCGTCAAGCCCATCATCGGAATGGAGGCCTACTTCGTAAACGACCACTCCATGGGCGACCGCCCGAAGCAGGACAGAATAAGAAGCGACGACATCGACGGAGTCGAGGCCGACCCCTCTCTCCTCAAGCCCGAAAACTTCCCGAAATACCAGATACACCACCAGACGCTTCTGGCCAAAAACTTCACGGGCTACCTCAACCTCGCCAAGCTTTCGAGCGAGTCGTACGAGCGCGGATTCTTCCGCAGGCCGCGCATCGATTTTGAGACGCTGGCGAAATACTCCGAGGGAATAATCGCGCTAAGCGGCTGCATGAACGGCGTGGCCTCGCAGTACCTGCTCTACTCCGACTACGAGAACGCGCGCAAAACCGTGGCCAAATTCCTCGACGTGTTCGGTCGCGACAACTATTTTATCGAGGTGCAAAACCACTTCATGCCGCAGGATAAAAAGATAATTCCCGGCCTTGTGAAGCTCGCCAGGGAATTCGACCTGCGGATAGTCGCCACGAACGACAGTCACTACGTCCGCAAGGAGGACTCCGCCGCGCACGACGCCATGCTCTGCATTCAGACCGGCTCCGTGCTCTCCGCCGAGAGGCGCCTGCGCTATCCCAACAACGAATTTTACATCAAGACCCGCGAAGAGATGGAGCTGGCCTTCCCCGACCTTCCCGAGGCGCTGGACAACACGCAGATCGTCGCCGACATGGTCGACCTGGACATAAAATTCGGGGAAAACCACTATCCCAAATACGTCAAGCCCGCCGAGCTTTCTTTCAGCGCGGACGAGGCGAATTTCAACAGGATTCTCGACATATACGAATCCAAGAAGAACGAGGTTCTCAAACAGAACGGCCAAAATCCGGACTTCAAGCTCAAGCCGGAGGAGAGGCGGAAGTTCATGGAAAACGGGCTTCTGCTTTTCGACCTGGCAAAAAAGGGGCTTGTGAAGCGGTACGGCGTGGATTACGACAACCCATCCGCCTACGTTCCGAAGCCGGGCGAGCCGCCGGACCGCGCAAAATTTCTCTGCGACAAGCTCGACTACGAGCTTTCCATAATCATAGGCGCGGGCTTTGTGGACTACTTTTTGATAGTTTACGACTTCATCAACTGGGCGCGCAACAACGGCATTCCGGTCGGCCCCGGAAGGGGAAGCGGAGCCGGCTGCATGATAGCGTACCTAATCAAGATAACCGACATCGAGCCGATAAGGTTCGGCCTGCTCTTTGAGCGCATGCTCTCGCTCGAGCGAGTCTCTCCGCCGGACTTCGACGTTGACTTCTGCCAGAGGCGGCGCGACGAAGTCATAGACTACGTGCGCGGCAAGTACGGCACGGACAGGGTCGCAAACATAATAACCTTCAACAAGCTCGGCGCAAAGCAGGTCGTCCGCGACTTGGCGCGCGTCATGGAAATACCATTCGACCGCGCCGACGCGATAGCAAAAATGGTGCCCGACTCGCTGAAAATGACCCTCGAGGAAGCTTTGAAAATATCGCCCGAGCTGAAGCGCGAACACGACACAAAGCCGGAAGTGCGCGAAATTTTCAAGGAGGGATTCGTCATAGAAGGCATGATTCGCCAGACCGGGAAGCACGCCTGCGGTATAATAATCGGCGATCAGAGGCTGTCGAACATCGTGCCTATGATGATTCAGGAGGGAACGCTGACGACGCAGTATTCAAAGACGCCCGACGAGGAGCTCGGGCTGCTGAAGGCCGACTTTCTCGGCCTCAAGACCCTCACCGTCATATCCGACGCGCAGGACAACGTGCGCCGTACCCGCAACGCGCCGGACTTCGACATCGAGGAGGTCTCCATCGACGACCCCGCCACATACAGGCTCCTCAACATGGGAATCACCGTCGGCGTATTCCAGCTTGAAAGCGAGGGAATGCAAAACCTTTGCCGCCGCATAAGCCTAAGCTCCTTCGAGGAAATTATCGCGCTCATCGCCCTCTACCGCCCCGGCCCCATGCAGTTTATCGACCAATTTATAGAGGCTAAAAAAGACCCGTCGAAGATGCACGTTCCGCACCCACTGTTGCGCGAGCTCGTCACGGAGACCTACGGCGTCTTGGTGTATCAGGAGCAGGTGATGATGGCCGCGCAGATAATTTCCGGCTACACTCTGGGGGAGGCGGACATACTGCGCCGCGCCATGGGCAAAAAGAAGCCGGAAGTCATGGCGAAGCAGCGGGCGGTGTTCGTCAGAAAGGCCAAGGAACACAGCAATATCGAAGCGGCGGAGGCGGAAAGAATTTTCGCCGTGCTGGAGAAGTTCGCCGAATACGGATTCAACAAGTCGCACTCGGCCGCATACGCCATGCTCAGCTACCGCACGGCGTACCTGAAGGCGAACTATCCGGTCGAATTTATGGCGGCCGTGCTTTCGAGCGAGCTCGGCAACATGGACAAGGTTGCGAAGTTCATCGAGGCGTGCGAGGCGATCAACATAACGGTGCTCGGCCCCGACGTGAACGTGTCGCGCCAGATGTTCACGCCGATTATAAACCCCGAATGGAAGCCCGGAGAGCGCGGCAACATGTTTGAAGAAAGCCCCGGCTCCATACGCTTCGGCCTGGCCGCAATCAAGGGAATTGGCGACGCCGCCGCGAGCGCGATCGTGAACGAGCGCGACAAGAACGGAGCCTTCAAGGACATCTTCGACTTCATAAAGCGCGTCGGCACAAAGAACCTCAATAGGCGCGTAATGGAAAACCTCGCCCTCTCCGGTGGATTCGACTCGTTCGGAATCGACCGCGGGTACATCTACGCCAGCATAGACGCGATTATGAATCACGCGCAGGAACTCGAAAAGGACATGCTGTCGGGGCAGACCAACCTGTTCGACCTGTTCGACGCGGCCGGCGATTCCTCCGGCTCCTCCTCGAGCGACATCATAGACGCCTCAAAGCCCCCCATGCCCCTTTCCGAAAAGCTTCTTGCCGAAAAGGAGCTGCTGCGCTACTACGTCTCCGGACACCCGATGAACGAGTACGCCGACTTCGACACCGCGCTGGAGGAAATACCGGATTCAAAGCTCGTGCAGCGCATAAGGCGCGTCCAGTTCAGGGCGTGCGGCGTTGTGAGCAACGTCGTAAAGCGCCTAACGAAAAAGGACAAGAGAATATGGGCCTACTTCACCCTCACCGGGCGCGACAGCGACAAAAACTGGCAGATAAATTTCTTTCCCGACGCATATGAAAAATATTCCCGCCAGATAACGGAAGGCGCATGCATGTGCGTCATCGGCGAGTGCAGGAGCGAGGACGGCTCGCAGCCGCGCTTCAACGGTCAGAGCATAGAGTCTATGAACTCCGCGATATCGCGCTTCGCGCAGGAGGCCGAGTGGCTCATCGATCCGGGCGAAAACGCCGAGGCGTTCGTCAAATATCTATCCCACTGCGTCCACGAAAATTTGAAGGGCGACAATATACGCCACAAGATAAAAATCCGCGTGTCCGAAACCGACTACGTGGAAATGACAAGCCCGTCAATAACCACGGATTTCGATTCGGCTGTGTTTAAAAAGCTGCGCGCACAGCCCGCGGTCGTAAACCTTACGGTAAGGGCCCGCCCGATTCCGCTTCCGGAGAAAAGGATCTTTGCCCGCGGCGCGCAGGCGTAATGCGCAATCGCGCGCGGCGCGCAGGCGCGGGGAAAAAGCGGACAGAAATATTGCTCCTCCTCTCTTATTGCACAGCCGCAATGTCTTTTAATCCAGGGAATTTCGGATTCCTGCGCATAAACACGCTATCTTACGCGCGGAACGCAGGCGCAATATGTAATCGCATACGGCGCGAAAATACAATGCGCAATCCCGCACGGCGGATTAAAAATTTTCCGGCCCGCCGCCCCCCAGCAGCCGCAAGATTCGGCGAAGATAAAATTTGCCCATTCGCCCGCGCTCAATGCCGAATAAGAAACATTAAAAAATTCGCGCCCGCAAAATTCGCCGCATAGCAAGGCTCTCCCTTGCGCAAAACTTTTTCTCCCGCGCGCAAATATTTAATAACGCCCGTACTTCGTTCGGCGGCTATCCCCCAGCAGCCGCAAAAATCCATATTCCGCACAACACGCCGGAAGCAGGCGCTCAATGCCAAAAAATCCACGCTCAAAACGAGCGCACTTTTTCACCAAAAACGCTGCGCGCAATCGGCGAACCGCCAAACGCGCCAAACGCGCTGAAATCGCGAATCACTCCACATTCTGCACCTGCTCGCGCACGCGCTCAAGTTCGTTCTTCAGGGCAACCGCCAGCTTTGTAATCTCCAGACAATTAGCTTTGGAAGCTATCGTGTTCGTCTCGCGCGCCATTTCCTGGCAGACAAAATCCAGCTCCCGCCCGCACGGCGAGCCGGATTTTGCCGCCCGCTCAAACTGCGAAATGTGTGATTTCAACCGCGTGCACTCCTCAGTCACGTCGGCTTTATCGGCAAATATTGAGACCTCTCTGACCACGCGCTCGTCCGAAATGTCCAGCTGCAGCCCCATGGACGCCAGGCGTCGAAGAAGGCGGTCGCGGTAGTTTTGCGGATTCGATTTTGCGAGGGCTTCGATTTGCAAGACAGTCTCCGACATAAATTCTAAGCGCCGCAGAAAGTCCGCGCAAAGGTTTTCACCCTCGGCAGAGCGCATTTCGTCCGCGCGGCGCAGCGCCTCCCGAAGCGCGGACTCCAGCGCGTTTCCATAAGCGGCCGCGCCCCCGCATTGGCCGTCCTCCTGAGCGTCTAAAGCCAGCCGCTCGGAGAGCTTTAGAATAAAATTCGCGTCCGGAACAAACTCCGCGCCCAAATCGGCCGAAGCCGCTCTAAACCAATCTACGGCGCGGCGCAGCGCGCCGGCGTCCAAGTTCAGCGGATTCGCGCAATCGGCGCGGCGCGAGAGCTTGGCTGAAACGCCCACTTTGGCGCGCGTATAAAATTCCTTTACTACTGAAGCGGCAAGCGGCTCCAACTCTCCCCAATCGCGCGGAAACGAACACGAAACTTCCAGTCCCCTGCGATTGACCGAGGAAACCTCGACAGTGAGCTCAAAATCACTTTCCGACGCGCTGGCGCGTCCGAATCCAGTCATGCTTTTCATAGTTTGAAATCAATGTAAAATTGAATTTTTGCGCGCATGCGCCGGCCCAAACGCGGAGGCCGCGCCGAACCGCCATCGCCACCGCCGCCCGAACTGCCCGCATTACAAACTCCGGCAAATCCGGCGAAACGCCCTTGAACCGCGCCGCAAGCGCGCCGAAGGGCGCGTAAATATTTTCCAGTTAGGCTGTCGCAATAAAATAAAAAGAACCGCTTAGACACCGCAAAATTTTTTTGAAAAAACGCCTGCGTGCTCCAGTAGGCACAGGCGGGCAAAGAGCGGCGCCCGGCAAGCCCGCAAATGGCGGGATTGCCGGAATTGCCGCAAATGTCAAAATTGCCTACCGCAGACCTTTCGGAGCGGGCGGCCTCTTCTCGGATTCGACGAATGCGGCAATCCAAGCCCGCGCAAGCAAATCAGAGCCTGCGAACCGCCCCGTCCGCCGCGCTGGAAACGTTGCGCGCGTAGAATTGAAGGGACTTTGAAACCTTTCTGTCGCGCACGGGCTTGTAGGCGGCCTCGCCCTTTGCAAGCTCCGCCCTGCGGCGAGCGGCAAGTTCCTCCTCGGAAACCGCAAGGGATATGGAACGCGCGGGAATGTCTATTTCAATCGTGTCGCCGTCGCGTATGAGGGCGATATCCCCGCCGTCTGCCGCCTCCGGAGAGGCGTGCCCGATGGAAAGCCCGCTCGTGCCGCCGGAAAACCTTCCGTCGGTGAGAAGCGCGCACACCTTGCCCAATCCCATGCTTTTCAAATGGCTGGTCGGATACAGCATTTCCTGCATTCCCGGCCCGCCGCGCGGCCCCTCGTAGAGAATTACCACGACGTCGCCCGCCGAAATTTTGCCGCCGCGTATCGCTAAGCTCGCGGACTGCTCGGAGTGGAAAACCTTAGCCGGCCCGCGGAATTTCAAAATCGACTCGTCCACACCGGCGGTCTTGACTATCGCCCCGTCGCGCGCAATGTTGCCGAAGAGAACCGCAAGCCCCCCGTCCCTGCTAAAGGCGTTTTCGACGGAGCGAATCGCGCCCGACTTGCGGTCGGTATCGAGCGAATCGAAGTACGAAGCCTGCGAGTAGGCCTCTATGTTGAACTTGCGCGCGGGCGCTGCGCGGAAGAATTTTTTTACGTCCTCGGAAACACCCTCGGCGAAAATGTCGTTCTCGGCAATTTCCTCGCCCAAAGTCTTACCCGACACCGTCGATACGCCGGAATTTATCAGGCCCGCCTTTGCCAGCTCTCCCAATATCGCCATTATCCCGCCCGCGCGGTGCACGTCCTCGACATGCGTTTTCTGGGTGCTCGGCGCGACCTTGCATATGCACGGGGTGCGGCGGGAAAGCTCGTCGATATCTTTCATGCTGAAATCCACTCCGCCCTCGCGCGCTATCGCAAGCAGGTGCAGCACCGTGTTTGTGCTTCCGCCCATTGCGATATCCAGCCTCATAGCGTTCAGGAAGGCGTCGCGGACGGCTATGGAGCGCGGAAGCACCCCGGCGTCGCCCTTCTCGTAATAGAGCTTCGCCATTTCCACTATGCGCGCGGCGGCCCTTGCAAACAGATTTTTGCGCTCCGCATGGGTGGCGACCAGCGTGCCGTTCCCCGGAAACGCAAGGCCTATGGCCTCCGCAAGGCAGTTCATGGAGTTCGCCGTAAACATGCCGGAGCACGAACCGCAAGTCTGGCATGCGCTGCGCTCCATAAGCAGGCTGTCATCGTCGGAGACATCGGGATTTGCGCCGGCAATCATGGCGTCTATGAGGTCGAGCTTGCGCTCTCCGGAGCTGAGCGAAGCCAGCCCCGCCTCCATCGGCCCGCCCGAAACGAAGATTGCCGGTATGTTCATGCGCATAGCGGCCATCATCATTCCGGGAGTGATTTTGTCGCAATTCGATATGCAGATCATGGCGTCGACGCAGTGGGCGGCGCACATGTACTCCACGCTATCGGCTATGAGTTCGCGCGAAGGAAGGGAGTACAGCATGCCGTCGTGCCCCATGGCGATGCCGTCGTCTATGGCGATGGTGTTGAACTCGCGCGCTATCGCGCCGGCGGCGGACACCTGCTGGCAGACGAATTTTCCCACCTTGTCGAGATGGACGTGCCCCGGAACAAACTGCGTGTAGGAATTAACCACGGCGACAACCGGCTTCCCAAAGTCGGATTCCTTTACGCCGGTTGCGCGCCATAATGCGCGCGCGCCCGCCATATTCCTGCCGCAAAAACTTTTCTTTGAATTATAATCTGGCATATGGATAAAACAATAATCAATCCATAGATAAAATCACCGTTTCCGCGGCGCGTCAAGCCAAACGCTATAGCCTTCGCAAAAACGCGCCCTCATTAAGCGCGGCCTTTCCGGGCCGGAATGCGCGCCGTTTTTGCCGCGCTTATATGGAGGCTGCGCCGGCGGCGAACCCGTCCGTTTTTTTGCGACCTTGCAAAGGCCGCCTTCGCTTCGCGCTTTGAAAGTTTTTCCGCGGAAAAATAAGGAGCCGGCTATACCGGCTTGCGCCCCGATTTGCGCCGAAAAAAACGGCTGGAAAATTTTTGCCGAAGGAAAGCTTTTTCGCGGCTCGGCGCTGCAAAAAAATTTTTTTCTATGCGGCGGACATTTTGACGGACATTTTTTTAACGCGCGACAAATATTTTATTCTTTTCGCGCGCCGCAGACTAAAATCCGCGCGATTACCCGCCTCCGGCAAAAAATTCCTCGCAGACACCAGCTCCCGCCCCCCTCAAAATCGCAAGAACCGTCGCACCCACGCGATGCCGAAAAACCAAAGTTCGCACAAACGTAAAAACGCGCTCGCAAAGCGGAACAAAAAACATAAACGCAGATTAACGAAAATTCCGCTTAAATTCAACTGCCCCAACTCCCCGCCGCAGAGCAAAATCCGCGCGATTACCCGCCTCCGGCAAAAATTCCCGCAGACGCCAGCTCCCGCTCCCCCTCAAAATCGCAAGAACCGACGCGCATGCGCGATTGTCATAAAGTTTACACGACCGCAAAAACGCGAGCAGAGGGCGGAGAGAAAAAGATTCCGCTTGTCGGCTTCTCAACTTCCCATGTCCGCGCTTCGCAAGACGCGGAATTTAACCTTGGCCAAATAAAAATTAAATTGAAAAGAACGCCCGATTTTGCAGTATTTACACAATAAGGATTTTCAGAATGGGATTCAATTTGAAAAAGATTTTGCGGGCGTTCCTCTTTTCGACGAGCGAGCCGCTGTCCATTAAGGACATTCAGGCGGTCATACAGCGCTACCATGCCGAGCAGGAGGCCGCAAGGGCGGCGCAGCAAAGAAACGCCGCAAAAAGCGACTCCGGCGAAGAGCCTTCGGAATCCGCGCCGGACGCCCCCGCTCAACCCGCTCCGAACTCCGCCATTCAATCCGCCGACAACGCCGAATCCCCCGCGCCCCAAGACTCCGAACAAGGGCTCATTGAGGACATAATCGCCCAAGTTCCCACCCTTCTTACCGCTACGCAAATACGCGAGGCCATGGAGGAGATCGCCGCCGAGCTTGAGGAGAGCGGATCCGTTTACAGGCTTTTGCAGAGCTCGTCCGGATTCAAATTCGCCATATCCGACGAATACGCCGAATGGGTGAGGCTGCTGCGCAACGACCCGCGGCCGCAGAAACTCTCCCGCGCGGCGATGGAAACGCTGGCGATAGTAGCCTACCGCCAGCCGGTCACGCGCGCCGAAATAGAGGCTATACGCGGAGTGAACTCCGACGGCGCGCTCGCCCGCCTGACGGACAAGGACCTGATATTCGCCAGCGGCCGCGCGGATCTGCCCGGTCGCCCCGTGCAATACTCCACAACGCAAAACTTTTTGGACTTCATAGGAGCCAACTCGCTCGACGAGCTTCCGGCCTCGGACGTTCTCAGCCCGGGCCAGATTTCCGAATGGATAAGGCGCGCGAGCAATCCCGCAAGCGTGGGCGATTCCGATGTCGGGCTCTCGAATGAGGAGGATTCGCAACAGGCCGATTCCGGCGGCGAGGAGCTTTCCGGCAACGCGCAACCTTCCGACGGCGGGGACGCCGAACCTTCCGCAGACAACGGCGCGCAAGAAGAGATGGAACCCGCAATGCTTGGCGACGCCTCCTTCCCGGCCGACTCCGCTGAGAGCGCGGGCTCGCAGGAGGAATTTGAACGCCCGTCCGGCGGCGGCGCCTCCGAATCGGAAAACCCGGAAAATTTGCAGTAAACCAATGGACAAAAAATCTCTCAGAGAAAGCATAGACGAAATCGATTCGAAGATTCTCGATTTGCTCACCGAACGCATAGAGCTCGCCCGCGAAATAGGAAAGGTAAAGACTGCGGGCGGAGAGGCCATATACGCCCCCGCGCGCGAAATCGAAGTGTTCAAGAGGCTGGACGAAAAGAACGCCGGGCGCATATCGCAAGAGTCGCTATCGGCGATATACCGCGAGATAATCTCGGCCTCGATAGCCGCCGAAAAGCGCCTTGAAGTCGCGTACCTGGGGCCAAAGGCGACTTTTACGCAGCAGGCTGCCGTAAAGAATTTCGGCTCCAGCGTCAACTACCGGCCGATGCCGTCTATCCCCGACGTGTTCGCGGCGGTGGAGGGTTCCGAGGCGGACTACGGGGTCATTCCCATTGAAAATTCAAACGAGGGCTCGGTGTTCCACTCTATGGACATGCTCTCGGAGAGCAACCTCTACGTCGTGGGGCAGGTTTACATGAAGATAGAGCACTGCCTTATTTCCCGCGGCAAGCTCGACGAAATCCGCAGGGTGTGTTCAAAGGACCAGGCCATAGGGCAGTGCCGCGCGTGGCTGCGCAGGCATTTGCCGGAGGCGCATATCGAATATGTCGAAAGCACGGCGACGGCGGTGAAAATGGCGGAGGAAAATCCGGAAATTGCGGCCATCGGCAGCAGCTTAGCGGCGGAATTCTACCACATGCCGATTGTCGAGCGCGGAATACAGGACATCAAGACAAACCAGACGCGCTTTTTAGTGATAGGTAAAAAGGCCGTTCCAAAGACGCCCGGAATAAACTACAAGACCAGCATTCTCATATCCGTAAACGACAGGCCCGGCGCCCTGTACGACGCCCTTTTGCCGTTCAACAGAATGAACGTCAACCTCACCAGAATCGAGTCCCGCCCGAGCAGAAAGAAGGCGTGGGACTACTACTTCTTCATAGACTTTCAGGGCCATTGGGACGACGAAAACATAGTCGAGGCCGTTGGTGAGCTTAAAAAAGTTCTTCCGAAAATCAAGTGGCTCGGGAGCTATCCCGCCTGAGCGCGCCCAAACGGCGGCAAAGCGCAATGCTTCAGCGGATAAAAATACGCGCCCTGCCGAACGCGCCCAAGAGCGAGTGCGCCGGCGAATATATGGACTGCGTAAAAATCAGGCTCTCCGCGCCCGCGCTGGACGGAAAGGCAAATGCCGAGCTGGTCAAGTTTCTCTCAAAGAAGCTCGGCCTTCCGAAATCCGCAATACGCATAAAGAGCGGCGAGCGCTCAAGGGAAAAAATCGTGGAGCTGGAGGCCGACTTCGACTGCGCGGGCGCGCTGCTTGAAAGCGGCCGCAGCGCCAATGAGAACCCCCGTAAAAAAATCGGAGGTGGCGCGCAGGAAGAGCAATAGAGGCGGAAAGCGACCCGAAAGGAGACAAGACTCCTAAGTAAGCCGGCGACAACGAAGGAGACAACACTTCTAAAGAAGCCGGCGGCGGCAAAGGAGCACCGATATTGTCTTTTATTGTCTTGCAAAGGCGCGGGGCTTCAAGGATTTTAAAACGGCTGCGCGCGGCGCGAAACGTCAAAATGCGATGAAAGAAAAATTCGAAAACGGCTTTAAATAAACATGGATTCACTCGTTATCAAAGGCGGAGCCAGGCTCCGCGGAGAGGTTGATGTGTCGGGGGCGAAAAACGCCTGTCTGCCGATGTTTGCGGCGGCGCTTCTCACACAAGAAAAATGCGTTTTAAGAAACGTTCCGAATCTTAGCGACGTGCGCTTCATGGCGCAAATAGTGGGCGCGCTCGGCGCCAGGGTGGAAAATACGGCGGACGGAGTGTGGGAAATCGAGGCGAAAAAAATCTCGCACATCGCCCCGTACGAACTCGTGCGCAAGATGCGCGCTAGCATATGCGTGCTCGGCCCGCTGACCGCCAGAATGAGGAAGGCCGAAGTGTCGCTGCCCGGCGGCTGCGTCATAGGGGCGCGCCCGGTCGATTTGCACATAAAGGGACTGCGCGCGCTGGGTTGCAAGGTGAAAATAGACTCCGGCTACATAAAGGTCGACGCCCGCAGAATGAAGGGCGCGCCCGTCTATCTGGGCGGAAGGTTCGGTAGCACGGTGACGGGCACGGCAAACGTGCTGATGGCCTCCGTCCTCGCTCCGGGGCTGACTGTCATAGAAAACGCGGCGTGCGAGCCGGAGGTGGAAGACCTGTGCAAAATGCTGGTCTGCATGGGGGCAAAAATCGACGGAATAGGCTCGCCCACGCTCTCAATCTCCGGGGTCGAAAGGCTGGGAGGCGCAGAACACTCAGTGATTGCCGACAGAATCGAGGCGGGAACGTGGATTATAGCGGCTCTTGCAACGCGCGGAAAGGTTACGGTCAAAGGGGCGCAGAAAAAATACCTCGGGTCGCTGCTCGACTTGCTGTCGCGCGCGAATTGCAGGGTGGAGACTCCCGACGCCGACACCGTCCGCGTCGACGCCTCCAAGCTCAAGCTCCGGCCGATAGAAGCCGTCACCCTTCCCTATCCCGGATTCCCGACCGACTTGCAGGCGCAGCTCTGCGCGCTTCTGACTCTGGCCGACGGCATATCCATAATAACCGAACGCATCTATCCGGAGCGCTTCATGCACGTTCCGGAGCTTGCGCGAATGGGGGCCGACATAAGCCGCGAGGGCCCGAGCGCAATTATCGCGGGCAGAGCAAAGCTATCCGGCGCGCCGGTGATGGCCTCCGACTTGAGGGCGTCGGCGGCTCTCGTAATAGCCGCGCTTGCGGCAAAGGGCGAAACTCGCATACAGCGAATATACCACCTCGACAGGGGAT
>CALXMX010000110.1 GCA_944389575.1 uncultured Opitutales bacterium
CTCCGGGAGCGGCGACGAGATGATCTCAGCCGGCGGCGGGGCCCAGACATCGACCGACGCCATAATGGATTTGGGCATAAGGAAGGTCGACAAGAAGCACCGCAACCGCATGGGCGGCTTCCGCGTGGTGGTGGAGCCTGCGGACAAAACCCCGAAACCGCAGGCCAAATGACGGTTTATCCGGCAGTTGACATCAAGGACGGCAAGTGCGTGCGCCTCAGGCAGGGGGCCGCGGACGACAGCGTCGTGTATTTTGAAAACCCGGTGGACGCGGCGAAATCGTTTGTCGATGCGGGAAGCAAACATATTCATCTGGTCGATTTGGACGGGGCGTTTGCGGGGAAGATGAGGAATCTCAATGCGATTGAAAAAATCGCTGGATTGGGAATGTTTGTCGAGCTCGGCGGCGGAATGCGCGACAGGGAGTCCGTGGTCGCGGCCTTTGAGGCCGGGGTGGACAGGGCGATTGTCGGCACGCGCGCCTGTTGCGAGCCGGAATTTGCGCGGGAGCTTGCGGCGGAGTTCGGCGGCAAGATAGCCGTGGGCATAGACGCGAGGGACGGCAGGGCGGCAGTCAGGGGCTGGGTTGACGTCCTCGACGTTTCCGCGGAGGCGCTCGCCGAAAGGCTTGCGGACTGCGGCGTGGAGACTTTTATATATACCGACATCTCCACCGACGGAATGCTGTCGGGCGCCAACATTGCGGCGCAGCGCGCGATGCTGAAGGTTCTTTCCGCGCGCGGGGCAAAGCTGATAGCGAGCGGGGGGGTGGCCTCGGAGGCGGACATAGAGGCGCTCAAATCGCTTTCGCTCGAATTTCCGAATCTCGAAGGCGCGGTGGTGGGCAAGGCGATTTACGAAAGGCGCGTCGATTTGGCGTCCATAATAAGGCTTGCGGCGCGCTGACGCGGCGGCGCGCGGCGCGGATTTGCGAAAAAGCTTTATGGAATTGGAGAGACTCGAAATGCTTTCGTCCGAATGGGGCGCCTACGAGCTTCTCGACAGTGGCTCGAGGCTAAAGCTTGAGCGTTTTGGGGATTGCGTCGTCATTCGCGGCGAGCCGAAGGCTTGGTGGCCGCCGTCGCGCCCGGAGCTTTGGGACAATGCCCGCGCGCGCTATTTGGAGGACGGCCGTGGGGCGCGCTGGTCGTTTTCCGGGAATGTCGGCGCCCCCGTTCTGGAGTGCGGCGGGTTGAGGTTTGCCACAAAGTTTATGGACGGCTCAAAGCATCTCGGGATTTTTCCGGAGCAGAAGCCCCATTGGGAATACGTGGCCGCGAAGGCGCGCGAATTTGTCTCGTTTGAGGAGGGAGGCCGAATTGTGAGCCGCCCGCGCCTTTTAAATTTGTTCGGATACACCGGTGCGGCCACGCTGTTCGCGGAGTCCGCCGGCTGGTTTGTGACGCACGTTGACGCCTCAAAACCGTCTGTGGAGTGGGCGCGCAAGAATCAGTTGTTGAGCGGGCTGCCGGAGGACGGCGTCCGCTGGATTGTCGACGACGCCCTCAAGTTCGTCCGCCGCCAGCGGCGCAGGGGAGCCAAATACGAGGCAATAATACTCGATCCGCCCGCGTTTGGCAGAGGGCCGAAGAACGAGCTTTGGAAACTTGAAAAAATGCTGCCGGAGCTTTTGTCGGAATGCGCGGGGCTGCTTTCGGAGGCAAAGATGTTCGCCCTGATTACGCTGTATTCGATAGACGCCTCGCCCATTATGGCGGCGAACGTATTGAGAGCCTATTTGGACGCCGGTGGAAGGGCGAAATTGTCCGCTGGAGAACTCGTGTTGAAGCCGAGGGGCGGGGGATATCGGCTGCCGCTTTCCATATGGGCAAGGGCGGAGTTTGGGCCTCGCGCAAGTGTTTGATTTGTAATATATTGGGTGTAAAAATTGCGCGGCGCAAGGAGGCGCGCGCCCCAATTTTTTCGCGAAAGCATTTTTCGCGCGAATGTCAAGCAAAGAAAAAATTCAAAATTTTTATTTTGCGTTGACAAGGCTGCCTATGAATTGTTCAGAGTTAAAGCCGCAAAGGTTATTTGTGCGGCTCATTTGAAATTTCCGCGTTTTTTGGAGATTTCCATGCGTGCCGCATGTTTTTTTTTGCGGGATTTTAGATTCTACTTACGATAAAAATGAAGGGACTGAAGACAGGCTATGGCAAAAATAACGGTTGATGGCGGACAGGTTATAGATTTGGGGAAAAAGGGCGGGAGCGCCGGGTTTAAAATAGGCAGAATTTTCACCAAAGAGGGCACATTTGCCTACGATACGGCGAAATGGGTGAGAAAAGACATAAAGATGTTCGCCGCCGGAGAGAGCGTGTTCGACAGAAAATCCGTTGAGGTTCCCGCGCACTGGGGCGACAACGCGCTGAAAATCACGGTCAGCAAGTACATATTCGGAAAAGATCCCGGCACGCCGGAGTACGAGGATTCAATAAAGCATATTTTTGACAGAATAGCAAACACCTACACCGTTTGGGGATTCCAGCTGGGATATTTTGCGGACGCGAAATCCGCGCTCGTGTTCAATCAGGAGATGAAGTACATGCTGCTTCATCAGTATTGGGCGCCGAACAGCCCCGTGTGGTTCAACATCGGGCACTGGGAGCAGTGGCGCTGGGGAAGGCCGGACTTGCGCGGCGTGCTCGGCGACAAGGGCAACGACGCGTATTACGGCGTCGAGATAAAGGGCGCGGTCGAGGCCAGAAAGGCGCCCAATGCCTACGCGAATCCGCAGGCGAGCGCGTGCTTTATTCTCGGCGTCAAGGACTCGATGGAGGCGATTCTCAAGCATCAATATACGGAAGGCAGCATATTTTCCAGCGGTTCCGGCGTGGGAATCAACATTTCGTCGCTGCGCAGCGAGGGCGAGCCCATCGCGGGGAAGGGATCGGCGTCGGGTCCGCTTTCGTTCGACCGCGGCTGGGACAAGATGGCCGGGGCGATAAAGTCCGGCGGGAAGACGCGCCGCGCGGCGCGCATGGTGGTGATGTACTCCGACCACCCGGACGTATTTAAGTTTGTGACGACGAAATTCCAGCAGGAGGAGGTCGCAAAAGTCATTTTGCAGGAGCACAATATCCAGTTGGGATTGCGGAAGCTTGCGGAGCAGAAGCTTGCGGACGGGAATCCGGAGGAGCAGATTGCGGCCAAGATGATTTTGAGTTTTCCGTTTGTCGTGGACAAGTCGTTCAGTCCCGCGATGGACGAGCTGATATACGGGCAGACGCTCTCGAACCAGAACGCGAACCACACGGTGTCGATGAAGAGCGGCTTTTGGCTGGCCTACAAGCGTGGCGAAAAGTACGCGACGCGCTGGGTGACGGATCCTTCGCACGTGGTGCGCGAATACTATCCGTCCGAACTCTTGAACATGATGGCGGACGCGATATGGAACAACGCCGAGCCCGGTCTGCACAACAACGACATCATAAACTTCTGGAGCACCTTCCGCGACGAGTGCCAGATAGAGACCAGCAATCCGTGCTCGGAGTATCTCGGGCCGCTGTTTAGCTCCTGCAATTTGAGTTCGTTCAACATTCTGCGCTTCTATCGCAACGACTCTTTTGAAATCGAGAAGTTCAAGAGCTGCGTGCAGATCGCCATGATGGCGGCCGACATGAACGTCACGAGGGGCGGCTTCCCGATTCCGGACATCGCCGTGAACACGGTCAATTACAGAACAACCGGCATAGGGTTTGCGAACATAGGCGGCCTGTTGATGTCGCTCGGAATCCCGTACGACTCTCCGAAGGGCAGGGCGATAGCCGCATCGCTTGCCTCGCTTCTGACTTCGGCGTGCTATTCGGTCAGCGCGAAGCTCGCGCGCATTTTGGGCGATTTTGTAAAATATCCCGCGATAAAGGGGAGCATGCGCCGCGTGCTGAACATGCATGCGGTCGCCAACGACGAGCTTCGCAGGCAGCTCGGCTCAAAAGTTCCCAAGAGAAAGCCGTTGGACGTCCCGAACGAGGAGTCGTTCTCGGCGGAGGACGCCATTGAAGGCTTCAGGCTTAGCCTCGGCGAGGGCGCGGAAGAGGCGGGGGCCGAATGGCGGAAGGTCGCCGAGGAGGCCGCTCTCCTGTGGGAGGAGGTTCGCACGGCAAAGTCGTTCCGCAACAGCTTTGTCACGTGCATAGCGCCCACCGGCACAATCAGCGCGCCCATGGGCATATACGAGGAGGGCACAACCAGCGCGGAGCCGGAGTACTCGCTTGTCAAGCACAAGCAGCTCAGCGGCGGCGGTACGATGACGTTAATAAACGGGCTCGTTCCCTTGGGGCTTTCCAAGCTTGGGTATTCCTTCGAGCAGATACTCACCATAGTGGCGGAGGTTTCGGGACTGGCGGGCGTGGAGAATTACTTGCAGTCGCGGCACATCAAGGAGCGCCTGGAGCTTTTGAAGGCGCTCAACGACGGCGGGGACGTCTGCCGGGAGATCGTCGGCCGCATATCCTCCCTGCGCGACGACGCGGAGTACCGCAGTTTCATTGGACGCCTGATGGAGCAGTCTGAGAAGGGCAAGCTTGCGGTGTCGGACATGTCGCTTTATTTCGGCTGCGGCCACATGGAGGCGATTCCGTGGATAAGCGAGGAGACCCTGCGGGTGTTCGACTGCGCCAACGTCGCCTTCGGCGGAACGCGCTGCATATCCACCGACGGCCACGTCAAAATGCTTGGCGCATTGCAGCCGTTCATCTCAGGGGCGTCCTCCAAGACGATCAACATGCCCGCTTCGGCTACGCGCGAGGACATTGTTGGCAGCCTTGTCGAGAGCCACGATTTGGGCGTAAAGTGCATAGCGATATACCGCGACGGCTCTAAAGCCAACGCCGTTTACAGCACGCGCTTGGACTCTGGGGAGATTCAGGACGCATGGAAGAAAGTCTTGGACGCGGCGACGCAGGTAAGGATTCAAG
>CALXMX010000111.1 GCA_944389575.1 uncultured Opitutales bacterium
GCGCCGTACCGCGCGCTAACGGCGACTTGAAGTCCAGCCTGAAAAGCTTTTCGCGCGCGCGGGAGTTAGTCGACGAATACGAGAAGGACGCGGACATCATGATCGGCGAGGAGGCGCGCGCCGTATTGGCCAACCAGAGCTACGTCCCGTACCGCGGGTACAATTACGACAAGATAATGATGTCCGCCTATCAGGCTTTGAACCGCATGGAGCTCAAGGATTTTGAAGGCGCCGGCGGCGAGTTGAAGCGCTTGGAGTTCCACCAGCGCGACGCCGAACGCGCAAACCGCGATCGCATAGAGAAGGAGGCCGAGGCCCTTGATAAGGCAGTCAGGCAAAGTGGCCGAAGGGGCGCGTCAGGATCGACCGGCGGTGCGGCGGTCGTTTCGCCGGGAGCCGCGGCCGCGCTAAAAAAGGTTTACGGGGAGGATTATTCTCCGTCGGCGAGGCAGGCGAGCAAGGGGGTGTACGTCAATCCCTACGCGTACTGGCTGTGCGGATTGTATTTTGCAAACAGAGCCGCGGACGCGTCGGACAGAAACTTGGCCGCCGACATGTTTAGGCTGGCTAACGAGACGCTTGGGGGGAAGTCCGAGTTTGTCGCGCTCGACTTGAAGGCGGCTTCCGACGCAGCCGGCGGCGGGGCGCCCGAACCTGTGACGTACGTGTTGTACGAGACCGGGCTTGCCCCCATTCGCAAGCAGGTAAGAATAGACATTCCGCTTGCCGTGGCGTCTAAAAACCTTCCGTATGTCGGGCTGAATTTTCCGTATTTGGAGTTCCAGAGTTCGTATCGCCCGGACTTGTCGGTAGTCTCCGATGGAAAGCGCGCGAGGTTTGAGACTCTCGCCGACATGGACGAAATAATAAGGCGGGAGTTTAACGACAGATTGCCGGGCGTCGTCGCCAGAACGCTGGTTTCTGCCGGCGTAAAGGCGGGCGCCGAATACGCCGCCGCAAATGCCGCCGGGGACTACGGCTGGATAGTCTCAATCGCCGCCGGAATATATCAAGCACTGACCAACGACGCCGATTTGCGGACTTGGACGACGCTTCCAAAACAGATAAAAATCTCGCGCTTCCCAACTCCCGCCGACGGAATCGTCCATGTGGAGGGCGTTCCCGTGAAGGTCGCCGCCGGCTCGACGAACGTCGTCTTGGCGAAGCGCACGGGGGCGAACGGCAGGCTCGCGTTGAGAACCTTCGATTTCTCGGACAAAAAAATAGAAAGGCAACAATGAATATTCGCACACTGTTAATTCTTGCGCTTCCGATTTTGGCCTGCGCGTGTTCCACGGTGAACACCGTCGAGCGCGCGGAGCCTTCAGCCTCCCCGAATATGGTCGCCGACAAGCGCATCATAACAGACGGCGCGCTGAACGACTACGCGTATGTCGCGGGGGTGAGCGAAAGCGTCGCAAGCGGAAACCTCATGAGGGTGCAGGTCAAAATAGTCAATTCGACTGCGGCCTTCCGAAATGTAAACTACAAATTCACCTGGTTTGACGAGAACGGAATGCAGGTCGCGGCGAGCCCCGGGTGGGGCGTTTTCGGAATTGAAGGCGGGCAGGCGAAGTATCTCGACGCCGTCGCGCCCACCCCGAAAGCCAAGGACTTTTCCTTGCAGCTGCTGGCCGACGTGCGGTAATATATCCCAAACTTGATAGAATCCCATGAATGCAAAAATAACTTATCTCCTTTTGTCCGCGGCGTGCGCTTCGGCGATGTGCGGCTGCGCGAGCGACAACGCCTACTACGTGGACAGCGGCGGTCCGCGGACGGTCGTCTCCACCGACAAAATCAACATTGCCGATTGGAACAACGCCTCCGCTTCCCTCGTGAACGAAATGCTTTCGTCGGGGGTTCTCGAGAGGTTCAAGCAGCCCGTCAAGATGCGCGTCAGCCGCATCGTGAACAGGACGTCGCAGCCGGTGGATACGGATTTGCTCACAAAGCAGATATGCATAGTGCTGAACAATTCCGGCAAGGTTGTGGCGGAATCCTCCGACAAGGCAACTTCGGAGCTTGCCGAGTACGAGGCGTTCAAGGCCAACAAACAGGTCGCCGCGCCGCAGATTACAATGACCGGCAAAATCATAGAGGACAGGGAGAGCAACAGCGACGTTCGGGAGGTCACCTACGTGTTCATGCTTGACATAAACAGCGCGGGCGTGGCCGTGTGGTCCGGGCAGAAGCAGATAACTAAACAGGCGCAGAAGGGCCTGTTCGGCTTCTGATAGCGCGTCCCTTTGTAAAGTTCATGCGCACGAAGGAAGGGCAGATGAAAATCGGAATGTTGTTTTTTGCGCTCGCGTTCGCGCTTGCGCTGTGCGGTTGCGAGAGCGCGGGATTTGCGCCGGAGAGCGCGCCGGACCTTGTCACTCCCGGCGTTGACGCGCGGACGACGGTCCGCCATTGGGACGCGGACGGCAAGCCCGTAGAAAAGCGCGTCCCGAACGAGCCCGCTTTCCAATAGCCGGACTCGGCAAAAGCCGGCGCGCAATGGGGCGAAACCTTTTGAAAAGCAAAATGTTTCGCCCCATCTTGTGCGCCTGTATTTTATGGCGCCGCTTGGAATGGGCCGTTTGGAAAGGGTTATTCGGAATTGGAAAGAGCCATTCGGAATCGGCCGCTTGGAGCGGGCTGCCTGGAAATGGACGCCGGGAATGCGGCGATTGGCGGCGCGTTTGGAAAGCGCGCGGGTGCTGCGCGCTGAGGGAATTGAGCCGGCTTTTCAAGCACGCCGGGGGTGGGGCTCCCGGCGAGGCGGATTTCTCGCGTGACGCGCTTCTTAGGCGGGCTTGCGCGCGCAATTCGGCAAAAATTAAAAAAAGTTATCCGGATAAATTTTGGGAAATTCGGATATTTTTATAAGTTGCTCATTCCGTTCGCCGCCGAATGCGGAATTGACATTTTAAATTTCCGCTGAGCTTTCCCGAGCCCTTTGCTTTGCGCGCATGGAAAAAATCTTTGCGATATTGCAAACGGTTTTATGCGGGGCGCAATTCGCATTGCGGCGGCCGCATGCGGGCGCGCCGGCTGGCGGCCGAAATTTCCTTGCGGGCGTATGGAAAACCGCGAGGCGCCGAAATTTTTCGCGGAGCTCTTTCTTGCGAATTTCTCTTCCCTCGAAATGTAGCGCGCGTACGAAATGCCGCGCGCGCCGCGCTTACAAAACGCCCCGGGCTTTTCCGCCCCTATTGGAAAAGCCCGCCTTCTATGCGGCCTGCGCCCGGCTCATTTGAGGTGGTAGAGCATTTCGCGGTCTCTTGAATATTTGTCCTTCCACGAAATTTTGTACGTTCCCCTAAATCCGCGGAAGGAAATTTTACCGTCGGCGTCCGGCTTTGTGCTGATGTTCGTTTTCCACTCCCTGTTTATCAGGTTGTCGAGCGCGTAGAAGGCCGACTTCGGCCGCATGTCGCGCGTGAATATTCCGGAGTACGACGGCTCGCCCGGCGCGCCGCAGTCGTCCACGACATTCCACCACGTTATTCCCATCGCGTTCGGGTGGCTGAACCATGCGCGGTAGAGGTTTTGGGCGATTGTAGCCTGAACGTCCCAGTCCCTCTTGGAGGCTCCAGGAGCCGTGATGGTGATTTCGCTCATGTGGATCGGAAGGCCGGTTTTTGCGACGGTGTCCATGCTCGCAAACACATGTTCCGGAGTCTGAATTTTTTTGCCGGCGGCGATATTTGCGGACTCCTTTGGATTGAACAGGTGCATCTGCATTCCCGCGATGTCGATTTTTGCGCCGCGCTTTTGCAGGTCTTTTATTTGGGCGACGTAGTCTTTGTCGGTTTTGTAGTCGTTTATGTTCAGCGCGGTTTCCGGCGGCAGATATTTTTGGGCGATGTTGAAGGCGTGGAATGCGTAGTCGCCCTGCATCAGGCCGTACCGGCTTCGAGTGACTTTCGCGCCGGGAACCATAACGCCTTTTGAAAAGTCCGTGGCGGATTCGTTTACGACGTCAAAGCTGTCGATTTTGCCGGCGTATCTTGCGGCTATTTCGGCGACGCGCCTTTCGCTGATGTCGGCGATCTTTTGCCCGATGCCGCCGAAAATTTTGTCGGCCTCCTCCTGAGTGAGCCCTTTTAGGGACTTCCTATCCATTCCGTATCGCTTGTCGTCCGGGAGGTTTTCGTACGAGCGCTTTTCATCTTTGCTCATGGATTCGAGTATCCATTCAGGGTAGTGCCACGTCTGGTTGCCCCATATCAGCGGGTGCCCGTGGACGCGGATTTTCTTTCGGTTGCAAAATTCCACAACCGGGTCGGAGGCGGGCCTGCGCCAGTGGGGCTGAGACTTGGGGTCTTTGCAGTTGTTCCACCACTCTTCGGTGTCCCAATATTCCTCCGCAAAACGCGGGCGGCCGGGCTGCATCTCAAGTTTCTTCCAGTAGAGCGCGACGGTCGCGCCGTTGAAGAGCGAGCCGAAAAGCTCTCTGTACCTCTCGTTGCGCTCGGGCGTTCCGAGCTGGTTGAAGTTGAATATGTGCGCGCCGAAAATGAAGTCGTGCGTGAGCTGTTCGACTTTGACGTCTCCGTCGGGGGCGGGTTCGCCGAGATTTACGACGGCGTCGGCCTTTCGGTTTTTCTCGATGTTTTCGTCGATTTTCCTTTGGACGTCCGGATTCCAAATGGCCCAGTATTCTTTGCTCATTAATTTTTCCGAATCTTCGGCTTCCGATTTCGGAAATGTATGTTCGGCCGAGGCCGCTATTGCCGCCGTACAAACGAGGGCGGCCAGAGCGTATATATTTTTTCTCATTGCGCGTTATGGTGTTAGAATTGCATTACTGCGGCGATTCTTTTGAAAAAATTGCGAAAGTCAAAGCTTATATACGTATAGAGCGGAATCGGATTTAGCCGCGTGCGTTTGGCGCGTCCGCCGTTTCGCTTTTGAAGCGGGCGGAAGGCGCGGCGGCGCCGCGTTTTATCGCCGCTTTTTCCGCCGCGCAAAAGATGAACGCGGGGTTGGTGCCGCGCGGAAAAATTCGATTTAAAAAATGGAGCGGGATTTGCAAAGCGATTTCGCCGCCGTCGAATTTCGACGACACGCCGCAGTGCGGCCGTTCGGCCTTTAATAAGTTTTCCCGCCGTGTTTTTTCGCGCGGGCTCCGCATTGCAGATGAGGCGCCCTGCGTGGAGTCCGCCGGGCCGCGGGGTTGCGCGGCGCGGGTTTCACGGCCGCGACGCGTCCGCCGACAGCGTAGGCGCCGGTGCGTCAAGCGGGCTGGAATCAAGCGTTTTGCGGCCGATTCGGCCCGGCGGACGGGAGGTTTTAGCATTCAAAAAAAAGTTTAAAAAATTTTATTGACAAAATAAAATTCCAAAAGTTAGCCTAAACTAACTTTAAAAAAATCCGCCTTGACGCCCGCCTGCGGGCTGGAGCGAGGGCTTGCGGGGCGCCCGTTTGGAAACCGCGAATTGCGCGCGCGGCAAGCCTTGGGCGCGGGGAGCTTTCATTGCGGCTCGCGCGGGAAAAACTTTATGAAAGAAAAAATGAAATCATACAAAAAAATCTCTAAATTCGGCGTGTTCGGAGCGCGAGCCGCCAAACTAATGCTGGTAGCCGGCGGGCTGCTTGCAATGTCGGAAGGATTCGCCTTCGCCCAGAAGGCGCCGGATGCCGGGGCCGTCCTGGCCGCGTTTGCCGACAATACGGTTTTGCCGACGTACGCCAAAATGAGCGACGCGGCGGTCAAGCTTGACAAGCTCGTCAGCTCGATGAAGGCAAATCCGACCGACGAAAAGATAGCGGAGGCGGCGGAGCTTTGGAAGCAGGTTCGCCAGGAGTGGGAGTTGAGTGAAGCGTACCTATTCGGGCCGGCTGCCTTTGCGAATCTCGACCCCAAGCTCGATTCGTGGCCGCTGGACCAGGCGCAGCTAGACAAAATTTTGAAATTGGCCGACGCGGGATCGCTCAATGTCGACGCCGCGTACGTGCGCGACTATCTCGGCGCGGCTTTGAGGGGCTTCCATGCTGTGGAATACCTGCTCTTTCGCGACGGAAAGCCCCGTTCGGCAAAGGACATTACTCCGGGAGAAATGGCGTATTTGTCCGCCGCCGTCCGCGTGGTCGCAGAGGACAGCATAGCCTTGCAGGCGTGGTGGGCCGGAACGGACGCGCTCGGAAAGGAAAAGGCCGCATATCTTGAGGAGGCCGAAATCGAAGTCGGCGGCCCGTACGCCAAGGAAGTTAAGAACGCGGGCAAGGCGGGAAGCCGCTACGAATCGCAGGGCGAGGCCATAGAGGAAATCATACAGGGCTGTGTTGACATCGCCGACGAACTGGCCGAATCGAAGCTCGGCGGCCCGGTAAAGTCCGGCGATCCGAAGGAGTTTGAGTCTTGGTACAGCTTCAGCTCGCGCGAGGACTGCCGCAACAACGTGTTGAGCATTCGCTACTCCTACGAGGGCGTCAATTCCGACGGAAACAGCGTTTCCGCGCTCGTGGCCGCAAAGTCGAAGGAGGCCGACGCCGCCGTGAGGAGCGCAATCGAAAAGGCTCTCAAAAGCTTTGACGCGTTCTCCGCGCCCCTGAGCAAGAGCCTTTCCGACAAAGAGAGCTTTAAAGCAGCAATCTCTGCCTGTTCCGAATTGTCGCAGTCTTTGCAAAAGGCGCAGGAGGTTCTCAAGTAGGGCGTAATTGCAGGTTTTTTTCGATAGGCATCGGGGATTGTCCGCATGGGAGCGCGGGCGGTCCCCTTTGTCAATGCGGGTTTATTTGACGCTGTCGGCTACCGTATGACGGAGAAACGAAAGGGCAAATCTTTGCGTTTTGCGCTTTCTGCCGCATTGTTGTATGCGGGGGCGTTGGCTTGTTGCAGCCTGTTTGCGTGCATGTCGGCGGACGCGCGGGGGCGCGGGGGCGCCTTCATTCCGCGTTCCGCGGCGCGGGGTGGCGCGGAGCACCCGCCGGTTCCGCTGTCGTCGCTCAAGGATCCGTCGCTGGCGGACGCGTCGACTTTTGAAAACGTGAAGCCGGATTGCATTGATACCGCATGCGTGGCATGTCACGTAAACCGCGGCCTGAATTTGCTTCCCCCTCCCGTCAGGACTTCCGACGGCAAACCGGGGCCCGCGTATTATTTGGGAGGCGAGAGCGGCACGGTTTTCAATTCGACGACAAAGGCGTTCGAGCAGCCGTCGCCGGCGATTGAGAAAGCGGGGCTAACTTCCCGCTTCCTTGCGGGAGAGGCAATTTTTGAGGGCAATTTTGTGGCCGATCCGCACGTTCCGTTCGGCGGGTTGGGCCCGACGTATATGAAGACTTCGTGCCTGTCGTGCCACCCGGGATACGGCAGGGGGCGGCGAACGGGCAATTTTAGGCGGGAGTACGGAAACGGATACATCGCCGCGGTGCATCGGCCGGACGGAAGCATTGTCGAAGGATACACCCAAATGCTCCACATATTTGCCGTGGCCCCGTACAAGCCGTACGCCAAAGACGTGAAAATTACTTGGAAGCCGTTTGTGGACAAATACGGCAATACGTATCCAGACGGCACAAAGTACAACGCCGGCAAGCCCACCGAGGGACAGCTGACCTATCCGGTCGCTGATATTGTGGAGCCGCTTCTGCCGCTTCCCCGCGATTACAGGGTTTCGATTGAATCGACCATAGGCATCTACGGCACGGGCCTGCTGGACGCGATAGACGATTCGTCCATCATCGGGGAGTACGATCGCCAGCATTCCTTCAGCGGTCCCGTCAAGGGCAGCCACGGCAAGTGGCTGCGCGAGGCCGACGGGCGCATGCGCGTCGGCAGGTTTACCTGGCATTGCGACCGCGCCACCCTTGAAAACGGGCCGGGCTCAAACGGATTGTACAACACCACAAATGTCGCCCGCAGCGACAGGCCGTTTTTGTACGCCACCCCGCAATGGATAGCGAAACAACGCGAGCTCGGTTTGGACACGTCCGCGTTTGAGGGCAGGCAGCGGGCGGAATTGTCGCAAAAGGATTTTGAGGATTTTATGATTTGGCACAGAGGCTTGGCGGTTCCAGCCGCGCGAAACCTCGACCGTCCGGAAGTCGCGCGCGGGCGGAAGATATTTTACGAGATCGGCTGCGCGAGCTGCCACAAGCCCGAATGGAAGACGGGCGAATACGCGCACATTCCGGCCTATTCGGGGCAGACCATTCGCCCTTACACGGACTTGCTCATGCACGATATGGGCGACGAAAATGTCGGCAGGTTCCGCACGTACAGAACCCCGCCGCTCTGGGGGCGCGGGTTGATGCGCAAGGCCGCCGACCACACGGACATGTTTCACGACCTGCGCGCCAGGGATTTTGAGGAGGCCATACTTTGGCATTTCGGCGAGGCGGAATTTTCGCGCGAGTTGTTCAGAAAGCTCTCCGCCGGAGAGCGGGAGGACTTGATCAGGTTTCTGAAGGCCTTGTGAATTTTAATAGGGCGGTGGAACATGGTGTCTGGAGGTTTTGAAAAGTACGGGTTTGCGGGGGAGGCTTCGCATATGGGAGGCGTGTCCGCCGCTTTGCATTCCGCGGCGTTTGCGGACTGCGGGCGAAGGCGGCTTGCAGAAATTGTCCGCAGAATGCGCGCTCTCGCGGCGAGCGCGGCGCGTCGCGCTATTGCGGACTTCTGTTTGAAGCGCAGTTTAAAACCGCAAAATCCGCTGCGGGGCGGCGCATATGCCGCATGTTGCTCCATGCGGCGATTGCTGATTGCGGCGGGCAAAATAAACGGCGGCGCGCCCGCCGGGGCTTTCGGAGTTCGGCCGTCCGGAGGCGGCGCGCTGTGCGCGCGCAAATGACGGGCGGAGGGTAGATGCGGATTCTTTCAAAGATTTTTGCGGCGCGCGTTTGGCAGTGGATTTTGCTGCTGTCTGCGGCTGTGGGCTCGCTGTTTATCGGAGTGGCGGACGTATCCTTATGGGACATTCTCTTTGCCGATTCGGAGCGTTTGGGAATTTTTCTCGTCAGCAGGGTTCCGAGGCTGTGCAGCGTTCTCGTGGCCGGAAGCAGCCTCGCAATTTCGGGGCTCATAATGCAGCGCATCACGCGCAACCGCTTCGTCTCCCCGACGACCGCCGGCACAATGGAGTGGTGCAGGCTCGGGGTGATGGCCGCAATAATCGCCTTTCCGGACGCCCCTGCGATACTGCGGGTATTTGTCGCGTTTGCGGTGTCGCTTTTTGGGACTTCGCTGTTTCTCACGTTCGTATCGCGCATTGAAGCGCGAAGCATAGTGGTGGTGCCGCTCGTCGGAATGATGCTCGGCGGCGTCGTAAACGCGGCTTCGACTTTCTTCGCGTATCAGTACGATGTCGTTCAAAACGTCGCCTCTTGGCTTCAGGGAAATTTCTCGCTGATAATTTACGGCAATTACGAACTGCTGTATCTCAGCGTTCCGTTCATGATTGCAGCGTATCTTTACGCCGACAACTTTACCATTGCCGGCATGGGAAAGGGTGCGGCTACGAGTTTGGGTCTCAATCATGCGGGAGTAGTGCGCGTCGGGCTTGTTATAGTTTCGCTCGTGAGCTCTATTACGATAGTGGAGGCCGGAAACATTCCGTTTGTCGGGCTGATAGTGCCGAACATCGTCAGCATGTTCAAGGGCGACAACGTAAAAAACATTCTCTTCGACACTGCCTGGCTCGGCGCGTTTTTGGTTTTATTGTGCGACGTCGCAGGAAGGCTTGTCCTCTTTCCATACGAGGTTCCGATAGGCGTCATATTGAGCGTAATCGGCAGCGCGGTGTTCTTGGCGCTGCTTTTAAGGGGAAAGCGCCATGCGTAGGGTTCCGTCGTCAAAGGCGTTCTTCTTTGCGTTCGCGGCCATGGCCTTTCTGTGCGCGGCGTTCGCCCTGTTTTACATTTTCAGCGGGGTGAGCGCGGAGACGTGGGACTACAATATTCCGCGCCGCTTGAAAGTGGTTTGCGCGATTGCGGTTGTCGGGGTGTCGGTTGGGATATCGTCGGTAATTTTTCAGACAATAACGGCCAACTACATACTGACGCCAAGCATAATGGGTTTTGACAATCTCTATCTGCTGCTGCAGACGCTGGTGATTTATTTTTGGGGCGGCGGGCAGCTGTCGATGATGGACAGTCCGGCCGATTTCATGCTGACTCTTCTGCTCATGATTTGCGCGTCGACGGCGGTGTTTTTCATCATGTTCAAAGGCAGGGGGGAGAGCGTGTATCACACAGTTTTGGTAGGCGTCGTGCTTGGAATGGCGTTCGGCGGGCTTTCGACATTCATGCAGGTTTTTATAGATCCAAGCGAGTTCTCCGTCCTGGAGGGACGCATGTTTGCAAGCTTTAACCGCA
Source organism: uncultured Opitutales bacterium (assembly GCA_944389575.1). Classification (GTDB taxonomy): domain Bacteria; phylum Verrucomicrobiota; class Verrucomicrobiia; order Opitutales; family Intestinicryptomonadaceae; genus Merdousia. The sequence goes on from CALXMX010000111.1 coordinate 10,309, forward strand.
TTAACGTTCAGCTGTTGGGAATATCCGCCGCGGTCGTGTGCGCGGCGGGCGCATGGTTCTTCTCGGATTTGCGGACGTACGACGCCGTTGCGCTGGGAAGGGAGCGTTCGATATCGCTGGGCGTAAATTACAGAGCCGTGGTGTTGAAGTCGATGGTCGTGGTGGCCGTTTTAACGTCGGCCTCTACGGTGCTCGTGGGGCCGCTGACGTTTCTCGGCATTCTCGTGGTCAGCCTCGCGCGCGCGCTGTTTCCCACGTATAGGCACGGCATACTGGTTCCGGGGGCGGTTCTTGCGGCACTCTGCGCCCTGCTTTTCGGAATGATTGTGACGGAGCGCGCGTTGCACTTCGCAGTTCCAATGAGCGTGATAATCGATTTCGCGGGAGGTTTGTTCTTCCTGCTTTTGCTCGGGAGGGTGAAAAATTTATGATTAGGCTATGCAATGTCACAAAGAGATACGGAGAGACCGTCGCGCTTTCCGGCGTGACGCTCTCCCTGCCGACGGAAAAGGTTGTGGCGCTCATCGGAAGCAACGGTGCGGGGAAGAGCACGGCTCTAAACATAATAGGCCGCCTGATTCCGGCCAGCGCGGGGACGGTTGAAATAGACGGAAAAAGCCTGCGCGACTGGAAGTCAAACGAGCTGGCAAAACGGCTTGCGATATTGGGCCAGACGCTTTACACGCCCGCGCGCCTGACGGTGGAAGAGCTCGTTGCGTTCGGCAGGTTCCCGCATTCGCGCGGAAATCTCGGCGCCGCGGATTTGAGAATAATAGACGACGCCCTTGAATATACGGGAATATCGACCCTGCGCGGCTGCTTCATCGACGAGCTTTCCGGCGGGCAGCGCCAAATAGCGTACATAGCCATGGCCATAGCCCAGGACACAAAGTACATATTGCTGGACGAACCGCTCAACAATCTGGATATGAACAAGGCCGCAAAAATAATGAAGCTTTTAAGAACGCTTGTCCGCGAGAAGAAGAGGAGCGTTTTGCTCGTAATACACGATATAAATTTTGTCTCATTTTACGCGGACTACGTTGTGGCCTTTAAAAACGGCGCGCTTAAATATTCGGGAAAAACGGAAGACGTCATAAGAAGCGAGGTACTCAGAGACGTGTACGATATGGAAATAGCCATAAAGTCGTACCGGGACAAGCGGCTGTGCGTATATTACGAATAGTCCCGGCCATTTTAGGAGAAAATAAATATGAATAATAAAATATGTCTAAAAAAAATATTGTCTATGGCGCTGCTTCCGCTTGCGTTCTGCGGAATGTCCCTTGCGGAGGGAAACGCCAAAATTTCGGTTTCCCAGCCTAAGGGAAACGTTGAAGTTCCGCTCAATCCGAAGCGGGTGGTCGTCATGGACTACGGGTCGCTCGACACCATAGACGCCCTGAATCTGGACTTGGAGCTGGCCGTTCCAAAGAGAAACATGCCGAAATACTTGAGCAAGTTCCGCGGCGATAAGTATCCTGACGTCGGCAGCGTAAAGGAATTCGACCTCGAGGCCATAAATGTGTTTAAGCCGGATTTGATCGTAATATCGAGCCGCCAGCAGGACTATTATCGGGAGCTTTCGAAAATCGCCCCCGTCTATTGCGTGAACACTCTGGCGAAAGACCAGCTTGCGGAGGCCAGGAAGAACGCGGAGTTTTTCGGCAAGATTTTCAACAAGGAGAAGGAGGTGGCGGAATTTCTCAAAAATATCGACGAGACTGTCGCGCGCGTCAACCGGGAGGCCAAGCAGAGCGGCCTGAAAGCGCTGGTGCTGCTGGCAAACGACGGCAAAATCAGCGCGTATGGATCGGGGTCGCGCTTCGGGATTATACACGACGGCCTCGGAGTCTTGCAGGCCGATTCAAAAGTAAAAGTCGGCGTGCAGGGGCAGCTTGTAAACTGTGAATACGTCTGAA
>CALXMX010000112.1 GCA_944389575.1 uncultured Opitutales bacterium
GAGGAGCGGACTTTTTTGCGCCCCATGCCTGACTGCGGCTTTCAATTTTCAGTTTCCCCCTATTCCGCATTATCTTTTCCGTTTTACAATATCTGATGGAGGGCGTGCGCTTTCCATTCGTTAGCAATGCGCGGCGTTTCGTTTTTAGCGTGCGGGCTTTTACCCATTGGCCGGCTTTTTATTTCCGCCGTTGCGCCGAAATTTTCTCCGCCGCCGATTCCGCTTTTTGCGCTTTGCCGAATTTTTCGCGCCCGGATTTTTCCCGCGAACGGCTTGTCCGGTTTGCGCGCGGATTTTCTAAGTAGTTTCGGAATCCTTGAGCGCCCGCCGAGGCTTTTTATTTGCGGCGTTCTTGCGGCACTCTTTCGGCGCCGGGCGGGAAAGCCGGATTCCCCGGCCCCATCATTTTCGCCGCTTCGGCGGATTGAAAGGGAAATTGCGCCGCAGGCAGGGGCGGGAGGAGTTTACGTTGCATCGTTTCTGCCGCGGCGGAGGTTTCGGAGAATTAGATTTGCCCTTTGAACATTTTTGGAGTAAGAAAGTTTAGCAATGGAAATGAAAGAACCTTTCAAAAATTGCGACAAATCTGCCGGCAGGCTCGAATATCTATTCGCTTTGCACCGCGATCTGCGCGGCGAGATACGCGACAGAATCGCCCAGCGCGACAGGTTTGCCGTGCAGTTCTTAGTTGCCGTTTGCGCGGTCGTATCGATTTCCATTATGGGGTTTAAGTACGCTCCGTTTTTTGCCGCCTTCATTCCGGTTGTGGCGATATTTTACTTCGTGCAGATTTCCTACTCCTACGTTGTTCACAACGGCATTTCGGAATTTTTGCGCAACCATGTGGAGCCCGAAATTGCCAGATTAGTGGATGTCCCCGCGCAGACGCGCCATGGAATGTTTTGGGAGACCCGCTGGGAATTCTTGCGCAAAATTCGCGGGGATTTTCCCGTGGGGATCAGGCAGAGGTTTTTCGAGGCCGCCATGTTTGTGTCGCCGTTCATATTTTTGTTTTTGTTTCTCGCGCTCGTTTTGGATTCGGAACACCGCTATCCAAGCGCGCTCGTCTATCCGTATGCGATTTTCGTATTCGCGGCGTTTGCGTGTGCGGCTTTTTGGATAAAAAGGGGATTCCCCGACGGCCGCGTCCGCGCTTCCTTTGCGCCGCGCCAGAAATTCGACTCCGGCGACCCCATAGAGCTTTGCAACAAATACAAGTTTTCCGACAGAGCCGTTTTTATAGATAGGGACGGCACATTAATTGTGGACAAAATCCAGCCGAAGAATCCCTCCGAAATTGAATTTTTCCCGGATACCTTTGAAAGTCTGCGGGAGATTCAAAGCAAGGGGTATCGCCTGATAATTGCCACAAACCAAGACGGCATCAGGCAGGGAAAGCTCACGGAGGACGAATTCTTTAAGTTTAACGCCCGTTTGCGGGAAACGCTTGCGGGCGAAGGCATATATTTGGACGCGATTTACTATTCGCCCTACGAAAGCAAGGACGGGCATTTTAGCTTCAAGCCGAATCCCGGAATGCTATTCCAAGCGGCGGAGGACTTCAGGTTGGATATGCGCAATTCATATATGATAGGCGATCGGCCGTCGGACTATATGGCCGCTTTGAGGGCGGGCGCCAGGCCGCTGCTGGTGGGAACGGGCACGTATTCGGCGGAGGAAAAAATCCGGCTCGACGAGTTTGCCCGCAGGCAAGGTTTGCGGATTTGTTCCGGCCTGAGAGAGGCCGCAAGCCTGATTCCTCCCGCGCGCCAAGATTGAATATATTGCGCCTATTTTGCGCCGCTTCGCCCCGCGCTTTCACAGGCATCTGCGGCCAATGCGCCGGCAAAATTCTTGCAAATTGCGCCGCAGGCAGGGGCGGGAGGAGTTTACGTTGCATCGTTTCTGCCGCGGCGGAGGTTTTTGAGCAATCCCCAATATTTGCGCACGGCGCGCGCAAGATGCGGCGCGCAAGCCGGCGATGGACGGTAGGCGGCGCGTGTCGCCCGGCATGCGGAAAATATGCGCTGCCTTCATTGCGCGAAAGCCGATCTTCCGGCCGCTTGGCGCAATGAGGCGCCGTCGGCGCATTGCGGACGGTGCGGCAGGAAAAAGTCCGGCGGGGGGCGGGGGAAAAGAGCGGAGAAAGGAAGGGGGGGGAATCTATTTTCTTGCGGCCTTCTTGAGGATTTCCTCGCCGACTTTTTGGTTTTCGGGCCCGATGAATATTACGTCGTTCGACGGGAACCGCTTTTTAAACTCCTCGACGTCCGCGGGAGAATCCACCCACAGGGGCTTGTCGTCGGAGAGGTGGGAGGCGAGCAGGTATTGGCCCTTGCGCACGTAGAAGGAATTGCCCTTGAGCGAGACCGGAAATTTCGTCACAAAGTATCCGTTGGAATCCCAGAAGACGTTGTTCTTTACCACGAGCGACGCTCCCGCTAAGTCGCGGTGCGACAGCAGCGCGGCGTCGCGCGTCTCAGGGCAGGAAAATTCGTTGTTTCCGCATTGGTAGGCGAGATTGTCGGAAAATTCGCAGTTCTCGTACGCGACGGTTCCGCCGGTTTTCGAGCGCAGGAAGTGCTCGAACGCCTGCCGGCAGCGGTAAAATACGTTGTTGGAAAACGATATGTCCTTCGCCAGGAGGTCGCCGTCGCTTATCCCCTGTATTGTAGCGCCGCAGTCGTACGTTCTGGAGACGCGGCAATTTGTCACCCTGTTGCCGTTAGCCGGGTTTTTCGACGTGATCCAAAACTCTATGCCGTTGCCGAAACGCACGTATCCTCCGCTGTACCCCTGCTGTATGGAGCCGCCTATCAGGTCGATGTCCAGCGAGTCGAACCGGCAGTTTCGCGTCTGGCATACGCCGTGCAGTCCGAATCCCTTTACGGCGATATTCTTGACGGAGCAGTTCTTCAGCCGCGATATTCCGTGCGAGGCCGTCACGAAGGCGATTTTGCGCCCGCCGGCCGACGGGTTTTCGGGAAATTTGAAATAGAGGTATCTGAATTTGTGGCCGCGCGTCGCAACGTCCGGGCCCTTTGCCCACGGCCCTTCGGCGGCAAAGAAATCCCCGTCAGAATTTAGGGCGCTCAGGCGCCACACCAAGTGCCCGTAAACCTTGTCGGAGGACATGTCGTAGACGGCGCCGATGTTTAGCTTTGAACGGTCGGAACTGTCGCGCATTCCGCCGAAATTCTTTTCGTCAAGCATGTCTATGCGCCAGATTCCGTTGGGCATTTTCACCCACGCGTCCGGATTTTCCACGATTCTCAAGCCGCAAATTTGCGGGGGCGCGCCGTCCCCGTAGGCGTCGATATTGCAGTTGGTAAAATCCCTAAGCTGTTCGTAAAACACGTCCCCGCGCTTGAGAAAAATGTTTGCGCCGGTTTTCGGGGCGGCGGCTATGGTTTTGTACGGGGCGCCCTTCGAGCCGTCGTTGGAATCGGAGCCGGAGGACGATGATATGTAAACGTCGCGGCAGAATGCCGTCGGAATGGCGAACAATAAAAGCGCGCAAAACAGAGTTTTCATGGTAAAAAGTATAATTGGGCGTGGAGATTTTTTCAATGTAAAAATGGCGGAAACGGCGTTTTGTGCAGCCGCTTTCTGGGGTGAAATGCATTGTTGGCCGCCGTTTGCCCGCCGCGTGCGGGAGTAATGCCGCTTTCCATTGAATCGGCTTGCGGCGTGTAAATGAAATGGGGATATGCCGCGAATGAAAAAGAATTTGCCGGCGGCGTCGGCCGTTTTTTGCGCGCTTTATCTTGCGCGTTTGCGCTCCAGCCGAAAGCGGCCGCATTTAAAGGTGCTTTTGCTTAAAAAGAGCCGCGAACTGAAGGAGAGCCGCGAACGAAAGGCGCTTTCCCATTTTTTTTTGAAGAACTAATTCATGCGATATGCGGCGGGCGGGGAAGTGGGGCAGGTGCGTTTGGACGGGCGGGGGGCTGCGCGGGCGCGCTTGGACACTTACAGTCTGCGCGAGAGCAATTACACGGGCGCGCTTGTGCGGGGCGGGGCAGGTTGTGCAAAAAAAGGCGCTCCGCAGGGCGGAACGCCGAAAAGTTCTTTGACTTTTTGCTTTTTTTTGCGTCCTTGCATGCACGCGCGCGTTTGCCTTGCATGCGGGCGCGTCCGCCGCCGTTGGGCGGGGGTGGCTGCGCGCTATTTTTTTACTATTAAATCCGCCACGGCGTCTTTGTCGGTGACAAACAGCGGATAGTCCGTTATGGGAACGCCCTGCCAGCCCTTTTTCATTCTGTAGACCTTGCCGGTCATCATGTCGATGAGCACGGGATTTTTAATCGGCTTTGGGGCGTCGGAAGCCCAGCGCAGAGAGACGTTTTCAATGGGATTCATGCGCATCTGCAAATCTTCCGGAATGTAGTACGCGTATATCGGCCAGCCGTCGAGGTCGAATGTCCTGCATGCGGCGGAGGCGGCGACCTCGGGCAGCCTCGAGATTTTCGCCTTCGGCGGGAATACGTTTCCGAAGTATAGGTCGATATAGTAGTCGGCGGGCTTCACGCGGGAGTCGAAGAGCGCGCAGAAGTTTTTGAGCACGTCGTACGCCTTGCGCGTGCGGTAGTCGCCCCCGTTTTCCATTATGCCCCAGACGGCCTCGTCGTACGCCCCGCCGCCGCCGACTTTGTAGTTGGAATTGAAGTCGATTACCATGAAGAACGAACTTATTTCCAAATCGTTTGACAAGTCCGCGAGGAACCGCCGCAGCATCCACTTTGCCTGAATGTCCTCGTTGCTCGGGTACCAGCTTCCCTTGGCAACCCAGCTGTCCGGCGGTATGTATGCGGGGTATCCGGCCTCGCCCTGCCGGATTTTCATCTTTCCGCCGGAGGCTGCGATCAGCGTGCGCATGCCGGCAATCATGGCGTCGTATCCGAGTTCCGGAACCATGCAGTACGGGTGGACGCTGAAGAAGTCGAGTTCGCGCGCGGCGCCGTTCTCCATGAATTTCTTGAAGTACGCGTCGAATCCGCCGGCCTTGCAGGCTCCGATTTTTGCGTCGGGGTCTGCCGCCTTTATCTCTTTGGCGGTAAGCTCGATGAACTTTGCGTATTCGTCGGCGTCGGCTTTTTTCGGCTGCCAGAATTTTTTGATATTTGGCTCGTTCCAGATTTCGTATTCAAACACCCTGCCCTTGAAGTGTTCGGCGAGCGCGCGCACGTAGTTCTTCCAGGCTTGCAGGCACTCCTCTCCGTAGTACAGCGGAACGTGCCCGACGGCCGTGGGATTGTCTGTCTTGCCCATGTACAGCGGATTTCCGTAACCGACGTTGAACCACGGCTGTATTCCGCGGGCGCGCAGATTGTCCACGACGTCGTCGAGCCACTTGAAGTCGTACACTCCCTTTTGCTTTTCGGTGCGCGCCCAGCCGGTCTGGCAGCGCGCGTGCTTTACGCCGGTCGCGCCTATTTTGTCGTAAACTTTCGACGGGTCGAACACCTCGCGGTCGAGGCACTCGAACCCTATACCTATCCGCGAGCTGTCAACCTGTTTCGAGGTTTTGGTTTTCAGAGTCCCGATCTCCTCCAGCGTATTCGCGCTGACGACGGTCAGCGCCTTGTCCAACTGCGCGAACGCGGGGGCGCAGGCGAGCGCGGCGGCGGCCGCCAGGAGTTTTTTCCCGTTTTTAATGAGCTTGTGCATGGCTTTCCTTATTTTTGTTCTATTAAATCGGCTACGGCGTCAAATTCGGCGACCATCAGCGGATAATCCGCAATCGGAATGTTTTTTGCGCCATTTTTGAGCAGGTAAACGCCGCCGTCCATGAAGTCTATGAGGACCGGCTTCTTGAAGTCCGTCACGTTGAAGGCAAGCGAGACGTTTTCGAGCGCGCCGCTTTGCAGTTGCAAGTCCTCCGGAAGGTAGTAGACGCACATGGGAAGACCGTTTCGCTCGAACATTTTTATCGCGGACTGCGCGGCGAGTTCGGGAATCCTTGAAACAGCCGCCTTGCGCGGGTGGTTGAAGCTTATGGCGGCGTCGGAGGGGAGGGGCTTTACGGAGTCGTCAAACACGGCCAGAAAGTTTCTCATGGCCTGGCAGACTTTGCGCTGGCGGAAGTTTCCGCCATTTTCGGTCACGCCCCATGCGAAGGTGTCAACTTGCGCGCCCTTGCCGAGCGCGTAGGCGGGGGAGAAGTCGGTTATCATGAAGTACGAGCTCAAGTCCACGCCGCTTGTGAAGTCCAACAGAAAGTGGCGCAGCATCCACTTTGCCTGAATGTCCTCGCTGCCCTTGTGCCAGGTCGTTTTGGCCACCCAGCACGTCTCCGGAATGTTGTACGGAAATCCCGCTTCGCCCTGCCGTACCCGCGTCTTCGCTCCGCTGGCGGCTATCTCCTTTTCTATCGAGCGCACCATATTTTCGTAGCCGCGTTCGGGAACTATCCTGTACGGGTGTATGGATATGAAGTCCAAAGTGCGCCCCGCCCCCTTTTTGAACATGTCCGTCAGGTACTTGCCGGTAGTTCCGGCGAGAGCCGCCCCGATTTTTGCGTTCGGGTCGACCGCCTTTATTTCGCGCGCGGTAAGCTCGATTAGCTCGACGTACTTTGCCGGGTCTTTCTCTTGGTCGCGCCAAAACGTGTTTATGTTTGGCTCGTTCCAAATCTCGTATTCAAACACTCTGCCTTTGAAGTGTTCGGCGAGGGCGCGCGCGTAGTTTTTCCAGGCTTGCAGGCACTCCTCGCCGTAGTACAGCGGAACGTGCCCGACGGCGTACTTGTTTTTTAGAGGGCTCATGTACAGCGGGTTTCCATAGCCGACATTGAACCACGGCTGTATCCCCCGCGCGCGCAGGTTGTCCACGACGTCGTCGAGCCACTTGAAGTCGTATTCGCCCTTCTTCGTCTCTGTGCGCGCCCAGCCGGTCTGACAGCGCGCGTGCTTTACGCCGAGCGAGGCGGCTATGTCGTAATACGGCGCGGGGTCGTACATCTTCCTGTCCAGGCATTCAAACCCTATTCCGTACTTGGACGACTTTATTTGGCTTGAAAGCCTCGGCTTTATTTTCCCAATCAGTTCCGCCGAGTCCGACCGCGGCGCAATGTTGGCCTGCGCCTGCGGGAGCGTCGCCAGCAGCGCCAGCGCGGACAACAGCGCCGGAATCGCCTTGTGAAGCCTCAATTTCATACAGATTTTTCCCTCCCTGTGCATTGTTGGTCCCATTCGGCGGAAGCGGCCCTTTGGGCAATGTTTGAACGCCTCCACCCTCGCCGGGCAATTCCTCTAAACCCGGTTAGTAAAGTTTAACACGGGAGAGAAAAACGGGCAAGCGTTTTTTATGACATCAAAATGGAAAATGGATATTGTTTTTTTCGCGCCCGATTATTGCGCCGCGCGGCGGAGGGGCGTGCGCGGAGTTCGCGTCCGCCGCCCGCGCGCATACTGTTGCCGGTACGTGGAGTATTGCCGGCGCGCAGTTCGGCGCCGCAGTTTTCGGCGCGCCTTTGCAAATGCGGAGGGAACTGTGAAGTCGCGGGCGCGTCTAAC
>CALXMX010000113.1 GCA_944389575.1 uncultured Opitutales bacterium
AGCCCCGCGCCGAAAACGTTTGGGCGGTAGGGCATTTCAAGAACGTCCGGCATGTGGCAGACGGCGGAGCAATCCAATATCGCAATGGGCCCGCCGTTGTCCGTTATTTCCAGCACGCGCGCGGCAAACACGCCGGCGTTGAGGGCCACGGCCTCGCCGGGTTCGAGATACACCTCCTCAACATTCGGATAGCGCGCGCGGAAGCCGCGCACGACTTCGACAAGCCTCTCAATCCCATAGTCAGGCCGCGTAATGTGGTGCCCGCCCCCGAAATTGACGCTGCGCACCCGCGCGATTACGTCGCCGAACTTTTCCTCAAACCGCGCGAGCGTGCGCTCGAGAACGCCGCTGTCCTGCTCGCACAGCGCGTGGAAGTGCAGCGCGTCAATCTTCGAGGCTATGTCCGCGCTCAAATTCGCGCGCAGCGCCCCCAGGCGCGAGCCCACGGCGCACGGATTGTATATCTGGGTGGATACCTCCGAATACTCCGGATTCGCGCGCAGGCCTATGTGAATCTGCCGCCCGCGCGAGCTTGCGACGGAGCGCGCCAAAGCGGAGAACTTGTCTATCTGCGCCTCCGAATTGAATACGATGCAGTCGCAAAATTCGGCCAGCTCGCGCACTTCGCACTCCCTAAAAGCGGGGCAATAAACGTGTATTTCGCCCCCGAAATACTCCTTCGCAAGCAGCGCCTCGTGCACGCCGCTCGACGTCGTCCCGCAGAGATATTTCGATATGAGGCCAAACGTCTCGTACATCGAAAACGCCTTCAGCGCCAAAAGGACGCGCGCGCCGCAGGCGTCTCCGGCGCCCTTGATTAGCTTCAGATTGCGCTCCAAGACGTCTGGGAAAACCACGTACGCGGGAGTGCGCAGCGCGTCCAAATCCACGGCGCCGTTGAATATGTCGGTCGTCATAACTTTTGTTACCAAAAATGGAGCCGGCTAAACGGCCCCCTATTTGCTCGACTGCTCCTTAGCCTTGTTTGCCGCCGCAAGCTTTACGTACTTGTGCGACCAATACGTCAGGCCCTCGCGCGTCTTGTCGTCGAGCGGCTTGACGACTTTGGCCGGCGAGCCCAGCACGAGCGATCCCGGAGGAACCACGGTCCCCTTAGTGACGAGCGCGCCCGCCCCGACTATGGAGCCGTCGCCTATTTCGGCCTTGTCGAGGACGACCGCCCCCATGCCTATGAGGCAGCCGTTGCCTATCTTGCACGCATGCAGAATAGCCCCATGGCCCACGGTGGTGTACTCGCCGACTTCGACTCCGGCGTCGTCAGTCAGGTGCACAACCGTACCGTCCTGGAGGTTCGAGCCCCTGCCCAATTTTATGGAGTTTATGTCCGCGCGCAATACGCAGCCGGGCCACACGCTTGCGTCGGCCTCTATTGTGACGTCGCCTATCAGCGTCGCCGCCTTGCTCACGTATGCGCTCGGGTGGATTTGCGGATCCTTACCCAGATATGTTTCGAGTCTTTCTTCTATTGTCATGGCAAAATTTTTTCAACCTCGCAAAATCTTGCTTGAACTATTCCGAATTTCAACGAAATTAAAATGTCGAAACCAACAAAGAACGCAACATCGTATGGCAAAAGTTTTGATAATCGGCGCCGGCGGAGTCGGCAGGGTAGTGACGCACAAGTGCGCGCAGATGCGCGACGTGTTCGACGAAATTTGGCTGGCTTCAAGGACCAAGCAAAAGTGCGACGCCATCGCGTCGGAAATCCCGGGCGAAATCCGCACGGCGCAGATTGATGCGGACAATTCCGACGAGCTTGCCGAACTGATCCGCAAGGCGGGCGCGGGCATAGTCGTCAACGTCGCCCTTCCCTATCAGGATCTCTCCGTAATGGACGCCTGCCTGAAGGCCGGCGCGCACTACATAGACACGGCGAACTACGAGCCGCCGGACGTCGCGCACTTTGAATACAGCTGGCAGTGGGCCTATCGGGACAAATTTAAGAATGCCGGGCTCATCGCCGTGCTCGGTTCGGGATTCGACCCGGGAGTGACGAACATGTACTGCGCCTACGCGCAAAAGCACCTCTTCGACGAAATAAATTTTGTGGACATTCTCGACTGCAACGCGGGCGACCACGGGCTTCCGTTTGCAACGAATTTCAATCCGGAAATAAATATCCGCGAAATCACCGCAAACGGGCGCTACTGGCAGGACGGAAAGTGGATTGAAACCAAGCCCCTGCAAATGCGCTGCGATTTCGACTATCCGGAGGTAGGCGTGAAGCCGTCGTACCTGCTGTATCACGAGGAGCTGGAGTCGCTCTGCAAGAACTTGAAGGGACTTAAGCGGATACGCTTCTGGATGACGTTTGGCGACAAGTATCTCACGCACCTGCGCGTCTTAGAAAACGTTGGAATGACCTCAATAAAGCCGATAAAAATAAAGGGGGTCGAGATAGAGCCGCTGGAATTTCTCAAGGCCGTCCTGCCCGATCCAGCCTCGCTGGGGCCGCTCACAAAGGGCAAGACAAACATAGGTTGCGTATTCGACGGAATGAAGGGCGGCAAGCGCAGAAAAGTTTACATATACAACGTCTGCGTGCACGAGGACTGCTACGCCGAAGTCAAGAGCCAGGCGATATCGTACACCACCGGAGTTCCCGCCGCCTCCAGCGCGCGCCTTTTGGCCACCGGCCAGTGGAAGGGCGCGGGCGTGTTCAACATGGAGGAGCTCGATCCGGATCCGTTCCTCGAAACCGTATCGAAATTCGGGCTGCCGTTCAAAGTGGAAGAGCTGGATCCCGAAAAAAATTACGAACTTCCGCAATGAGGAGGGATTTTCGCGCCCGCGCCTGTCCGGCGGGATAAACGTCAACAATTCAACCCCAAATGCTCAATACCATGAAGATGATAAAAGCCATAATCAAACCCTTCAAGCTTGACGAAGTAAAAGAGGCCCTTGCGGAAATAGGCGTGGAGGGAATGACTGTGACCGAAGTCAAGGGATTCGGAAGGCAGAAGGGGCATTCGGAAATATACAGGGGCAGCGAATATACTGTGGAATTGCTCCCGAAAGTGGTCATAGACGTCTGCGTGCCCTCCGACATGGCCGACAAAACCGTCGAAACCATTTTAAAATCCGCAAAGACCGGCAAAATAGGCGACGGCAAAATATTTGTCTCCCCGGTGGAGCAAGCGTATCGAATCCGCACGGGCGAAAAGGGCGTGATAGCTTTGTAGGCAGCGTCTGCGCGCGACAATATCGCAAAGTTAAGACGCGGACGTTTCGCTCTTTTAAGCGCGGGCGGCCGAATAAATAATTTGTTGCAACCCGGCTAAACATGTAAACCGCATGCAAAACCGGCCGCATAAAAATTTTTGCGAAACAAAATACCGGCGCACAAACGCCTTTCCGCCCGCGCGGATTAGCGCGCGCAAGCTAAATGTACAAGCTAAGCGCGCAGAACCAAAGCCGGCTCTAACACCATTGCGCAACATTCAAAACAGCGCCATTGCATGCATCATGCGGGCGTTAAATTAAAGTGCGCGCAAATAAAAAACGCCGCGGTATTTTGCGGCCCGCTTACGCCTCCGGCGCCGCGCCGAGCCCGGCGGGAGTCTCTTGGCAACAAGAGGAATCCTGCGCGCAGGCTTGAGCCGCCTGACTCGCCGCCCTCTCGGCGGCCTGGCGGGCGTCGGCCGCGGCCTGTTCGGCCTTTTCGCGCTGTCTGGCGGTTTCGGCCTGTCGCCCCTCCCATGTGGAGTGAAAGGCGGGCCACACAAAGGTCTCGATTGTCTTTGTCACTCTTAAATCGAGATCGTAGTCAATGAGACATCCGCATATTCTGGAGTCGTACAAAGCCATTTTAAACTGGCGCGGCCTGCCGTCCACAAATTTGTCCAAAACCGGGCGCCAGTCGCGCCCCAGGCAGCCCTCCCACGGGCCGGTCATTCCGGCGTCCGTCTGGTAGGCCGTCCCCTGCGGCAGCACGCGCGCGTCCGCCGTCGGAATGTGGGTGTGCGTGCCGACCACCGCGGCGACCTTGCCGTCCAAGTGCCAGCCCATTGAGACTTTCTCGGACGACGTTTCCGCGTGAAAGTCCAAAAACACCGCGTCGCAAAGCGGGGAAATTTTTTCGACCATGCGCGTCGCGGCCGCATAGGGGCAATCCGACTTTATTTTCATCAGCGTCTGCCCCA
>CALXMX010000114.1 GCA_944389575.1 uncultured Opitutales bacterium
TCGAGTCGGACATCGAGAGCGCCAAATACAACATGGAGGCGGCGGAGGCTGGCGTTGAGGAGGCCAAGATGCGGCACGTCCACCTTCTCGGAAACGCCGAGAGATTCAGGGAGTTGATAAAGGACAACGCCGTATCGGGGAGCTTAAAGGAGGAGGCCGAAAGCGATCTCGCCGCGAATTCCGCACGCATAAAGGCGCTGGAGGCGCAGAAAAAGACGTACGCCGCCCAGCTTTCCGCCCTTCTGGTAAGGCGCAAGAGCCTGAAGGCGGCGGTGGAGATGCGCAGGGCGGAGCTCGGCCTTGCGGAGCTCGATTTGGAATACACCCAGGTGCGCGCCCCGTACGACGGCGTAATGGGAAGGCGCACCGTGGAGCCCGGAGAGTTCGTGCAAAACGGCCAAACTTTTACGATGTTTTCGGACAGCGCAAACAAGTGGGTGACCGCAAACTACAAGGAGACGCAAATATCCTCCATATACGTCGGGCAAAAGGTCACAATCCGGGTAGACCCCTTCCCGGATTATAGGCTGAAGGGGATTGTCCGCGCCATTTCCGCCGCGACCGGTTCAAAATATTCGCTCGTTCCCACGGACAATTCCGCGGGCAATTTCGTGAAAATCCGCCAGAGGATTCCCGTTAGGATAGAATTCGACGGAGCGCCGGAAAGCGTCCTCGACGCTCTCAGAGCCGGAATGATGGTGGAAGTCGATGCGGAGAGGTAGGCCATGGCGGAAAATGCGCAGTCCCCCTTCCGCGATTGGGTTCCCGGCTGGCTGCAGGTGTCCGTCGCCTTTGTGATCCTTGTGTGCATAATGCTGCTGAACGGGTCGTACATAGGCAACGGGCTGAACATAAACTCCACCATGGGGCTTCAAACGGAGGACATTACGCTCATATATTATTCAACCACGATAGGAATGAGCGTAATCTATCCGCTGATAGGCATAGTGCGCTCGGGGATAAACTCCAAGAGCATTCTCCTTGCAGGGCTCTCCGTGCAGACGCTCTTGTGCTATGCGTGCGCCAGCTTGGAGAACACGGCTTTGCTTGTCCTTGTGGGCTTTTTAATCGGCGTTCTGAAAGGATTTGCGCTCGTCGAAACGATGACGATACTCTTTCCCGTCTTTTCCAAAGACAGGCTTTTGTTGGAAATGTACGCCAAAGTTTTTCCGATAAACTTCTCTTTGGGGCAGATCGGGATAATGCTCACGGCGGTTTTTGCGCAGTTTTTTGAATGGCAGTACATTTACTATGCGGAGACGTTCATGCTGCTGACGGCCATACTGTCCGTGCTTGTGTGCCTCAGGCATGTGAATGTGCCGTGGAAATTTTCGTTTGACGCGCTGGATTTGACGGGCGCGGCGTACGCGTCGGCCATTCTGCTCGCGTTTTCGTACCTCATGATTTACGGGCGCATCAGGGATTGGTTTTATTCCGGCGAAATAAAGCTTTGCGCGCTGGCGATTCCGGTTTTGATGGCGCTGTTTGTCATGTCGCACCGCCGGAAGGGAAATCCGTATTTGCACTTTGGGCTGTTGCGAAACAAAAAAGTTCTGCTTGAGCACGCCTACATGGGAATTTGCATGATGCTTGCGATGTCCAACTATATGGTCTCCTATTACGCGGACGCCGTGCTGCATTACGACGGCATATATTCAAACAGCTTGAATATGATGCTTCTTCCCGGGTTTTTTGCTCGCGGGAATCGAGTGCGCGCTGTGGGACCGCTTCAGGCCGTTTAAATTTCGCTACATGGCTTCCATTGCGATGTTCGCGCTCGCCGGATACGAGGCGATGATATACTTTAGAATACGGAGCGACCTCTCCTACGAATATCTGCTTTTGCCCGGAGTCTTGCGCGGATTCGCCATGCTTGTAATATTCATATTGTTTTCGGCCTACGGAATGGAGAGCGTTCCAAAGCAGATAAGGCTTCACAACGTGTTTTTTACGATAGCCCTCAGGTCGGTCATCGCCGCGCTGGCGGGGAATTGCCTGTTTTCAAACTTGCTCGAGCGGCGCATATTTTACTATCTCGCAGCCCTTGCCGGCGGACTGGAAAAGGCGAATCCGCTTGCGGCCGAATACGTCGGGGCGAGGGTCTCGTCGGCGCTGGCCTCCGGGAACGGGGCTTACGAGGCCTCCCAGCTTGCGGTCAACGACATATACCAGAGGGTTTACGCGGAGGCCGTGGTGTGCGCCACAAAGGAAATAATGGGATACGCGCTAATAGTCACGCTCGCCATCGCAATCGCTACGGCTATGATAAGGTTTAGGGCGGATTTAAGGGAAAGGCTGGCGCCGCATATTCCCCACATCTTGTGACGGTTTGGCGCATCGGGAAATTCCCGTTGCGGCAGTCCCGCCATAAAAGCGCGCCCGCAAATGCGCAAAAAAAAACGCCGAATTGTAATTTATGCTAAATTTAAATTCGGCGCCTTTGAAATTTTTGGGGTGGCTAACGAGGCTCGAACTCGTGACCCGCGGAACCACAATCCGCTGCTCTACCGACTGAGCTACAGCCACCATTTTTTTGAAAGTTTCAAATAGAATTTCTTTTCGGCGCGAATGTCAAGCCGTTTTGTGAAGTCCGTCGCTTTTGCCCGCCCCTTGTTTTGCCTTTTCTGCTCCGCGAAAACGCCGAACTGACGGCTTTGTAAAACGCTCCGAAAAACTCTTCGGAAAGCCCTTTGGGAAACGCGCCGGAAAATTCTTTGGAAAATGTGCCGGGAGAGGCGCAAATGCGCCGGAGGAATTTTACAGGTATGCCAATCCGTCGAGCTTATGTGAATAATGCCGTTTGCCAAGATTGCGCCGCATTTGCGCCGAAATAAAACTGCCGGGCTAAAAAGTGTTTGGGATTGGTTGGAATTGTGAGTGGTCGCAACTTGAGGCGCCGCGCATGTAATAGCAAAAATCGCGCGCACGCTCCCGCGCTTGCGATTTTTTTGCCCGCACTTTCGCTTGTCCGTTTAAAGAATGGAAGAGCGCCGTTGGCGGGAGCGGGCTTGAATGCGCTCACAGCATGGCGAATGGGAACGCGCGCAATTTTTTAATTTTTTTGAAAGGTTTTAATTTTTAAGTTTGAAGCCGGGCTAATAAAGCTTTTCCCCGCCGCCCTTTTTGAACATGGAGCGCACGGAAAAGACGTTGTAGGCTATGGCGAGCGGAACGCCTATGGCCGCCACCCACAGCATTACGGTCAGCGTAAGCTCTCCGGAGCTTACCGCGTATATTGTCATTCCCTCGCCCTGCTTCGCCGAAGGCACTATGTAGGGGAAAGCCGCCGCAGCATGGACGCCGACCGCGAGCAGCGCAAAGGCGGATGAACTCACCAGCGCGCTTTTGAACATTCCGCGCTTGAGAAAAATGTACGCCGCGCGCAGAAAAATGTAGGCGGCTGCAAGTATCGCGACGAGCGCCCCCCTGTTCAGCTCTCCTTTCGGGGCGAGCAGAAAGAACGCGGCCGCATAGCATACAAAACCGAGCGTCAGGGCGATCAACGCGTTTCTCGAATAATTCTTCCAGCGCGCGCCCTGCGTTTTTTGCGCGCTTGCGCACAGCGTTGTGAATAGCGCGCCCTGCGCGGCGCAGTATAGAATCGCCAATGCGGCCGCCGCAACGGACATCGGGCTGAACAGGCGGAGGAAGTTTTCAATAAATCCGCCTTGCGCAGGAAGCACAAGGCCGGAGAATACCGCCCCGAGCGCGACGCCTATTAGGAGAACGGACAGCAGCGAAGCCCACGCGAACGCCTTTGCCCACGCCGACTTTCCCCGCTCCGTTTTCGCCGCCGCGAAGAACTCTATGGACGCGACCCTGACGGTTATGGAGAACAGCAGCAGTATGACCGGCGTGTACATCGTGGAAAGCACGGCCGCGTATGCAGGCGGAAACGCGGCGAACAGCGCGCCTCCGGCCGTTATCAGCCAGACTTGGTTTCCGTCCCAAAATGGGAGGATTTTTTCGGCGGCGTATATTCGGCTTTTGGCGTCGCGCAGAAATAGAATGTTTATTCCCGCGCCGAAATCGCAGCCGCCCGTCACGAGAAACGCGGCAAGCAGGACGCCCGTCAGGGCAAACCATATAGTCTGTAAAATTTCCATGACATTTACCCTCCGTTTAGGCGTTGTTTTCCGGCACGGAAATGCCGTCGCGTATCTTTCCGAAAAGGACGCAAATTCCCGCCGCGCTTACTGCGGTAAAGAGCACGCCGAACGCGATTATGGAAAAGAGTATCTCCCCCGCGTGCGCAGAGGTTGTGACGGCGTCGGAGGTTTTCATCAGCCTCCAGACTATCCAGGGCTGCCTGCCGACTTCGGCCGCCGCCCAGCCGAGCTGGCTGGCCGCGAGCGGCAAAAGGACGGAGGGCAGGCAGATTATGAGATACAGCCTTGCAGCCGCGTTCTTCGGGTTGAACGTCTTTGCAAAAATCGACAGGGCGAGTCCTGCGGCGATTATCAGGCACATCGCGCCGCCGAGGTACGTCATCAGCCTGAATGTTTGGAAGCAGAAATTTACGGGCGGCCAGTATTGCGGCCGCAGGGCGGCGAGTTCGGCGGGGCTTGCATTCGGGTGCAGGGTCTTTAAAAATTCGTCCGGAGGAAGCTCGTCCAAGCCGCGGACCTCGCGGTTGAAGTCTCCGAAGGCGAGCTTGCTCAGCCAGCCGTCGACTTTTATTCCGCGCACGGATTTTTGTTTTTCGTCGACCCAGCCAAGAATGTATAGCGGCGCCTTTTGCTGCGTCCGGTAATGCCCTTCAAACGCGGCGAGCTTTTCGGGCTGCTGCACGGCGAGGGCGGCCGCGCTGG
>CALXMX010000115.1 GCA_944389575.1 uncultured Opitutales bacterium
CCGCCCGACGCGCTCGAAGGCGCGCTGAAGAAAATCTCGTTCGTGCGCCACACGGAGAGGACTATTTCCAACCGGGCCGACCTCGAGAAAGAACTCGCCGCAATCAGGCGGCGCGGATTCGCCACGGACGATGGCGAGGCGGTCGAGGGGTTGCGCTGCGCGGCTGCGGCGATTTTCAACAGCAAGGGATACCCCGCGGCGGTTTTGTGGATAACAGGCCCGTCGAGGCGCGTCTCCAAGGCCGACCTGCCCCGCCTGGGGGCGATGGTAGTCCGCGCGGCGCGGGAAATTTCGGCGAAGCTCGGACACGAATAGGGCGGAATTTTTCAATGGAAAAAATCGACATAACGCAAGTGCGCCTGAAACACTACGCCGTCGTGTTTCCGCTGTTCGTCCTATTTTGGCTCTGGCAGGCGACGCTGCGGTTCAGGTACGACGAATCCAACGTCGCGTGCGTCAGGAACAGGAAGCGCATGATATGCTTAGCGTGGCACAACCGCATATTTTTTCTCGCCGCGCTCAAGAGGATATTCCGCGACGACATACCCATGACGGGGCTGATAAGCGCCAGCCGAGACGGCGCGTATCTGGCGGCGTTTTTCAAGCTGTGCAAGATAGGCACGGTTCGCGGCTCCTACATGCGGCGCGGAGCCGGGGCCATACGCGACCTGGCCAACGCGCTCAAAGTTTCCGACATCGCAATAACTCCGGACGGCCCGCGCGGGCCGGTTCACGTCGCCAAACGCGGAGTTTTGATGGTCGCAAAAATATCGGGCGAGCGAATCATACTTTTGAGGCTGCGGCCGCATTGCGCTATAAAAATCTCGAGTGCGTGGGACAAATTCGCCATTCCCCTGCCGTTTTCCCGGGTGGATTTCAGCACGGTGGAGTACGAGAGCTACAACGCCTTAGAGGAATTGGCAAACAAGGCCGGCCTTAAACCCGAGGAGCTAATCAGCCGCGACCTTATGTACTGACGCGCTTTCCGCATCGCCGCATTCTCTCTTTCCTTTCCTCCCCCTCCCCTCAAATCCGCGCGATTAAACCCGCGCTATCCTGCGGGACAATTTTTAAAGTTTCGGCCGAATCTCCCTTCCGCTTCGCGCTCGACGCGTTCAATGCGCTCGACGCGCAAAAGGACGAAAGGGCGAAAAAAATAGGGGATAGATTGCAAGCGAAAATCCCTCCGCCTTCACACGCGGCTGACTGAGTGCCTGAGTTCCACCACGCGGTTAATTTTGCTAATCCGCCCGCAAAAAAAACTCCAAAAGGCTCAAAGCAAAAAGAATATTACCCGCGCGCCAGGCGCAATCCCTGCCCATACTGCCAGGCGCAATCCCACCCGCGCCGCCGCATATAATCCGCCCCACACAAGGCGCAACCCCACTCGCGTCAAGCGCAATCCGTCTACACCCCGCGCCCTCCCTTTTTTCTTTATTTACGCCCGCCAAAATTTCCTTCACAAAATCTCAAAACGCCCCCGCACGGTTAATTTTGCTAATCCGCCAGCAAAAAAAACTCCAAAAGGCTCAAAGCAAAAAGAATATTACCCGCGCGCCAGACGCAATCCCTGCCCATACTGCCAGGCGCAATGCGTCGCGCACGAGCGCATATCTTCGGGGCCGCCGTAGGCGCAAAACAAAGAGGGTCAAGCGCAATCCGTCTACACCCCGCACCCTCCCTTTTTTCTTTATTTGCGCCCGCCAAAATTTCCTTCACAAAATCTCAAAACGCCCCCGCACGGTTAATTTTGCTAATCCGCCAGCAAAAAAACTCCAAAAGGCTCAAAGCAAAAAGAATATTACCCGCGCACCAGGCGCAATCCCTGCCCATACTGCCAGGCGCAATTCCACCCGCGCCGCCGCATATAATCCGCCCCACTCCAGGCGCAACCCCACTCGCGCCATACACAATCCGCCCGCGCCGCGCGCAATCCGCCCTCACCCCGCGCCGCCTTTCGCAAACGCCCGGGCTTTACCCGCCTTTTGCGGTTTTTTGCGCCGCCGAAAGCGACCATTCAAAACGCCCTATTCCGAATAAAATTTTTGTGGAAATAAAGCCGAAAGGTGTTTTAATGGGAGATTATTTTTTAATTGTCGCAGCGGGCGTCTCCCGCCGCGAAAGACTTTGACGTATATCCTCATATGGCCACACTAAAATTTACAGTACTGCCCGGCGACGGAATCGGGCCCGAAGTCATGGATGCCGCGCTCGGTGTCCTCAAAACGGCTTGCGCAAAGCACGGAGACTCGCTGGAATACACTGTTGAAGCCGTCGGCGGCGCGGGCATAGACGAATTCGGCAAGGCTCTCCCCGACAAGACGCTTCAGGCCTGCCGCAATTCCGACGCCATACTGTTCGGCTCCGTGGGAGGGCCGAAATGGGACACCCTTCCCCCGGCCGAGCGCCCCGAGCGCGCCGCGCTGCTGCCGCTGCGCAAGGAGTTCAAACTATTCGCGAATATCCGCCCCGGACTGCTCTATAAAGAGCTTACGCAGGCCTCGCCGCTAAAGTCGGAGAGAATCCCCGACGGCATAGACATCGTGTGCATACGTGAGCTGACCGGCGGCATATACTTCGGCGAAAAAAAGACGTGGAACCTTCCCGACGGGGAGGGCGTTGCGTGCGACACCATGCAATACCGGACGGGCGAAATACTCCGCATAGCGGAAGTCGCCGCAAAAACCGCGATGGCGCGCGGGCGGAAAATCTGCTCGATAGACAAGGCGAACGTGCTTGAGACTTCCGTGCTCTGGCGCAACACTGTGTCGGAATTTTTCGCAAAGAACTATCCGGAAATAGAGCTTAGCCACATGTACGTCGACAACGCCGCAATGCAGCTGGCGCGCGACCCCAACCAATTCGACGTCTTCTTTACCGAAAACATGTTCGGCGACATTTTGAGCGACGAAATGGCCGCCGTCTGCGGCTCGCTGGGAATGCTTTGCAGCGCGTCTCTCGGCGACCTGAAGAACTCGCTGGGGCTGAAGTTCGGCCTGTACGAGCCCGCCGGCGGAACGGCGCCGGACATCGCCGGCAAAAACATCGCCAATCCCTGCGCGCAGATACTGTCGGCGGCCCTCATGCTGCGCTACTCCTTCGGTCGCGAGGAAACGGCGCGCGAAATTGAGGCGGCCGTGCGCAAGTCCGTATGCGGGGGAGTCCGCACGGCGGACATCGCCTTCGGCAATCCTCCTGTCGGGACGGACCGCATGGCGGAGGCAATCGCATCAAATCTCTGACTCCGCGCCATTGAAGCCTTCCGAAAACGGCGGGCTTAGCGCAAAAAGTAAAACGCAAACAAAACGCCATGACATCAGCCGAAATAAGAAAGAGCTTTCTGGAATTTTTCAGTTCCAAGGGGCACACGATTGTGCCGTCGGCCTCCCTGATGCCCTCCTCGCCCAACCTGCTGTTTACGAACGCGGGCATGAACCAATTTGTTCCCTACTTTTTGGGCGACGAAAAAAATCCGTTTCTGCGGGCGGCGGACACCCAAAAGTGCATTCGCGCCGGCGGAAAGCACAACGACCTCGAGGACGTGGGGTTTGACACCTACCACCACACTTTTTTCGAGATGCTGGGCAACTGGTCCTTCGGCGACTACTTCAAAAAAGAGGCCATAAACTACGCCTGGGAGCTGCTCGTCAAAGTCTGGAAGTTTCCGAAGGAGCGCCTGTACGCCACCGTTTACGAACCCTCCGAGGGCGATCCCGCCGAATTTGACGCCGAGGCCTACGGATATTGGAGCGAGATTTTCAAAGCCGAAGGCATGGATCCGGAAATCCACATCAAGAAGTGCGGCAAGAAAGACAACTTCTGGATGATGGGCGAAACCGGGCCGTGCGGGCCGTGCTCCGAAATCCACATAGACCTGACTCCCGGCGGCGACACGAACGGAGTTTTGGTCAACGCGGGCTCCCCGCTTTGCATAGAGATTTGGAATCTGGTGTTCATGCAGTTTAACGCTGAGCCTGACGGCTCGTTTGCGCCGCTTCGCAGCAGGAATATCGACACCGGAATGGGGCTTGAGCGCGTGGCGGGAATAATGGCCACAACAAAAAACTTCTCGGATTTTTCCGTTCCCGCGTCGAACTACGACAGCGATTTGTTCACAGACATATTCGAGCACCTCTCCCACATGTCGGGTTGCACGTACATGGGAACCGTCCCGCGCGACCCGCGCGACATGTCCGCGCAGGAGTTGACTGACTGCGTGTTTCGCGTGCTCGCCGACCATATCCGCACACTGACATTTTCCATAGCCGACGGCATAGTCCCCGGCAACGAGGGGCGCAACTACGTTCTGCGCCGCATACTGCGCCGCGCGGTGATGTACGGAAAGAGGCTGAACCTCAAGGACGGATTTTTCGCCCGCCTTGCCGAACCCGTCATAGACAAGATGTCTCCCGCCTTTCCGGAGCTGGCCGAACACAGGAAGGCGATAATAAAGACAATCCGCAACGAGGAGCAAAGCTTTGCCAAAACCATAGACAACGGCCTCCAGCTGCTCGACCACATCACCGTCAACGAAGGCAGAATTTCCGGGGAGCAGGCCTTCATACTGTACGACCGCTACGGCTTCCCGCTCGACCTCACCGAATTGATCGCGCGCGAGCGGAGCCTTCCGGTGGACGTGAAGGGATTTGAGGCGGAAATGCAGAAGCAGCGCGAGCGTTCGCGCAACGCGCAGAGCAAAAAGATAATATCAGTCTCCGACGCGGGCGAGCTTGAGCACACTACGCAGTTCGTCGGATACGACGCCAAGAACCTGTCGGATTTCCGCACCACGATAAGCGCGATAATAAAGGATGACGACTTCGACTATCTGATTCTCCCGCAAACTCCGTTTTACGCCGAAAAGGGCGGGCAAGTGGGCGATACGGGCTTCATAGAGATAGGCGGCGTGGCGCACGAAGTTTTCGACACAAAGATGGACTCTGCGGGGCGCGTGCTCCACAAGGTGCGCAAGGGGGTGTTCAAGCCGCTGGAGGTCGGGGCGGAAGTTTCCGCGAGCGTGGACGCTTTTCGCCGCCGCGCCATACAGCGCCACCACACCGCAACCCACATTCTCCATTGGGCGATGCGCCAAGTGCTCGGCTCGGCCGTGAGGCAGGCGGGCTCGTACGTCGATCCCGACAGGCTGCGGTTCGACTTCACCTACTTCGAGGCTCCCACTCCGGAGCAGCTGGCCGAAATAGAGATGCTGGCGAACAAGAAAATTTTGGAAAACTCCGCGATAACCTGGCGCGAGCTTCCGTACTTGGAAGTGCCCAAGACGTGCATGGCGCTCTTTTCGGAAAAGTACGGGGCGGTCGTCAGGATAGTCGAAATGGGGGACTTCAGCCAGGAGCTGTGCGGCGGGACGCACGCCTCCAGCACGGGCGAACTTGGCCTGATAAAAATCCTGAGCGAAAGTTCCATATCCGCCGGGACGCGGCGCATAGAGGCCGTCGCCGGGATAGCGGCCCTCACAAAAGTGGATCAGATGCAGACCGCGCTTTCGGACATATCGCGCAGGCTCTCCTGCAAGCCGGAGGAGGCCGTCGACAGAATAGAGAAACTCTCCGCGGCAAAGGCTGAGTGCGAGAGGGAGCTCAAGGTTTTCCGCCGCCAAAAGGCGGCCATGCAGGCCAAGGAAATAGCGCAGAACGCGATCGAAGACGCGAACGCGATTCCGCACATGGCGGCGATAGTCGAGGCGGAGGACGCAAACGAAATGCGCGCGCTGGCGGTTGCGGCGTCAAAGGAGCGCGGCGGGGGGGTCGTCGCGCTCGGAGCCGCGATTGGCGGCAAGGCGTCGATAGTCGCGCTGTGCTCGCCGGAGGCGATCGCCGCGGGGCTGAAGGCCGGCGACATCGTGCGCGCGCTCGCCGAAAAGATAGGGGGCCGCGGCGGCGGCAAGCCGGACTACGCGCAGGGCGGCGGCAAGCCGGACAACCTCGCCGAAGCCTTTGAGCAATACCGCGAAAGCCTCCGCAAAAAATCCTGATTCCAATGCCCGGCGCTCCGCGGGCGGCGGGTTCGCTTCAATTTCACGCAATGTATCTAAAACAAGTCATAATAGACGGCTTCAAGAGCTTTGCCGACAAGACCGTCATAGACCTGACGGCGGGAATAACCTGCATAGTCGGGCCGAACGGCTGCGGCAAGAGCAACATAGTCGACGCAATACGCTGGGTGCTCGGCGAGCAAAGCGCGAAGGCCCTGCGCGGCGGAAAGATGCAGGACGTGATATTTCAGGGGACGGAGGGGCGCAAGCCCTTGCAGTTCTGCTCGGTCTCCCTGCTCTTTTCCGACTGCGAGGCGCAGCTTGGAACGCATTTCAACGAAGTCGAGATAACGCGCAAAGTCAGCAGGGACGGCGGCGGGGAATACTTCATCAACGGCAAGGCCTCGCGCCTGAAGGACATTCAGGGGCTTTTCATGGACACGGGGGTCGGGCGCGTCTCGTACTCCTTCATGGTGCAGGGGCAGATAGACCAGATACTCTCGTCGAATCCCGGCGAGAGGCGCTCGATTTTCGAGGAGGCCGCGGGCATAACCAAGTACAAGTCGCAGCGGCGCGAGGCCCTCAACAAGCTCGCGCTCGTAGAGCAGAATCTCGCCCGCGCGACCGACCGCATGGAGGAGATCGGGCGGCAGATAGGCAGTTTGAGGAGGCAGGCTTCAAAGGCCCTGCGCTACAAGAGGCTCAGCCACCGCCTGCGCCATCTCGACCTTGCCGTCAATGCGAGGGCATTCGCCGAGCTCAACGCGAAGCTTGCCGACGACGACGCCATAATCGGGGAAATTTCCGCGCGGATACTGTCTCTCGGACAAAAGCTGTCCGCGGCGGACGCGGAGCTTTCGCAGATGCGTTCCGAGCGCGCGGAGGAGATGACACAGCTCGAGAGCGCGCGCCAGGCGGCCGCGGAGACGCGCTCGCAAAAGGAGCAGGCGGAGAGAAATTCGGAATTTGCCGGAGTTCGCAAGCGCGACCTCGGCGAGCGCGCCGCGCAGATAAACCGCGAGCTTGAATCTTTGCGCGGGCAGCTTTCCGCGCTCGAAGGGCGCGCCAGCGGAGACGCGGAGGTAAAGCAGATGCAGCTGGCGTTAGTGTCCGATTCGGACGAGGCCTTCAAGCGCCACAACGACGAGATGTCCGCGATTGAGCAGAAACTGCGCGAAGCCGAAAACGCGCTTTCGCAGGCGCGCCAAGACGCGCTCGTCGCGGAGGGCGCGATAACCAAACTGCGCGTCAAATGCACGTCGCTGGAGCTCGATTTGAAATCGTACCAGGTTCGCCACGCCGCGCTGTCGGACTCGATTTACCAAATCAAGGAGGAGAAGCTCTCCTTTGAGGGCCGCATCGAACAGACGAGAGCCGCGCTTGAGGGCGCGCGCGAAAGGCTTGAAAACGCCGACGCGGACGCAGCTGGAGCGCAGGCGCGCGCGGACGAGCTCAAGGCGCAGTACCGCGCGCAGCAGGAGGAAATCCAGCAGATGGACAGGCGCCTCGCCAGCAAGAGCGCGAAGCTGAGCC
>CALXMX010000116.1 GCA_944389575.1 uncultured Opitutales bacterium
AAGGAAAGCGATCCCGACACCGCCTGCGGCGGGGGCATTTACTGGCATGTAAAGTTCAGCGGCAATCCCAAAGACATGCCCCGCAGAATCGGCGGCAGAAAAATCACCGAATGGGAGAACCTCGGCAACGGGACATTCGCCAGCCGCATAGGCAAGGGATTGAAAAAATTTACCCTAATCGAAAACGGAAAGCCCGCCCGCGAGGCCTCATATCCGAACTCGGGCTACATTCAGGCGCTCGACGGCGGAAAGAACGAAAAGGGCGAAAGCTTCGTCACGATAGATCCGGCGCTCCTCAAGGACGCGGGGGAAAATATGACTATCGCAATATGGCCCGGCTGCCACAATAGGGTCGGCAGCAATTACAACTGGAGCCAAATCCGCGCGAGACCGAAGTCGATCGACAAGTCATCGGGCAAAATCGAACTGGCGCAAAAATCGCACTATCTAATCTGGAAGGGAAACAGATGCAGGCTTTACGGCGCCAAGTCGTTTCTGGACGACAAGGGCGAATTTTTCTACGACCCGGGCGAAGGGGTGCTCTACTACATTCCCCTCGGCGGCGACATTTCAAAAAGCGAAATAATACTATCCGACCTAAAGACCATACTGCGCATAGCCGGCAAATCCGCGGACGCCCCCGTGCGGGACATTCACTTTAAGCATGTGGAAATACTCGGGTCGGCGCCGCTGGAGAGCGTGCCGTCGGGCGAGTCTTACTACAACGCAATGGTGATGCTCTCAAACGCCGAGGACGTATCGTTCGACTCGTGTAAATTCCTGTGCTCCGGCACGAACTCAATCTCCGCGCGCGACTGGCAGGAGAACATTTCCGTCACAAACTGCCTGTTCAAAGACTGCGGACATTCCGCAATATCCGCGCAAGGCCCCTGGGAGGACGCAAAAAACTGGAAGAATTTTCGCGACGCGCACATCGCAAAAAATTGGAAAATATCAAACAATGCCATAATCCGCGTTGGCCGCGTAATGGGCAGCAGCGCCGGGATAGTCTTGGGCCAGGTGGGCGATTCGACAATATCGAACAATCTTATCAAGCACGCCCCGCGCCACGGAATATCCATGAACAGCACGGCCTATCCCGTAATGAAGGACGTGCGCTACTCGCAGAAGGTGACGTGGGAAAACCACGTGCAATCCATATTCGCCCGCAACATAACCGTGGAGTTTAACGAAGTCGTCGACGCCATGAACGACAGCAACGACGGCGGCGCCATATCCTCGTGGGGAAGCTCCGGAAACAACGCAATCCGCAACAACCTGATACGCGACATGCGGGGCTTTTACGACCACGCGCACATCATAGGAATTTATCTCGACGACGGTTCGTCGGACTTCCTAATAGAAAACAACATAATATGCCGAATACGCGGCTCCAAGGTCTGCTTCCCGCTTCAGATAAAGGGAATAAACAACCGCATAATAAACAACGTAATCGCGGATAACGACACCACGCAGTTTGTCGAAATAATCGCCGCGGGGCTGACCGGGCTTCCTGAATCCAGAGGCAAGAGCGAAGCCCTCATAGCCAACCACACCTACGCGCGAAACATATTCAGCGCCGACAGCGCCGTAGCGTTCTTCAGCGTAAAGCCTTTCGGGGACGAAGTGTTCAACGTGTGCGACTACAACCTCTACAATATAAAGAGCGGCGAATACAACGCGAGGCTCAACTACAATAAAAAGCCGCGCGCGGACTGGAAGTACTCCGACGGCCGCCCGATCGACGAACACTCCATATTCGGCCAAGACCCGATGTTTGAAAACCCCGCAAAGACGGACTACCGCGTAAAGGAGGGCTCCCCCGCGCTCAAACTCGGCTTTAAGAATATAGACACCTCCAATATCGGCCTGAAAAAAGACTTCCCCTTCATGGGCGAAATAGAGGAATGACGGCGGCGGCGCGCGGCTAAAGCGCGTGCGCATCGGATTTTCACCTTTCAAAAGTTCCCGCAAGCGCGGGCGCGCTCGGCGTTCAATAGCGGAGCGACGCGCGCTTGGGAAGAGGGGCGAAAGCGGACGCGGGCGCGCGCATCGTCATTTGTTGTCCTCAAAAAATTTTTTCCAGCGAGCCGAGTAGTCTTCGTAATCCCGGCGCTTTTCCTTTTTTATCATGGCCGCAATTTCGCCGTAATCCGGCTGCGGCGTATTGAATCCTCCGGGCGGAATGTCCTCTTCCGCCAGCCATGCGAGGGAGTTCACCAAAACCTTGCGAAAATTCGGATCGGCCAAGGCCCACACGGAATGTCCGCCGCAAAACCCGAGCCCGCGCGCGCCGTCCGCAGTTTCAATCGTCCACAGAATCGTCTCCTCCCTTCCCTTGTTGGAGCGCACGTGGGGATTTCCCGAGTGCGGGCCGAATCCCCTGTTGCGCACGCGGTCGGGCGGAGCCGCTGTGAGAACTGGAACTATCCTGCGGGCGTCGCCGGCGGCGAACTTGATGTTGAAATACCATTCGTCGTCAATCGAAAACGGCCGGACCCCGCGGGCTATCGGGTGGGAATCGGACACCTTGAAATCCGCGCGCCAAAACGGATTGACCGACCAGTGCGGCTCGTAATGCCCGCCGACGGAATCGTCAAGATACGCATAGTTTTTCGCGTCGCTAAAATGAAGCGCATAATGGAACACGCCGACATTGGTTCCGGCAAGGCGCATTCTCTTTAGGAACGCCTCGTCTCCCGCGAGCGGGTGGTTGCCCTCGCCTTCGCCGATTATGACGACGGCGTCGGGACTGCCGACCTCAGAAAGCTTCCCTCCGTTTCCGACATCGACAATCCGAATGTCCGTATTCTTCAGAACGCCACGGGCGAGCTTTTCAAGCGTCTTGCAAAAGGCGAGATTCTCGTGGTCGCCCCACAAGTGCACCGAGTTTCCTGCCACAAAAACCAGCGACTTGCGCTGCGCGCCCTCCGCCGTGCAAAAAACGAACAGCGCAACCAACGCCGCCGCCCGCGCCGCCAATGCCGCGCCCGATATTTTCCTCCAAAACATGCGGATATTTATCCGCACTATCCGGCGCATTTCAACAATTAAAATTCGCCGAACGCCGAAGCGAAAAAATCCGAAATCGCCTTTACAAAAACTACGCCTCCAATACTATTGCATAAAACGAAAATTACGCGAAAGGCGACACATGAGACGCAGAATTTCAAAATCGGAATTTTTGAGAAGGATTGCCGGCCTGAACGTTGCCCTGATCGGGGCGCCGCTCATATCATTTGCCGAATCGGCGGAAGCGTCCATCGAGCCTAAGCGGCTGCTGCTCAACCCCGCCCCAACCGTGCCGAACAGCAGGTTAGACCTGCTGCTCTACAACGGAATAATTCCCGCGGATAAGCGGGACGGCGCGGAATATCTCGAGCGGCTTTTCTCTAAAAACGGCTGGCCGCCGATGTGGCGCTGGCAGCTGTTCGATTACACACACTACCACCCGAACACGCACGAATGCGTGGGAGTGGCGCGCGGAAGCGCAACCGTGCAGCTGGGCGGGGACGGCGGCCCGAAAATGACGATTAAACGCGGAGATGTCGCAGTGATACCGGCGGGGGTCGGCCACAAACAGATTTCGGCAAGCGCAGACTTTCTTCTCGTCGGCGCCTATCCCCCCGACATGGCTCCGGACGTGTACAGGGACGATCCTGCGCTGATGGAATCGGCAAGGCTGCGCATATCGAAAGTTCCCATGCCCAAAACCGATCCCGTGAACGGGGAATTCGGAGGGCTGCTGGTGTTCTGGAAAAAATAATTTTCCCTAAAGGGCCGGACCATTTACCTCCGAAACGAATGTCCGAGCCAAACATGCGGACGCAAAAGTCTTCCGCGCCGGAAAAATTTTTCGCGGGCAAAATCTGCGCCGCTTTCGTCAGATAAGTTCGGACATAAACGCGTCTTGAATTTAAAACGGGCCGACTCCGCAAAAATCTTGAAAACCCTTCGCGCAAAAAAAGGCGCATATCCGGCGTACGACCGCGCGGCTCCCAGCTACGGGTTCCCAACTCCAAGCTACCGGCTCTCAGTTCTCAGCTCCCAACTACCGGTTCCCGGACAGCGCACCATTCAGCTCGCGCTCCAGATTTTTTTCAAAAATCGAAACCCGCGCTGACGAACAACGGCACGCGCAACCGAGCACAGCTCCGCTCCCTTCCCGACGCGGGCGGATCCGACAAAGAGAAGCCCGCCCAGACTGCCGAATTGCCGCGCGCCAAACGGACAATTCAGTATGCGCAAAAAAATTCCGCATGCGCAAAAAATATTTTTATCGAATCGCCCGCTTCGAACTTGATTTTTAATTAGGAACGCAAAACATATATCGCCTGTCGTAAATACTGCAAAGCGAAAGAGAGGATCATATGGAAGTTTTGACGTCTTCGGGACTGTTGATATTGCGGCTCGCCGTAGCGGGATTAATGCTGCCCCACGGAATTTCAAAAATAATGATGGTATTCGACGGGAAGGCATCGGCGTTTTTAAATCCCATAGGGATAGGCGCAGTGCCTTCCATTTGGCTTGCCATATTTGCGGAACTCGTGTGTTCGGCTCTCATTGCCTGCGGGTTTCTCACGCGCGCGGCCGCGTTCGTGCTGGCTGTAAACATGTGCGTAATATCCTTCTACTGGATCAAACAGTCAAGCGGCTGGAACGCCTCGCTGGAGCTTCCGCTTCTCTACTTGGCGGCCTACGTCACGCTGGTCTGCACGGGGTCCGGAAAATTCGGGGTAGATTCGCTCTATTGAGCTTGCCGCGGCCGGGCTCGAAACGAATTAGGAGCAAGAAACCGCAGCCGTCGGATTTTTTTGCAGGCGGCGGAATTTTTTGATGCGCTTTTTCCCGCGCGCCGCGCGATTAGCGCAACAGGCGCTAAGTGAAACCGCAGCGGCGCTTTTGAACGAAAAAAAAGCGGAAAACCGCCGAAAAAAAAGCGGAAAACCGCCGAAAAAAACGCGGGAAAACGCGCGGCTTTGCGGTCAAAAAAAACGCGGCAATGTCGCGCCTTCGCATGCGGGTTGCAAAGCGGAAAGCGCGCGATGCAAGAGCCTATTTTTTCGCAGAAAAAACCTTGTCGCGCGTTGTGGCGGAAAACTCATCGGAAAATTCGCCCTTATTGCCGTCCATATCCACGGCGCGGACGCGGTAATAATAGGTTGTAAAATTGTCCAGCCCGCCGTCCTCGTAACGGCCTATGCAAAATTGCGGATCCGGCTTAACGTCGGAAACAAAGGTCTTTTCGTCGGGAACGAATCCCGAACGCTTCGAGCGGTATATTTCATAGTGCGATAGGTCGCTCTCCGCATTCGCGCTCCACAGAAGATAGAGCTGCCCGTCCTTTTCTCCCCTGGAGCCGCGGGGCGCGCAAATCATAAATCTCCTCCCGCCCTCGGCGGCCTTCGCGGGAGGGGAATTTCCCGCCGCGGTTTCGGCCACAAACGTCTCGGACGCCCGCGAAGCCGAACCGTCCGCGCCCAGGGCGCGCACGCGGTAAAAATACTTCGACTTGGGCGAGAGGCCGGCGTCCTCAAATTCCGGCTTGAGGCACTCCGCAATAAAGTGATATTCGTCGGCCTCGAAACCGTCAAATTCTCCCCTAAATACGGCAAACTTTTCCGCATCGGACTCCCAGCTAAGCGACACCCTATTGTCCCTCGCCGAGGCCGACAAGTTTTTCGGAGGCTCCGGCGCCGCCTTAGCAAAGCCTCTGCTTATATTCACGGACGAATAGCCGAACTTGCCGAAATCAAACGCGCCGCGCCCCTCAATTTGACCGGTTTCAATCACGTTCACCGTCGAAAGGCGATCCCCGAAAACCGGCGATATTTTTATTTTGGCCGACGTCGCGGGCGCGCCGTCGGTTTCATGAAAGCGCGCTAAAAATCCCCCTCCGATATTCTCGGAGCGTTTGAGGGCGAGAAGCTCTATGTTGGAATCCGCGCATTCGATGTACGACCCCGACTGCGGCAGAGAACGCTCACCCTTTCTTATCTCCGCCACAGGCATGGGATTGGCCGCGCGTTCGGCAAAGCGCGCGATTTGCGCCG
Organism: uncultured Opitutales bacterium; assembly: GCA_944389575.1. Lineage (GTDB taxonomy): Bacteria > Verrucomicrobiota > Verrucomicrobiia > Opitutales > Intestinicryptomonadaceae > Merdousia. The sequence continues at coordinate 6,054 of CALXMX010000116.1, forward strand.
AGCGGTAGTCGCCCCGATAGCTCTTGAGCGCATAGCGCGCGCGGAGTTCGAGCTGCGAGCCGCTTGAAACATGCATTTGCAGGCCGTCGTTTACAACATACGAATACACGCCCGCCGAGGCGAATTTTTCGCCGAACACGGTTTTGTCGGAGTGTATCTTGCCGAATTCCACCGGACAGGTATCGAGCTGGACGAGCGCGACCCCGCCGCCGCCGCTCTCCATTGCGCACCAGTCGCGAACGAACATGTACGCGTCAGTTCCGTGTCCGGTGACGTCGCGCTTGGGCTCTGCAATGCAGCCTCCGCAGGAGGCGAAAAATTTAAATTCGCCCTCTGCGGCAAACGGAAATGAAAAATATCCGAACCGCTTGTGCCGGTCGTCGTTGAACAGGGCGCGCATATTTCTTGCGCGGTTGTCGAAGTCTATTCTCTTTTCCGCGTTCGGCAAAAATATGCGCTGGACGATTTGCGCGCCGCTCCTGGGCTCCTCGGAGGAGACTTCGACGGACGTTCCCACCGGCTCCGACACAACCCGGAAAGCGGCGTTGCGGGGAGCGTGAAACGTCTTGTGGTTGTCGTCGGTAAACACGAAACAGTTTGCGCCGAAGCGCGCGCGGGCGTCCAAAATTTCCCTATTTTGCTCTTTGTCGAAAATGCTTTTCAGGGAGCCGTCCGGCGAAAAGGCGAGCCTGTAAAACTCATTTTCCACAATCGGCGGCTCCGCGCTTTCCGAAACGGAGCGCACAGTTCCGGTCGCGGGCTTGGGCACGACGGCGTACCCGAACGACGGAATCTCGGGAGTCAGAAATCTCGCAGTTTCCCCCCCCTCAACCGCCGCCTCGACAATCTCCGACCGCGGAAAGAGCGACGGGTTGAACACGAGCAGCCCGTCGGAATCGGACGACGCCAAGCGCGCGATGGACGACATTGCCGATTCCAAAATTTCGCCCGCCGACTTCTCCGCAAATTCAATCCAATCGCGGTGCTGAATCCACGTCTCAAACACGCGCCGCCCCTGATAGCCGCTGAAGCCGTAGGAGTGCTCGTCATTCCAAATCAGGGAATTCCAGGCAAGCGAAAGCTCGCCGCGCGGATACCGATAGCGAGTATCGAGAGCCGACGCCAGCGCGGCGCACTTTTCGGCAACCGCCAATTTTCTGTCGGCGTTGATCTTGCGCGACAAAAGCATGGGAGTTCCGCAGGCCATGGTGGCCCAGGCGTTGGTAATGTCGCCGGACAATTCCGGAATTTTACCGCCGAATCTCTTTCTGACCTCCTCAAACGGCTCGGATATGTCTGCGAGCGTGCGTATGCGCGGATACTTCCAGCGGGAATTCCACTCCCGCGCAAAATCGGCGTTGCGCGAATTGGGAAATTCGTTGTCGGTGTAAGATGTAAACAGCCAGATGTCGTACGGAACTTTGCCCTCCATGAGCGCAAGCTTGCGCGCTATTCTCTCGTCGATTTCCTCCGGCGAAAACTTTTTCCCGCGCTCCCTCCAGGTCTTGTAAAATATTCCCATCGTGTATGTGGTGTTCGCCCAAACGAGAATCCTGCTCTTTCCGTCGGCGCCAATCCAATTAAAGAGCATGGGCAGTTCCGAATGCCAGCTCACGTCCACGCGCGACCCTCCGCCGCCCGCGTCCGGATTGCAATCGTCATACCACCGCGCCTTGTTGACCGTCGAGCGGTTCGGCCCCCATTGGTTGGGCGACCATATTATGTTTCTAATCCCCGCCTCCGCGTACGGCGCAACCATCTGCCAGGGCAGCCCGGGATTGTCCGTCATGAGCATGGTGTCGGTTTTTATCCCCCATTTTTTTTCGAGCTCGCGCTTAGAATAGGCGCTGCGGCAAAGCTCCTCGGCGGAATACAAATGCATGTGGTTTCCCGCCCACGACGCGCCCACTCCGACGACTTTTTTATCGACGTATCTCCTCGCGTAGTCAAGCGCCGCGCGCTCCCCGACAAAATCCGCAAAGCAGTCCCAAACCCACAATCCCTCCGCAACGTAGCGGTATTTGCTCTCGTCCGGATTGTTCTCACACTTCTTGCGGACGCTCTCGACGCCTTTAGACAGGCAGTCCGCCGATAGCCGCGCCTGCGTGTAGTAAGGCTCGTGAAGCCCCATGTCCGTATGCGTCGAGGAAATCGTATAAAGCGTCCACTCGCGCGCGGCGGGCGCCGAGAAAGTCTTGGCGGCAAGAACGGCGCCAGACGAATCTTTCAATGTAAAAACGGCGCCATTTACTGCTCCGGAGCGCGGGAGCATTGCGCGCAAGGAGTTACCGCCCCTCTTCAGGCGAACGCTCCCGCCCGAAAATACTCTTTCCCCGCCGAGCGACACCTCCGCGGAGGCGGCAATGTCTTCCGAACATTCCGCGTTCACAAGCAGCAACCGGCCTCCCGAATTGTCAATGAGCGATGTCGGCAGAATCTCCCCTATTGAAACCTCCGCAGCCGCATTTGCAAAAAACAGCGCTAGCGCAATGATCGAAGCTGTGCATTTCATTCATTTATTTTTCAAAAGAATCCAAACGCTTACAACAAAAATATCGCGCGGCGCATCGGGTACCGTCAAGCCCTCGCGCAAAGGCAAGGCGCAGTTGGGATTGGAGCGCGAAGCGCCCCCCCATTCCGGCCAAAAAAAAACGCGCGCCCCGTACGGAGACGCGCGAATTTTAAAGAAATGGAGCCGATGAGGTTCGAACTCACGACCTCTAGAGTGCGATTCTAGCGCTCTTCCAACTGAGCTACGGCCCCGAAATTTAAGGCGCAATTAAGACACCTCTTTAGCATAATTGCAAGTAAATCTTTTTTTCAAAACCGCTTATTTTTCTTGTAAGCGCGAAAAGATTTTCGATTCTCGTTCCGCATGAAAAATATTCTCTTATTGGCTCTGCTGCCATTCTTTGCCGTGCCGGCGTCCGCGCTCGACCTCGGCAGTCTCGTAAAAAGCGCCGCCGGAGAGACCAGCGCCAACGCGGCTCTAAAGGAAAAGCAGACCGCCATGGTCTCCGCCTACACGGAAAGCAAGCAAGACCTCCTGAAGGGCTATTCTCTCGTCATGGAGGCCCTTGGGCGGGACCGGCTCTCCAAAGAGGCAAACGAAGCTTTAAAGACCGTCGCCAGCAGGAAAAGCGAAATAACCGCAGACGAGGTTTCAAAGCTGTCGAACGGTATTGCGGAAAAAGCGGAGACCTCCATGCTAAAGGACGTTCCCGCGCAGGTCTCGGACGATCTGAAGAAAAAATACGCGGAGGGCCTGGACTATTTTAAAAGGGCGCTGGAGGGGGAACTCAACGCGGGCAAGCAAGCCTTGGAAATCGCCGAAGAAACAAAAAGGCTGATGGCTTCCGGCACGACCGTCGAGCGCATAGAGCTTGCAAAGTCGTTCGAGTCCACAATAACCCTGGCCAAGACGATACCGTCCGACATATCCGCGCTGAAGAAAAATGTCTCGTCGCTGGTGGAATTGGGCAAGTCGAAGGGGATTGATATTCCGAATGCCCTGATGTCCCTGCTCAACAAATAGGCAAAGGCGCGGTCGGAAAAGATTTTTGGAAAGCCGGGCGAAATTTTCATTTTAGCGCGAAGTTTCAAAACAGGCTTTGCCCGCATTTTGAGCGCGACCGCGAAAATTCCGCGGTCGCCGCGGCGGGGCTTTAGACAGATTTCGCCGCTATAAAATTAAAACTCTTTTGGGGACAAATCGGGGCTCTCTGGACACAAGCCGAACGTTTTCCGCATGCAATGCAAATTTTACATTTCATGCGCGCGTGGCTTGCAAGCGCAACCGAAAATTTTTGCGAGAGCAAACCGCTTTCGGCCAAACTTCATTTCCCGCGCCTCCCGCAACCGCTGCGGCGGGAGGCGCAAAACCGGAGCTCCGCTCCGCGCCCGGCAATCTGAGCTTCGGCGCGCGGGCAATCCAAACTCCGCAAGGCAAAATTTGAATTTTGCGGGAAATTTGCCGCAATCCAACAATCCAATCGGCTTACAATCCCATTGCCTTGCGTATCCTCCAGCCGAGATTGGATTCCGGAGACGAATCGCTATTCACCGCGCAGGTGTACGCGAACACCAGGCGCTTCTTCACATCGACGCTCCCGCTTGAGCCGCCAAGCCCGCCCTGCCCGAACACGTCTCCATAATTCGGCGCCTTGCCGGTCAGAAAGCAGCCGTATCCGAACACCAACTTGGGCCGCGATTCCCCGTCCCCACCGTGCATTCCGCCGGATTTTAGCTTGCCGCTCTCGCTTTCGGAAAAATACGGAGTCGTGACGGCCTTCAGGGTTTCCGGCTTAAGGAGCGGCGGCTTGCCGTCCATTCCGGTAAGCCTCACGTAAAACTTTGCAATCCCGCGCGCGCTGGCCATGGCGTTGCTCGAGGGAACGCATGCGCGGCGGTGAATTTCCAAATTCATCTTTTCTATGTCATATTTGCCGTTGCCGTTATACACGGTGACGCAGCGGTTCAACGCGGCGGAGTCAACCCCGAAATAAAAGCTGCCCTCTATCCCGGCAGGTTTGAGAACGAGCTGCGTTATGGCGTCGCGCACCGGCATCTTCATAGCCCTCGACAACGGTTCGCCCAACAGCCATGCGTAGGTTCTGGACAAGTATTGGGCCTTCGTTCCCGGAGGGCAAAGCAGTTTGAAACCGGCGCATTGGTTTGTCATATACTTCCAATCGCAATACTGCTCGTCGGTCGTTCCGCCGTTGACTCCGCCCTGAAGCCCTGAATGGTGGGTGATTACATGGCGCAGCCTCACGCCCTCTTTCCCGTTGCGGGCGAACTCCGGCCACAACTGGCATATTTTGGCATCGTAGTCCATCTTGCCCATTTCGACGGCGCGATTTACGGCGGTCGCAAAAATTGGCTTGCCGGTGGAGTATATCGGGAAGAGTGAATCGCCGTCGATTTTCCTGTCCCCGCCCTTTTCGTACGTTCCGGCCCACGCGTCGACGGCCAGTTCGCCATCTATGTACGCGCAACACTGAACCGCCGTCTGGGCGCCGCTCGCAACGGCGTCGTCCAAAATCTTTTGAACGGCGGCCTGCATCGCCGCGTATTTTTCAGCCGGCCTTTGCGCCGATTCGCCATTCGCCGCCAAACCCAAACCGCACGTAAACGCGGACGCAAGCACAACCGCGGAAATTCTCAAAAAATGTCTTATTCTCATAATAATTATTAAATTTATTAAATTTAACGCCGCGCCGCCGAAAAATCCCCATTCAAACGCCGGAACAGCGCCGGGAAAAAAGGCGGCTTTACATCGGGCGCATTGCCGCAATTCATACGGTGCAAAACGCCCCTTGCGAAAAGAGAGATCACTTTGTCATGAACTCAAATTCCGCCTCGTCGTAGTTAAATAAGTTTTTTAGCTCCGAGCCGACCTTCCCTGTCTTTTTTCCGTCGGGAGAAACGGTGACTTCCACAGGCAATATCGCAAAATTGCCCTTTTTGTAGTCGAATGTCACGCCGTCGTCGTCGTATAGATTGAGCTTGCCCGGGAGGTTTCCGTAGTGGCGCAGCACGAGCTTCCTGCATTTCAAATCCGGAGCGGCCGACATCGGAATGATTGCGCCGTCGCGCACATAGACCGGAATGCGGTTTCCGTTCGCGGCAAAATCGACGGACACGACCTCCGCGCTGCCGGCGTATTTGCCGGTGTAGAAGTCGAACCACTTGCCCGCCGGAAGCAGCACTTTGCGGGAACGCTGCCCGCCGAGCATGGGAGCCACGAGAATGTCGTCTCCCAACATCCACTGGTCGGACACGTCCTCGGCCAATTTTTTGTATTCGTCCGAAAGCTTCGCCCCGCCGTTCTTGAGAAGATTAGAAAACGATTCCTCCAGCACCATCGCCCTCAGCGGCGGAACGCCCTCCTTGTGATATTTGTAGAAAGCGTTGTACAGATAGGGAACCATGCGGGCGCGCAGCTGGAAGGCCTCGCGCACGTCCTTTTCGGCTTCGGGGAAGCTCCAGGGCTTTTTCTTGCTGGACCACGCGTTCAGCATCGCCAGCGGGGACCACGCGACCGATTGTATCCTCTTGGACCACTCGTCCGCACTGCGCGCGTCGCACGCCTCCGGAGTCCAAAGCGTCCCGATAAAAGAGCTGTTTACCGCCGCCGTCAAAATGTCCTTGTGGTTTCTATAATCGCTATACAACACGAACGGATAGGCGTTTGTGCCGGCGTTC
>CALXMX010000117.1 GCA_944389575.1 uncultured Opitutales bacterium
GCGCTGTTCGCGCTTTTATTTGCGTCGTTTGCGCGCGGGCGCGGCGGAATGCTGGTGCGCGGAATTTGCGCATTCGGGATTTTTCTGGCCGTCGCGGTGCAGATTTCGAGAATGGTTTGCTCCGCCGGCGAGACTTCATTCGGCGGAACTCTCGAATGCGGGTCGGCGTTTTCGTGCTTCGTGATGCTGTGCGGCCTGTTGACTCTGCTGATAGAGTCGCGCGCCGAAAAAAAATCCGGGGAATTTTGCGCGCTCGTTTTGATATGCTCCGCGTCGCTTGCGGTGTTTGTGCGCTCGCAGAATTTGATGCTGGCCTTTGTGGCGCTCGAGTGCGCGACGGTCTGCCTGTACGTTTTGACCGCGTGGCAGAGGTCGTCCTCCGCCAGCCTTGAGGCCGCGGTGCGCTATCTCGTCGTCGGCGGGGCGAGCGGGGCGATTTTTCTGCTGGGCATAGCGTTTCTGTACGGGGCGGGATTCTCGGCGGGAGTGGACCTTTTGTCGGTGGCCAATCTCGGTCTGGCTCCGGAAAATCCGCTCATGTGGGCCGGCATAGCCCTTGTGGGGGCGGCGGCGTTTTTCAAAATGGCGGCCTTCCCGTTCCAATTCTGGGCGCCCGACGTCTATCAGGGGGCGCCGACTTCGGTTTCGGCGTTTTTGGCCGTGGCTTCAAAGGGCGCGGGCGCGGTGTTTATGGTAAAGATTTGCGCCAGCCTGGCGTCCGCCGCGCAGGACAATCCGGCGCTGAACGAAAAGGTCGTTATGGTTGTCGGCGCGGTTGCCGCGCTTACTATATTGGTAGGCAATTTGGGCGGGGTGACGCAGACCAACGCGAAGCGTCTGCTCGCGTTCTCGGGAATATCGAACGCGGGCTATCTTCTCGTGCTGGCCGCGGCCGTTGCGCAGACCGGCATTTCGGTGTTCGCGGAGGCGACGCTCGCGTTCTACCTGCTCTCATACATGTTCGCAAACTACGGAATCTTCTGCGTGCTTGGCGGGTTCGCCGCCGAAAGGCAGTCTGAAGTTTCGCTCGGCGACTTCCGCGGAATGCTGGTCGGCGACCGCCGCGATGCGCTGGGCCTAATCACAAATCTGGCCTCCCTTGCGGGAATACCGCCGACGGCGGGATTTTTCGGAAAGGTTCTGATAATCATATTGGCCTGGAGCGCGGAGCTCTATTGGCTGGCGGCCGTTTTGGTCGCGGGGTCGGTCGTGTCGATTTACTACTATTTTGCGTGGGCGCGCGCGGCGGCGGAGCCGCCGGAGGCGGGCGGGGCGGATTTCGCAGTGTCGGATCTGCGCGCCTCGACGCTGTTTGCCCTCAGCGCGTGTTCGCTGCTGCTCGGCGCGTTTGTAGTTGTGGTGCGGCTGCTTTGAGAGTCGATTATGGTTGAATTGGCCGCTCTGTGTGATTTATATATGAAGTATATGAAGAAAATACTCGCGCTTTTCGCCCTGCCGCTGCTGGCGTTGCTCTCAGTCTCCGGATGCAATACGGAGGACAAGGAAAAATACAGCCGGACGATGGCGATAGATTCCATTCCGTCGGGAATCGACATAGTGGTTGACGGCTTCAAGGTGGGCAAAACCCCGCTGTCGGTCGAGGTTGCCACGACGGATTCGGGGTGCTTTATACGCAAGACGGTGGTCACCGCAATTCCTTCGGCCTCAAATCTCAATACGCAGATAAAGACCTTTCCCGCCTTCAGATTGGACAACGAGCCGGAGAGCATGGTGCCCGAAAAAATCGTGTTCGACATGGCTAAGAAAGCTTCCGACCCCGCGGCGGTCGTTCTTGAATACTGATTTTTTTTTGGCGCGGGCGTCTGCGCTTTCCGGATTCGCTCGGAGAGGCGTGCGGTTTAAAGAGGCGCGCGGTTTAATTTATAAGATATTGCAAAAGAGAAATCGAAAATGTCAGAGAGAGTTAAATACCTTTTGGACGAGGAGTCCATTCCGAAGCACTGGTACAACATAGAGGCCGACCTCAAGATAAACACGCCTCCGCCGCTGGACGTTTCCACGGGCAAGCCGTGCGAGGTCGCAAAGCTCGAAAGGATATTCGCAAAGGGCGTGGTGGAGCAGGAGCTCAGCCGCGAGCGCTACATACCTATTCCGGAGCCCGTGCGGGAAATCATGCGGCAGTGGAGGCCGTCTCCGCTCTTTCGCGCGCGGCGGCTTGAGAAGCGGCTCGACACTCCGGCGCGCATATATTTCAAATACGAGGGCGTTAGTCCGTCGGGTTCCCACAAGACGAACAGCGCGGTCGCGCAGGCGTTCGAGAACAAGCGCGCGGGAATAGAGAAGGTCGCTACGGAAACCGGCGCGGGGCAGTGGGGGTCGGCGCTGGCGCAGGCCTGCCAAATTTTCGGGCTCGAAAGCAGAATATACATGGTCAAGTGCTCGTACGAGCAAAAGCCGTACCGCAAGGCCATAATGGAGCTGTTCGGCGGCACGGTCATTCCTTCTCCAAGCACCATGACGAAGGCGGGGCTTGCGGTTTTGCAGAAGGATCCTTACTGCCGCGGCTCGCTCGGCATAGCTATTTCGGAGGCGATAGAGGACGTGCTGAAATACGACAAGACGCGCTACTGCCTCGGCTCCGTCCTCAACCACGTCCTTCTGCACCAGACGGTCATAGGCCAGGAGGCCATGAAGCAGATGGACATGGCCGGCGACTATCCCGACATTGTCATCGGCGCGTGCGGCGGCGGCTCAAACTTTGCGGGGATAGCGTTTCCGTTCTTGGGCGAAAAGCTCCGCGGCGGGAAAGACGTGGACATTTTGGGCGTCGAGCCGGCTGCGTGCCCGAGTCTGACCGCCGGCAAATACGCCTACGATTTCGGCGACACTGCGGGGCTGACGCCGGCAATGAAAATGTACACGCTCGGCAGTTCGTTCATTCCCGCGGCGGTGCACGCCGGCGGTTTGCGCTATCACGGCATGGCTCCGCAGATAAGCAATATCATGGCGCAGGGGCTGATGCGCGCGCGCACGGTGCAGCAGCTGGACGTGTTCAAAAGCGCGGTTGAATTTGCACGCGCGGAAGGAATAATTCCCGCGCCGGAGTCCGCCCACGCGATTGCCGCGACCATTGACGAGGCGTTGGAGTGCAAGAAAAACGGAGTCTCCAAGGCGATACTCTTCAATCTGTCCGGCCACGGGCATGTCGATATGGCGGCCTATATGGAATATTTCTGCGGAAATCTTTCCAATTACGATTATCCTAAGGAGGAAATCGCAATGGCTCTTTCGTGCCTGCCGGTCTGCCGGGAAAACGGAAACGCGGAGTAGGCGGCGGTTTGGTTGCTCGAAATTTTTTGGCGCGTGTCGCCGTTCGGATTTTCGGCCGGCGATCCGCGGGATTGTTTGAGCGCGGCGTCAAACAGGTGACGGCATGCGCCGCGATATTTAGCATCGCGTGGCGATGTGCAAACGTTTTTTCGCCGTCCGCCGGCGGGCGATGATTCCGCGGTAAAAATTGCGGCGACCGTTGGAGTATTGAACCGCGTCGGCCGCTGAAATTTTGAATTGCGGCGTGCCGGCGGCGTTTGCACAGTGCGCCCGGCGGGGTATGCGATTTTATTTGCGCAGAGCGAAAAGCAGTCTGCGCAATGGCATTCATGCGTTTCTTTTTTTTTGCAACGCGTCTTTAATTTGTCCGCGCGGTTTCGCTTGGGTTTGCCGCGAATCATCGCCGCGGCTTGGACAAACTTTTTTTTGCGCAATCGGCAGTTTTTTTGCCAAATTTTTATGCGTTGCGAATCCGCCGGCGGGGCATAGTCGGACTTTTTCTGCGCAGAGCGAAAAGCAGTCTGCGCAATGGCATTCATGCGTTTCTTTTTTTTGCAACGCGTCTTTAATTTGTCCGCGCGGTTTCGCTTGGGTTTGCCGCGAATCATCGCCGCGGCTTGGACAAACTTTTTTTGCGCAATCGGCAGTTTTTTTTGCCAAATTTTTATGCGTTGCGAATCCGCCGGCGGCATTTAATTTTCTTGCGGCGGGTTTAAGTGTGGACAACCGCGCCGAATTAAAATAAATTAACGACTGAAAATTTTTTCGCAGAAATTTACATGGCAAGCCAAATGGCGGACTTTTTTAAAGTGGTTGTTTTGTTTGTCGCCGCTTTTGTTTTCGCGGCGCAGGATTTTCAGCTGTGCGCGCAGACGCCGGCTTCCTCTTCCGGCTCCGATAAAGGGCCGATTTTAGACGAAAAGTTCGTCCGCGCGGCCTGCGCGTATTTCGACTACGACAGAAACGGCAGTTTCAATCCGTCCCTGGAAGATTTCGGCCGCCTGATTGAGCTCGCCGACTCCGGGAATGCCGACGCCCAATTCGTGTGCGGCGTCTGCTATTTCCACGGCCTGCGCATTCCGCAGGATTTTGAAAAGGCCGCGTTCATGTTTTCAAAGTCCGCCTTTGTCGGAAACGCCTTCGGCCAGTACGGCTTGGGAATTT
>CALXMX010000118.1 GCA_944389575.1 uncultured Opitutales bacterium
CATCCTCCTTTCCCAGGCCGCCATGGCCGGGGATACCGTGAAAACCGACGCGGCGGCCGCCCCCAGGAACCCACGGCGACCGGTCTTAAAAGATTTCTTCCCCATTGCAACCCTTTCGTCTTTCCGATGAATAATTGAGAAAAAATTAATCGCGCCGGCGCGCAGTGTCAAACCCAAAAAAAAGACGCCTCCCGGCGCGCCAAACCCGCGCGGCGGCGGACGCGGGCGGAGCTTTTAACTTGAAAAATCGGATAAATGTGCGATTCTTAAAAACGATGTCAACACTCGGAAAAACCGGCGCGGCGGCAGTGGCGGCCGCACTTTTGGTATGTGTGGTTTTCGCGCAGCCGCAGCAGCCGCAGCCCCTTTCGGCCGATTCGCCCCGCGCAGCCGCAGCCCCCCGCGAAGCGGAGGCGGGAAAGGGCGCGGAAATGGGCAAAAACGTCCTGCCCACGATGTCGAAGTCGGCGGCGGACGCGCTGACGTCGGGAATGCCGTCGCTCGCGGAAGCGATGGCGCAGAGAGTCTTTGAAAACCCCAATGCCGACGCGCGCCTAAAATCCGAGGCCCGGCGGACGCTGATTGACGCATACATCTCGCAGGGAAAATTCGCAGACGCGGAAAGGTACCTCGCCTCCGCCGCCGAAAAAACGGATTCTGACCTCGCGCGCGAAGCTCTCGTTCTCACCGGCTTAGGCAGGCGCGCCGACGCCGAAAGGATAGTCTCGGCGCTTTCGGAAAACCCGGCGGACGCGGAATACAACTCGTGGCTGGCGATGGCCAAGGGGTATATCGCGTTTTCAAAGGGGGACTATTCCGCGGCTATAAGCGATTTCGAGAGGGCTAAAAAATATACCGGCGGCGGATTCTTCGCTATCGACGCCGAGATTGCGATAAACTCCTGCAAAATTTCGCTGCAAAATACGCCCGAACAGGACGAAAAACTCGAAAAGGAGCTCGAGGAAAAAGTCTCCCTCTATCTCGGGACTCCGGCCGGATTCCAGTTTGCGAAGCAGTATGCGGGGCTTCTTTTTAAAATGGGCAAGGTGGAGCGCGCGCTCGAAGTCATAAACGCCCAGTTAGAAATAGAATTGGCCGACTCGGTGGACAAGGACGAGCTGAGGCTGATCGGGGCGGCCATAAATCCGAACTTGGAAAAGCGCCTCTCGGCCCTCAAGGACATAATGTCGACCAGCGCGTCGGCAAACGTTGTCGATTTCGCGCTCGCCCTCTACGTGCGGGACTCTAAGGACTCCCCCGCGGTGCAGTCCGAGTTCCTGGAAAACCTCGCAAAAAACGGAGCCCCCGCCATACGCGACAGAATACTTCTGGAAATATCCAAAAACGCCCTGAAAACGCGCGACTACAAAACCGCCCAAGAGTGCGCCAGAAGGATATTGGACGACTACCCCGCCTCGCCGCACAAGCAGTACGCTCTCAGAATCCTGGCGTGGATCGCCTTCAACGGGGAGACTGCAAGGGCGCCGCAGTACAGGCTGGCGGCCTCCTATCTCGAATCGCTGGCGGCGCTGGAAAAAGACCCCAAAAAGGCCGCAAAAATCAAGATGCTCGCGGCCGACTGCTACTTTCTAAACCAGGACTACGCCGGCGCGGGCAAAATATACGACGAACTCATAGACTCGGACTCCGAAAACCGCGCCACACTGACCGACCACGCCATAGAAACCCTGCTCATGCAGAACCGCGTATCCGACGCCATCGCGCTCCTGTCGCGCCTGCAAAGCGAGGACAAAATCGACGAGGGCGCGCTGTGGAACTCCGCCTGGAGAATCCTCACCCAATACCGCAAAAATTCCGGCGACGCCAAGACGCTCGAAAACATAGAGAAGGTTTTGGAGAACAATACCGACATGTCGCCCTCCCTCCGCATAAAGATGCTCTGGCTGAGGGCGAGGATAACCGAGGAAAACGGCGACAACGCGAGGGTCGCAAAGCTCTGCCGCCAGCTTGAGGGCGAAATTGACGCCGCCGGCGAGGGCGTATCAAACGCCCCCGACATTCGCCAAGTCCGGGCAAACGCGATGCTGATGTCCGGGAGGGCCCTGGAGCGGCTGGGAGATTTTGAGGGGGAAAACGGGGCGTTCAAAACCTACGAGCGCCTGCGCCGGCAGTTTCCAGACTCGGACGCAGCGCAGCTTTCGTATCTGTATCAGGCCTCCGGCCTGGCGCTGCTGGAGCGCTTCAACGCCGCGCGCTCTCTCTGCCTGAAGCTCGCGGAGGAATTTCCCAGGGGCAAGTACCTCTACCCCGCCCTGTTCGACGCCGCGGAGTATTCGCGCCGCATGGGAATGGACTCAAACTACCGCACCGCGCTCTCGCTTTTGGACAGGCTTTGCAGGGAATTTCCGGACAATCCGCGCAACTTTTACGCCAAGCTCTCGCAGGCGGAAATCCTGAGAATGATGAACGCCTTTGCCGACGCCCGCACCATGTACAACGACATAATCAACACATACTCGAGCCACCCTGAAATATATTTGGCGTGGATGGGCTTAGGCGACAGCACGCTGGCGGTTCCCGCGCGCGCGAAAGACGCGGCGGCAATCTTTGAGCGCCTCTACGCCCTGCCGTCTTTGGACGAGGCCGCGCGGGCGGAGGCCGCCTTCAAATGGGCCTTCGCGCTCGCCTCCTCCGGGGAGGTTTCGGAGGCCGACGAAGTGCGCTGGATAACCTCGCAGGCGCTGCTGGAAAACCCGAAAATTTCCGCCGCGGCGCGCTACTGGATAGGGAGATCCCTATTCGACATGGCGCGCTCGCTCGAAAGCGCCGGACGCATGCGCGACGCGCGCGCGGCATACGAACTCATCGCAAGCCACAACCTGCCTCCGGCAAAAATAGCCAGGCAAAAGCTCGGCGCAAAAAAGAAGGAATAATTACGCCATGTTTGAAAATATTTTAAACGTATTTCAGCTGGGCGGCCCAATGATGATCCCCCTGGCCGCGCTCGGATTCGTCGGTGTCTTAATATTCACGGAGCGCCTGCTGTACCTTCACAAGGGGCAGATACGCGCGGAGGAGTTTGTCTCGGGAATAAAGAGCATACTCAAGAAGAAACGCGTGCTCGAGGCGCTGACGCTGTGCGACGAAACCGTCGGCCCCGTGCCGCGCGTGGTCAAGACCGCCCTGCTTTCCGCGGACGAGAGCGCGGAGGTGATGTCGCAGGCGGTGAACGCGGCGGCGGTAAACGAATTTTCCCTGATAGAGCGGCGCGTGGCAAGCGTTGCGCTGGTGGCGAAGATAGCGCCGCTACTGGGGCTGATGGGAACGGTCGTGGCGCTTTTGGAAATGTTTTACGCGATGGGGCAAAGCGGCTCGTACGCGTCGGCGTCGGAGTTTTCCGGGCAGATATACGCGGCGCTGCTGTCCACGGCGACCGGTCTGTTTATATGCATACTCGGCTGGCTCGGATACAGTTTTCTGAACGGCAGGGTTCGCGGGCTCGCGCACGACATAGAGTGGGCGGCAAACGAAACCATGCTTTTCATACTGCGCGGAATGCCGGACAGCGAGAATCTCCACATGAGCCCCGAAGAGGAGAAATAGGCCCATGAAGCTCGTCAACCTCACCTCGCGCCTAAACGCGCAGGAAAGCTTTATAGACGCGGTCGCGCTCTTTGACGTACTGCTGATTGCGCTGATGCTCACGCTGTCGGGCTCGCGTTTTGTGGCGGCTCCGGGAATAAGCATAGACCTGTCGGAACTCGACGGAGAGCCGCTCGCCGGAGAACTCGCCCTGACGGACGCCGACCTCGCCGTGCTGAACGCCAAGAGCGATACGATGTTAATTTACAACGGAACCATATACACGCCGCAGGCGTTTGAAAAGCAGATGCGCGCGGGCGGCAAAGGAAAGCCGAAAAAGTCGCGGGGAACGCTTTTAGTCAAGGCGGACAAGTCCGTAAGCTCGCAGACATTGCTGCACATATGCCGCCTGGCGAAGGAGGGCGGATACTCCCGCGTGCACATCGCCGCGCGGGAGTCGAAATCAAATGAGGAGAATAACTGACGAAAAGGCGCGGGAGCTCGCCGGCGGCGGCTCGCGCCGGGCGGAGGAAACGCCGGCGCGCGAATGCGGGCGCGGGCGCGACTTTTTCATCTCCGCCGCCGCGGCGTCGGCGATGACGCTGCTGTTTCTAATCTTCTTCCCAAAGGCCGACACAAAAACCCTCCCCGCGCCGCCCCCCGCCCCGTCCGCCTTTCTTCAAAAATCCTCAAATCCGCTTGCCGGCGGAGAAATAGGAATGGAGGAGCTCGCCGACCACACCGCGCTCTTTCTTCCGACGGACAGAAACTACCGCAAAGTTTCGTTAGACATTCCCGCTCCGGACGGCTGGGAAATTTCCGAAATAAAAAGCGGGCAGTTCGCCGCAGGATTGTCGGACATAAAATTTGCGGAATTGGAGGAGGAGGAAGCTCTTGAATCCGACAAGAACAACCTCATGCTCGCCTCGCTGATACGCGCGTTTTCGTCCGCGGGGATTCCGCAGGCGCAAGCTTCTTCGGGCGCTTCAAAGGCCGCCGCAATCCGCAATGTAAAAGCCGTAAATTTGGACACCGGCGAGACGGCCGCCGAATTCCACTTAGAGGGCGCTCCCGCAATTCCGGCAATATACACGTTTACCTTCTCCATCTATCCCGACGGCTCGTGGCGCATGCCGATCACGACGGTGTCGAGCGGAGATACGAAGCTCGACGCGCAAATAGCGTCGGAGTTTGTCAAAGCCCCGCAGACGAAAAAGCTGCCCGCGGGGGTCTACCGAATAACGGTATCGCCTTAAGCGTTTTTGCCGAGGCCCCCATTAACGGCTTCCGCAAAAATTTGCCGGGCGCAAAATCCGCCGGATAAGGGCATAACCTTAAGAGGCTTTGACAAAAAAGCGGAATTTTTGCGGCTGGCTGGGATTCTCCGCTTTGGGTTTGTAGGGGTATTCCCACTTTTAACTTTGGCCGAAGGAAAGCCCGCCCCGGAGGGCGTGGCGCGGAGCGGTTTGAAGCGGTTTCAAAGCAATTCGGAACGGTTCGGGCGCGCTTACGGCCTGTCTTGAAGCGAGTCGGCGCGCACTCCGCCCAAAGCCGCCAGCACTTCGCCCGCCAGATATATCGACCCCGTGGAGACGAGGGTCTCCCCCGGCCCGACTACTTTGGCATATCCCCCGCGCGCGTAAAAATCTTCGACTGACGAACGCGACACGGAAACTTCTCCCGCCCACGCCGGCATGCAGCTTTCAAGCTCCTCAAACGACAGCGCGCGCGGCTGATTCGGCACGAAAAACACCAGCCGACTCGCATACTTCGCCGCGACCTCCAAGAGCGGAATCGCCCTTTCGCGCCCCAAAACGCCAAGCGCAATTACCGGGCGCGCTCCGCCCGCGCACAAGACCGACAAATTTTCCTCGAGAGCGCGCGCACCTTCCGCATTGTGCGACGAATCCAAAATAAGGCGCGCGCCGTTGGGCAGCTCGACGCTCTCCCAGCGCACCGGCCACGAGACCCCCATGAGCGCCCCGCGCGCGGAATTTTCGTCCAATCCAGCAAAAACTTCCCGCCCCGAAGTTTCGCGCAGCACGCGCGCAATGAGGAGGGCGACCGCCGCATTTCT
>CALXMX010000119.1 GCA_944389575.1 uncultured Opitutales bacterium
CCGGGCAAGTGAGCCGAGAGCAAAATCCGCAACATATCACTTGAAATTTCACGGACTTAATGTTCTTGACTTTCCGCGTTCCCCCGATATTTTGACATTCAGATTAGAGGAGGAACACCGATATGCAAAATTCTAAAAAAAGCCTGTCGCTGGTAGCCGGCATTTTTGCATTTTCCGCTGCGGCGGGCGCGGCCGACTACTATTTTAACTTGGAGCAGTTCATAGCCGACACCGGCTCCGCGGATCAGGTTAACTTGAGCTCCACGATATCCGCCGACGGCTCTTTGACGTACTGGTATTCGGATTCCTCGTTCACGCAGGCGGTGACGGACGCTTCGTTTTCCTTCCTGAACGACGCGCAAAACGACATCTACTTCGGCGACGGCACATCGACCGCGCTCACATCTAAAATAGAGTCGCGCTCTATTTTGGTCGACGTGGATTTCAACGTTAATTCCGTCTGGTCATGCAAAGTAAATTACGCGGACGCGCCTACTGAATTCTTCAAGTCCGCCTCTCTGGAAAATCCGATAACGATCGGGGAATACAAGAATGTATCAAATTCCGAAACGCTCGGATTTGCCGGATCGGACACGGTTTTGCATATCGGCACCATAACGATGCGCGCGTACAAATTCGGCAGCTATGCCTCTCCAATCAAATACGCCGAAGTGGAAAATATGGTGCTCAATGAGGGCAACAACAGAAAGGCGTCGTACTTCGCAGCCGGCGACGGAAGCGGCTCGATAGATTCGCCCGACATAAAAATCGGAACGCTCTCGTCAAGCTACAACGCCGCACTGGGGTCGTCGCTACTGCTGTACGGAAACACCTCGTTTATGATTTCCAGAATCCAGCTCGACACAAACCACTACGCGCAGATAGGCGCGGTGACCGGCACCGCGGGGCTCGGCATGACGTTGACTAACGAATCCAGCGCGGGAAGCGTGACGTACATACTGACGGGAAGTTCAACCTCCTCCACGTCGGGAAGCATCGTCCAGCTGGCGAAGGTTCTGGAAAACAACAACGAGCTTTCCACGGACGAATCTTACTACACGACGGCCGGGGCGAAGCTGAATCTTGTGATGAAGAGCCTCACGCCCGACGGAACTTCGTACGCGGACGGTTCGCAGTCGTTCGGCGGCGACATCATGGTGATATCCGGAGACGTCTCCGTAATCAGCGGTAGCCTGTATATAAATTACGCCGGAGTCGGCAATTCAATGGACAAGGGCGTATTGAGGCTCGCCAAGGCCTCCGGCGCCAATACCGCGCGCATAGGCAATTCAAACGGCGCGGTGGGCGGTACGTACATGTTTTCGGCTCTGGAGGTGTCGGACGGCGGCGGGACAATCCAAGTCCGCTTGGATACGAATGACGACGGCGGCCTTATATGCGACACGCTCGCCTTTTCCGAAGGCGCCACTGGGAGCGGCACCGTGGTTTTGGAGCTTAAAAATTTCAACGGAAACAATCCGGACGATTTCATAGATTTGATGATAGAAAACGAAGCCTCGTTGAAAGTCATATCGTGGTCGCAGGCCGCGGAGGCGGGAATAAACTTTACCACTACGGACGATTACTTAGTTTACGACTATTACGGAACCGACTACTACTTCACAGTGACAAACGCCGCGGACGGCCTGTATATAAGTTATCAGATTCCGGAACCCGGACTGGCGGCTGCAATTTTTGGCGGTCTTGCCGCGGCGTTGGCCGTCGGGCGCCGCATGTCGGGCAAAGCTATCCAATCTCGGCGAAAGCAATAGGCAGTTTTAGCGGCGGATAAATTTTTCTGTCTGGCGCGCCGTTTTTTCTCGGCGCGCCTTTTATTTTTTTTCAGCGCGCGCCGCAAAATTTTTTAGGGCGGATAAAGAGCCGCCGCGAAAGCGAAAGCGCAACGGCATAGGCGGGCATGCGCAATATCTTAAGAAACGTTCGCGCATTCAAAAGACGCCAAAAAACGCAAAGAGCCGCAAAAAAACGAAGAACGGCGCCGGAAAGGCGCGCCGCCAAATAAAACAATTCGCGCGCGACATACCCGCTAAACAAACGGAAGGCAAGGAAACTACGCCAACAAGAAAACTCTGCCAACAAGAAAGCGTCGCCAACATGGAAGCGCCGCCAATTTTTTCCCGCCGCCGGAAAAGCGCGGGATTACTTTTTGGGCTTGTCAGCTTTCGGGGAAGCTGCCGAGGCGCCGCCACCGGAAGCCGCATTTGCGCGCTCCGCGGCTTCGCCCTCCGGCTTTATGTGCGAAAACGGATTTTCTTCCTCCTTGAGGCGCTTTGCCCTTTCGGCCTTATAAATCTGCAGGCGCGACGGATACTTCTCGGGCGGAAAATATTGCAGGCACCAGCGGACCTGCTCGCCTATCATGTTGGTGGTCGCGTTTTGCCTGTCCATATTCAGCGGGGAAAATCCGCGCCAAACCCAATCCTCCCGGCCGGGAAGGTAGGCCTGCACTTCGAGAGTCGCGTAATACTGGGGATTGAGGAGGTAGTAATCCCCGTAAGAGGCTGTCGAATTGATGTCGCCGCCGTAAAACGGGTTGTCCGTCAGCGGGTTTTTCATGGAGAAATTCCATATCGGGACGAATATGATTTGCGCGGAGGCTTTGTCAGCCACCGGCTCGTACCCGCGCTCCTTCAGAAAAGACACAATGTCAGCCTTGACAAAGGCGTTTATCTCTTCGCCGTTCATGTAGTACGAGGAAAGCTGCGTGACGTTGGAGATGTCTTCGACATAAATGCGCGTCAATCCCTCAAACGATACGTCGTCCTTGACTTCCTGCGTCACCGAGCATGCGGCCAAAAGCGGCAGCAACGCGGCAAAAAGAACCTTCGATATAAATTTCATGGCAATCACTATTTCCTTTATAAGAGCTTTTTCAACAAAAAACACGGCGCCCCGATCGGGGGGGCGGACAAAGTTATGAGACAAAAATAATCGGAAAGAGTGTCTAAAATATTGTTGAAAAGAAATTACTCATGGAAAATACTGCGGAAAAAATTATGGATACAATGGAAATCTCCGACGAGTTTATTTTTGACAAAATATCCCGCCAGGCGCGCGAAATCCAGAAGAGCGATCCGCTGCTCAAGAGGCTGCTGGACGAAGTAATACTGACGAGGGGCACGCTTTGGGAGGCTATCGCCGCCCGCATAGCCAGAAAGCTGGGAGCCGGAGCAATCGACGAGAGCCAGATATACAAAATGTTCCACGCGTCGTTCGACGAAGACGCCGACATGTGCGCGAAAATCCTAAGCGACATTCGCGCGATAACCTCCCGGGATCCGGCGTGTTCGTCGTACTTGGATCCGATACTCTACTTCAAGGGATTCCACGCAATCACCACGCACAGGGTGCCGCACCGGCTGTGGCACTGCGGAATGCGACATTCGGCGTATTATCTGCAAAGTTTGTCGAGCGACATCTTCGGCGTCGACATTCACCCGGCGGCGAAGTTCGGCGGCGGAATAATGCTCGACCACGCGACCTCGTTCGTGGCCGGAGAAACCAGCGCGGTCGAGGACAACGTCTCCATACTTCACGAAGTGACGCTGGGAGGCAGCGGAAACGAGACCGGCGACAGGCACCCAAAAGTGGGCTCCGGAGTCCTCATCGGGGCGGGAGCAAAGCTAATCGGCAACATTACAATAGGCAAATGTGCAAAAATCGGGGCCGGAAGCGTCGTTCTCGACGACGTTCCCGCCCATACCACCGTAGCCGGGGTCCCCGCCCGCCCGATAAGCCAGACATGCGACCCCGAGCCCGCCCTCAAAATGAACCAAAAACTCGACTGAACTACGAAAATTTCGGCGCTGTGAAAGTCCGCGCTTAAAAACTCCGGAAAAAGGCAATCGCATGAAAAAGCTCATCATATCTGCAATACTGCTGCTGCAAATTGCGGCGCACTCGTTCGGAGACGCGCCCCGCACAATCGAACTTTTCAACGGAAAGAATTTGGACGGCTGGAAGTTCAAACTCGACGGAGATTCCGCAAAGCCCGAGGAGGTATTCGGCGTAAAAAACGGCGTCATACACATAAAGGGCAAGCCGTTCGGATACATGTATACAGAGGAAAAATACTCGAATTTCAGGCTGCATGTCGAATGGATGTATCCCATTGAGAGAAACAACAGCGGAATTTTCCTGTTTGTCCAAGAGCCCGCCGCCGTATGGCCCAACGCCATCGAGTGCCAGCTATGCAAGGACAAAGCCGGCGATTTCGTTTTGCTGGGCGGGTCGGATTTGAAGGAGTACAAGGCGCCCGACGGCGGCGCGCGCCCCAAGTTCCCCGTGGTAAAGAGGTTTGCCGACGGGGGAGAAAACGGCGTCGGACAGTGGAATTGCGCCGACATCATATGCCGCGACGGCAAAATAGACGTATATATAAACGGCATGCACCAAAATTCGGCCACGCTTCCGTCAAACAAGAGCGGGCACATAGGCCTGCAAAGCGAAGGCGCGGACATTCTCTTTAGAAACGTGCGCCTGACTCCGATTCCGTAGACCCCTCCCCCGCGGCGCGCCGGGCGGCGGCGGCTTAAAGCCTTGACATAAAAAACCATCGCAATTTGATTGTACGCCGACAATGGAGGAAGCGCCGACATCGGAATTCGATTTGAAAGGTCTCGCCGTGGCAAAGGGAATAGCCCACGGGGAAGCCTTTGTGATGCTGAACCTCGACCTCAAGATACCGGTTTACGAAATAAAGCCGGCCGACAAAGCCGGAGAGCGCGAGCGCCTTCAAAACGCCATAATGAAGGCTCGCGAAGACATCTTAAAAGTAAAGGAGGAACTCTCCGAACGCGTGGGCGAAGCCGAGGCCGCGATTTTCGACGCCCACCTGCTTGCCCTTGAGGACGTCGCCATTCTGAAAGAGACTTTCGACATGTTGGAGCGCGAAAACTTCAACGTCGAATACTGCTACAACTGCGCGATAGAAAAATTCATCGGCGCGTTCGAGAAAATAGACGATTCGTTTATCCGAGAGCGAATTTCCGACCTGAAGGACGTCTCAAGGCGCGTGATAGACAACCTGTTGGGGCGTTGTTCGAGCCTGCGCATAGGCGCGCTGAGCGACCCTCTCGTTCTGGTTAGCTCCGATTTTTCCCCGTCCGACTTCGCGCTCGTCGACAAGAGCAAGATATTGGCCATAATAACCGAAAAGGGTTCGCAGACGAGCCACACGGCCATACTGTCGCGCTCGCTCGGAATACCGTGCATAGTCGGGGTCGAGAATGTCGCAGACAAAATCTCCACCGGAATGTTCGTGCTGGTGGACGGGTACAACGGGAACATAATCGTCAACCCGACCGAGAACACCATGCGGCACTATACGGAGCTTGAATCCGTACACCGCGAAGCGCAAAAGCTGTTCGACAGCGCCATACCCCTGCCCTCCGAAACGCTGGACGGCGCAAAGTTCGACGTGTCTATAAATATAAGCGGCGCGGCGGACATGCCTTCCGACATGGAAAACTACGCCGGCGTGGGGCTGTTTAGAACGGAGAATTTCTTTTTGGACTTCGGCTCGTTTCCCGACGAGGAAACCCAATATAAGGTTTATGCCGACGTTGTAAGGTCGGCGAAGGGCAAGCCCGTGGTAATCAGAACGCTCGACCTGGGGGGCGACAAGAATCTGAGCCTGATGAAAATGGTCAGCAAGGAGGAAAATCCTTTCATGGGATACAGGGCGATACGTTTCTGCCTGGACCACAAGGAGACCTTTAAGACGCAGCTGCGCGCAATATTGCGCGCAAGCGCGCTTGGTGTAGTCAAGATTCTGCTTCCCATGATATGCTCGATACGCGAGGTGGAGCGGGCGCGGCTGATAATAGAGGAGGCCAAGGAGGAGTTGTCGGCCGAGGGCGCGGCCTTCGACAGGGACGTTAAGATCGGCTCCATGATAGAGGTTCCCAGCGCGGCCGTCACAATAGACATCATAGCGAAGGCCTGCGACTTCATCAGCATAGGGACAAACGACCTCATTCAATACATGCTCGCAGTCGATCGCGTAAACGATATGGTCGCGCATTTGTACGAACCGACCCACCCGGCGGTGATAAGAATACTAAACCACGTCGTTGGAGCCGCGCGCGAGGCGAACATACCGGTTTGCGTCTGCGGGGAGCTTGCCGCGGACCCCACGTTTTGTTCGCTGCTTTTGGGAATGGGCGTCACGGAATTTAGCATGTCGGCGACGTCCGTCGGTGAGATAAAGTATCTGCTGCGAAAAATCACGCTGCAACAGGCCAAAAAATTGCGCGACGAAGTGTTGTCTCTCACCCGCTCCCGCCACGTCATAAGCAGGCTGCGTTCGTTCCATTACGAAATCATGCAATCGCAATAGGCCGCGCAAATGAGCCAAAATTCCAGCGCAAAAACTGCGGCCGAGCTGTCGGCGACGGGAATCCGCATATCGGTTTCCGAGAGCGAACGCTTTGCGGCCTCGCTTGACAATACGCGATACAGCGCGCTTCCCGACTGCGTCGCGCACGCCGAAAAGCCCGAAGACATAGGTCGCATTCTGAGGGTCGCGCATAAAAACGCGACGCCGGTGACGGTGCGCGGAAGGGGCACGGGGTGCGCGGCGGGTTGCGTTCCGTTTTGCGGCGGAATCGTTCTGGACGTATCCGCGATAGACTTCATAGAAATAGACGCGGCCGCGCGCGTCGCGCACGTCGGCGCGGGGGCAGTCACCGCCGACATAGACGCGGCCGCGCGCAAATTCGGGCTGATGTACGCGCCGGACCCGTCGTCGCACAAATACTCCTCAATAGGCGGCAACATCGCATGCAACGCCGGCGGGCTGCGCGCGGCAAAATACGGGGTGACGCGGGAGCACGTTCTGGCGCTTTCCGCATTTCTGGCCGACGGAACGCGAATCAAATGCGGCCTTCCTCTGAGAAAATTCAGCGCCGGCCCCAACCTGCGCGACTTTTTCATAGGCAGCGAGGGCACATTGGGCGTGGTGTGCGAAGCGTGGCTAAAGCTCCTTCCCGCTCCGGAGAAGAAGCGCGCCGCCCTTGCCTACTTTGACGGTGACTCCGCCGGATTTGAGGCCGTGGAAAAAATCATGCTCTCGCCGCTTCAGCCGGCCGTGCTCGAATTTATGGACGTTGAGACCGTCGCCTGCGTGAGGGCGCGCGAGCCGTCGTTTAAAATTCCGTGCGGCTCCTGCGCGCTTCTGGCGGAATTCGACTCGGCGGACGCGGACGCGGAGGCGTCGCTCTTCATTTCCCTGCTGCGCGAACTTTCAAACGGGACCGCCCGCGCGGCCAAAGACGACGCGGAGGCGGAGGAGCTTTGGAGGGTCCGCCGTTCGGCTTCGCCGGCCATGTATGGGCTGGGGAATGCGAAGCTCAATCAGGACATCGTGCTTCCGCTCGAAAAGACGCGGGAGTTTTTCAAATTTTTCAAACAGCTGGGGAACGGGATAGGCCTGCCCACGCCCGTATTCGGGCACGCGGCCGACGGCAACTACCACATACATTTCATGTACGACGCCAATGACGAAGGCGCGCGCTCCCGCGCGCTTGAAGGCATGCGCGCCGCAATAGAAAAGGCGATAGAAATGGGCGGGGCGGTCTCCGGAGAGCACGGCATCGGCGCGCTAAAATCGAAATATATGGCAATCCAACACGGCGAAGCGGAACTAAAGCTCATGAGGGCGATCAAACGCGCGTTTGACCCGAAGAACATACTGAATCCGGACAAAGTTTACACTGTGGCCGATTTGCCGAACGCGGCTCCCCTCAAGGGCGTGAAACTCCCCTGGGACTAAATTCCCGAAGCGCGGATTCGTCCGCAAAAAATTTCGAGGAGGAAATTTTTTTTAACGCGCGAAATTGCGCCCGCAGCCTATTTTTTCTCCTCCCCTAAAAAAAAATCGCGCGGCAATCTGCGCGGCGATTAAATTTTCAATAGACGCGCCTGAAAAAGACGCGCCCATAAAAATTCGCAGGGGACGGACTGAAAATCAAAAGACTCCGTCCCCCTCCAAACTTCCGCCGAAACTTTTTTTGCGCACCGCGCAATGCGGTACGGAACGCGACGAACGCAGCGCAGTCTGCGTGGGGCCGCATGGCAAATCCTCCACAAAAAGGCTGTAAGAGAGGGCATTGCCAACGACAAAAAAGTCGCACCCTTCCGCTTCCCCAACAAGGACTACCGCCTCGTCAACTTCCGCCTTGATGCGCCTCTTGCAATAAATTCCAAATGGACAATTAAAGAGGAACGCCGAACGTCCGCGCATGCGCCGTATTAGCGCGCGATTTGACGAAACGCTTTCCCCCATTCCCTCTTATTAATTTGAAACGCCCCTCCATTCCCCACTTCTGCAACGGCGGATAAACCGCGCGTCTTGCCCTTTGCGTTTTCATAAATGTTTGCCAAGGTCGTCTGATTGTTTTGTCTCCATGTTTCGCCGCGCCAATTCGCAAAAGGCCGCGCGCTTTTCAGAACGGCGCAAAAACGTGCAACAGCGCGCAAAAATAAACGCGAAAAAAAACTATTCCCCCCGACGAATTGGAATCCGCCGCCTCCCCTGCCCCATGCGCCGGAACGCGCCTTTTTATCCGCCCGGCGCGATTTAATTGCGCAGGCGGAACGTCGGAAGGATTTGCATTGTTAATATGTTGCATTTTGCGCCGCTACGGCCGAAGGCGCTCGCCTCCGGCGGCCGCGCGGATAAATTGCTTGATCGTTTCGCAGCGCTAATGCTTGAATAAAACAAAAAATATACCATATGAAAATATATGCAATGCTGTTTTTAGCAATGGCGTTTGGCGCCCTTGCCCAGGCTGAAACACCGAAAAATTCCGAAGAGATGTACACGTATAAGCAAATAGGCAATAAATACGTCGTGAGCATAAACAACCGCGAAGAGATAGCGAAAGCCCTGGCGGATTTCTGCGAAAAGCTCAAGATCAAATCCGGAACCGTATGCGGAATAGGCGCCGTAAACGAAGCCACCTTGCGCTTCTTCGACCCGAAGACAAAAAAGTATGACGACAAAACCTTCGAGGAACAAATGGAGATATCAAACCTCACCGGCAATATATCTACTATGGACGGCAAGACCTACCTGCATCTGCACATAACGCTCGGCCGCAGCAATTATGCCGCGCTTGCGGGACACTTGCTGTCGGCGCGGCTAAACGGCGCGGGAGAATTTGTAATCGAGGATTTCGGAGAAAGTATCGGGCGCAAATACAGTCCGGAAATAGGCCTGAACATATACGATTTCAAGGGGCGTCCCGCGCAGGAGAAACGCCAAGACTAAGCGCGTTTCAATGCGCAAGCGAAAACGCGCGGCCCGGCGAAAAAATTTTATATGGCAATGCGGATTTGCCCAATCCCCAATTACCGGCAACCGCAAAACGAGCGCGCATCAGCGGCGCCTGAAAATGCGCGCGCAAAAATACTAAAATCCGCGCGAAAGCCCTAAAATCGACGCCTTGCTCCGCATCCGCGCGAAGCCGCCCCGCGCCTCCGCAATGGGCGTCAAAGGCGCGGAATCATTTTAGATTGAAGTCAATTTCAGCCCATTCGACAGTCTGGGGCGCTCCGGATACGAGCGAAATTTTTAGGGAATTGACGCCGTCGCGCGCAGATCCAGGCTCAAATCTAAACCGCGCTCCCCTTCTTCCCTTCCCCACCGGCGCCGCGGGCTCTGCGCGAACAGCCTTCCCGCCGTTGAGCGAAGCCTCGAAAACCGATTTTTCAAAATCGGGGGAATCCCTGAAATCCACGCGCGCCGAAACCTCTCCCGACGGAGGAACCTTGCCGCACTGAATTGCAAACTCGGCCCGGCTTGAAATTTTTTCCGGCAGGCGTTCCATGCGCCTCGACGCCTCCGGCGATTCCATATAGTCGCGAAAACTGAGCACATGGCGGCGCGGAAGCCTCTCCAGCGCGCTATCCGAAATATCCGCGCGAACGAGCTCGGCAAACAATTTTGGAGAATAAACCAGATTGAAAAAATACAGTCCGTCCGAAAATCCCCCATATCTCATATTGGCAATCCACCCGTTGTACATCGCTCTGTCCATGATAATCCTTCGCAGCCTCCGGGAGCCGCAAACCCCGTTGTCGAGCGCGGGCAAAAGGGGGATTTTGACCCCCGCTTTTCTCCACGAACGAGCCTCCATGTCGAAATCCGCCGACGAGAAAAAACAGCTCGGCACCAACATGTCAACCAGTCCCTCTTTCGCCCATTCAACCGCGTCCATACCCAGCCATGCCCCGACGTCGGGCTCCGCGGGAACGCGCGCGCATATCCCTATTCTGCGCCCGCGCTCCCGCCCGATTTCGTCGGCGATCTCTCGCACCCGTCGAACGAAATCCGTCAATACGCCGCGCTGCTCAAACGACTTTCCCGGCGTGAGATGAAGGCAAAAACGCATCCAGTCCAATTCCAGACCGTCAACGTCGTAGCGCTCCAAAAGCTCCCGGACCAGGGCGAGGGAATACTTTTGAACTTCCGGCTTGGAATAGTCGAAGGCATAGTCCGTCCAGGTTCCGCCCGCGCCGTTGGGAACGCGCCAGAGCTGCGGATTGGCGCGCCAATAATTCATGTTGCGAAAATATCCCTTCGTAGTCACAAAATGAACGTCGTTCATTCGCATGGTCAGCCACGGAGATATCCCCCGTTCCCTGCATCGGGCGATCCAGACGGAATACGGGTCTATTCCGTCGTCAAACAGCTTCTTGGCGTTGACCGCCCAAATGTCGGTCGGAGGCTTTCCGTCGACATCGTCCCACATCGCCTCCCATACGGAAGTCCGATAACTTGTCCGCTGGCCGTTCGGACACATGAAAAAATGAGTCACCCCGGTATCGGCGAAGGAATCTATGTAGTTCTCCAGAGCCTGCTTAGTCATAAGCGAGGCGTCCTGTTTAAAATAATGGTCGTTGTCCTCGTTTATGACAAAAAATTTTGAACCTTCCTCCGCTCCGCAGACATAACCGCAACATACGCATGCGAATGCAACAACATATACCAATGCATATTTCATGCAAACACAAAAACTTCCGTAAAAATGGGAGTCAAATAAAAAAGGAACTTGCGCGGGCTAAAACTGAATCCCGATAAAATCCTCGCAAAAATTTCAGCAAGCGTCCGGGCAATCTATCCACTTGCGCGCAAATACCCAAATCAAACGGCGCTCTCATAAATAGCAATCGGGATTTTTGAAAATATCTCCAAATGAATATTTGCGGACTCATCGAAAAAATTGCCAAATTCACAACAGATTGCCAAACTCCCAACAGCCGATTGCGGAAGCACTCTATCCCTTGGAGATTTAAATGTGTTCCGGCAAATTGGATACATCGCCCATTTCATTCCGAATATCGCGCGCAGAGTAAGAAATTTTCCCAGCAGTACTTCCGCCGAATAAGCCGCCGGACAATCGGGCGAGACCCCCTACTGACTGTAAGCCGTTAAAATGGGCGGATTTTCGCGAATGCGCGACAAGGCGTTCAACAAATGCCACAGTATATGGCGCCAAAAAATTCCCGAGACCCGCGATAAAGATGGTGGCTCTTCTAACGAGCGAAAAACGAATGCCGCCATAACACGCATAGAATAAAATCCAAAAAAAGCTTGCCAAACGAATTAGGATACATAGGTTTAACGGCTTATAAAAAAACGGGCCGTAGCGCAGTTGGTAGCGTGCTTGCATGGGGTGCAAGAGGTCCCGAGTTCGAACCTCGGCGGCCCGAAAACAGCGTTCTAAGATGCGGATAAGCCGCATGCGGACGCGAGGAAAAACCTTTAGGAGAGGTGTCAGAGTGGTCGAATGAGCGCGATTGGAAATCGCGTGTTGGTCAAAAGCCAACCGGGGGTTCGAATCCCCCCCTCTCCGTTTTCGGCATTCCGTACAATTCGCCGCACAACGGACGGGCGTTTAATTAAGAGATGAATATGGGAGTCAGGCTCTATGATAAAACATGATTCTACCTTATTTACCTTATTCATAATAACTCTATTTCTTCTTTCCTTTATAGCTTTGGTGTTTTTTATATTAGCATTCATCTGGATATTTTGTAGAAGTTTGGCTGGTGCAATATAACTTATAAGCAATATAAAATTTGCAAGAACCTTTATTCCATTCGATTTTAACAGTCAGTTAAAATATTAAAAAAAACTGATTGAGGAGAGTTTTTTAAGAGAAGGAGTAATTCCGCCAAATTTGGGCGCTTTAATATTCAATTTCCTTGGATTAGCGCAAACCTGACGCCGGTACCAACTTGGCATAGGGTACCAAAAACCCTCCCGAACCTCCGTTTCCTTAACCAAATGGTAAAAAATTAAGCGGCTCGCAAAATTTTGCAAGTCACTTTAAAACAGCATATTATCTATCTTTTAA
>CALXMX010000120.1 GCA_944389575.1 uncultured Opitutales bacterium
GTAAACATAGACCACAGCGCCACGCTCCGGCAGGCGCGATACAGATTATCCGACGCCGAAAGCGCGATCGTCGAGCCGGACGTTGTGCAAATTGCGCTGGAAGCCGAGCTCGGCGGGGCCGACTCCATAACCGCGCATCTGCGCGAGGACCGAAGGCACATTCAGGACGCCGACATGTTCGCCCTCCGCGGGGCCATAACCACAAAGCTGAATATGGAAATGGCCTGCAATGAAGACGTGATATCGGTCGCCCTCCGGGTGTGTCCGGACTACGTGTGCTTAGTGCCGGAAAACCGAATGGAAATAACAACCGAGGGGGGGCTGGACTTGCGTTCAAACGCAGGCAAGGCGGCGTCGGCGGTGGAGAGGCTCTCGGAGACGGGGGCGCGCTGCTCGATATTCGTCGATCCGGACCCCGAGCAGATAAGGCTCGCCGCAAAGATCGGCGCGCCGGCAGTCGAGCTTCACACAGGGGCGTATGCGAACTCCTGGCTGAAGGACGCCGAGCGCAGGGAGCAGCTCGAAAGAATCAGGCGCGCGGCGGAGGCCGCCGCGGAACTCGGCCTGGCGGTAAACTCCGGGCACGGCATAAACTATCTAAACGTGCGCCCGCTCGTGCGCGCGTTCGCCTTCAACGAGCTGAACATAGGCCACAGCATACTCTCGCGCGCGTTGGCGGTGGGCGTACGCGAGGCGGTGCGGGAGATGAAGGAGCTAATCGCGGAATGACGACATGGACGGCGAAGCGCAGATAGCGGGAGTGGGAATCGACATATGCGACGTCGCGCGCATTGAGAGGCTGATAAATCAGTATGGCGACGCATTTCTCAAAAAAATATTTACCGACGCGGAAATAGCCTATTGCCGCGGGCGGGCCGATTCCGCCCAGCGCTACGCCGCCAGATACGCCGCAAAGGAGGCTATGGCAAAGGCCATCGGAACGGGATTTTCCGAAGGGATAACCCCCAGGGGGCTTTCGGTGGAAAACGACGCCGGCGGCGCGCCGCGCACCGTTTTGGACGCGACCGCAGCCGAGGCGGTTCGCGCGCGCGGGGCGAAAAAAATGCTCGTCAGCCTCACGCACCTGAAGGACTGCGCGCAGGCAGTCGCAATACTTTCCAAATAAAACGACGCCCATCATATGAAAAACGCGCGCCCCGTACCGATACTGTCGTGCAGACAGGCCGAGACTGTAGAATCCGAACTGCTGAGGGACGAATCCGAAAACTGGTCGGCCATAATGCGGGCGGGAACGGGCTGTGCGGCGCGCTTTCTCGACGAATTCGGCGCGCGGCTTCCGGAGCGCCCGCGCATTCTCGCGCTGATCGGCAAGGGGCACAACGGCGCGGACGCGTCGGTGGCCGCGCGCGAAATTATAGCGAAGTTTCCCGGCGCAAAAATCGCCGCGGCGCACGCGCCCGAGGGGGAGATGAGAAAGCTTGCGCTGCGCGCGTTCCGCCAACTGGAATCCTCCGCGCCCGACATGGAAAAGATGGATCTTTCCGCCCTGCCCGCCTTGGCCTCGCGGCGGGCGAGCTTCGATATAATGATCGAGGGGCTTGTGGGAATGAATTTCAGGCCGCCCGCCAAGCCGCACATACAGGACGCCATTCGCGCGGCAAACGAAATTGAAGCGTCGGTAAAAATCAGCATGGACATTCCGGCCGGAGCCTCGGAAGGAGCAGAGGCCGCCCCGGTGTTTCGCGCCGACGCCACATACGCAAACGGCATAGCGAAAAGCCCGCTCTTTGAGGAGCGCAACTTGAAATTCGCGGGGCGAATAAGGTATGTGGACACGGGATTTTTCGAGGCCGGTTCCCCGGCCGCTCGACAATTCGAGGCGGAGGCCGCCGAATTTATCGCCCGGCCGAAAATGCTGGCGAAGCTGAACGCGTTGAGAAACGCGCAATCCGACAAGCGAACATACGGGCACCTCTGGATATTCGCAGGCTCCGAGAGGTTTCCGGGAGCCGCAATGCTCAACGCGGCGGCGGCGGTGCGCGCGGGGGTCGGGATAGTGACGGCGTTCGTTCCAAAAAGCCTCGTTCCGGGATTTGCGGCGGCGCTGCCGTCGGCGATTTGGGCGGGCTGCGAAGTCGGCGAGTCGGGGCAGATGCTGCCGGAAAACCTAAAACTGCTCGAGGGTATAAAGCCGCCCACGGCGATTTTGGCGGGTTCGGGGCTGACTTCGGCGGAAGAGGCGCGCGAGTTTGTCGCGGGGGCGCTGGCGAAATTTCCGGAAGTTCCGAGAGTCTTGGACGCCGACGCAATAACGCCGCAACTTGCAAAATTGGAGCGCCGCGCGCCCCTTTTGATGACGCCCCATGCGGGGGAATTTTTGAGGCTCGCCCCGAAGGCGGACGACGAATGCCTGCGCATCGCCTGCAAGGAATACGGCGCGCACATAGCGCTCAAGGGGCACATCACGCGCGTGTGCGGCGGGGGCGCAATCACGCGCTGCACGGAGGGCGGACCGATACTCTCGCGCGGCGGAAGCGGAGACGTTTTGGCGGGAATATGCGGGGCGCTGGCGGGTCGGACGGATTTGGAAATGAAGGACGGGGAGGAGATTTTGTGCTGCGCGTCGATGTGGCTGGGGCTCGCGGCGGAATGCGTGTTCGCGGAGTTCGGGGAAAATGCGGCGGCGGGCAAAGAGGTGGCGGACAGATTGGGAGGGGCGCTGAAATTGATTTGATTCTATAAAGAACACCGTTAAAATTAATTTGTCCTATCCACTATTCCAACAGATATTTTATACGAGTGAAAAAGACCATCGAATACATAAGGCTTTCCATGCTCCGCGACGTGGGGGCCGTCACCGCGCGCCGCCTGTTGGATAGATTCGGCGCGCCGGAAAGAATTTTTGCCGCCACCAAATCGGAGCTGATGCAGGTGGAAAAAATCGGGGAAAAGACCGCCGACAATATCATAAAGTCGCGCGGGGAAGTCGACGCCGCGCAGGTTCTCGAAAAAATGAAGCGCTCCAAAGCGGTTTACCTGCATATCGAGAGCGACAAATATCCGAAGATGCTCAAGACTTTGGACGACAAGCCGCTCGGCCTGTATAAAATAGGCGCCGCCGATCTCGACGCCCCGTGCGTAGCCATAGTCGGCTCGCGCAAATGCAGCGTTTACGGGCTTTCGGCGGCGAGAAAATTTGCGATGACCCTCGCCCGCGCCGGCATAACTATCGTCAGCGGCATGGCGCGCGGAATAGACACCGCCGCACACACGGGAGCGCTCGACGCCGGCGGAAAAACTGTCGCCGTCTTAGGCTGCGGAGTGGACGTGGTGTATCCGCCGGAAAACGCGGGGCTGTACGAGAGAATAATCGAGAGCGGCGGGGCGGTAATTTCGGAATTTCCGATGTCGTCGCGCGCGGACAGGCAGAACTTTCCAATAAGAAACCGGATAATATCGGGATTGTCGCTGGCGACGATTGTAGTGGAGTCCGACCTGCGCGGCGGCAGTATGATTACCGCGCGCGTCGCCGGCGAACAGGGGCGCGACGTGTTCGCGATTCCGGGCCGCATAGACAGCCCCTCCAGCAGGGGCTGCCACGCCTTGATACGCGACGGCGTCAGGCTTGCCTCGTGCGCCGAGGACGTTTTGGAGGAGCTCGCCTTCTCCGGCCAGCTTGCGATAGCTCCAAACGCGCCGGCAGAAAACACCGGCAAGCCGGACGCTCCGAAAATAAGCCTCCGCGAGGACGAATCAAAAATTTTTGCCGCGCTGGACGACGGCGAGGAAAACAGCCTTGAATCCATATCGCGCAAATCGGGATTTGCGCCCGTAAAATGCATTTCGGTTCTGACCATGTTGGAAATAAAGAAAGCCGTTCGGAAAACGCCGTCGGGCGGCTGGGAAAAGCGATTTTAACGGACGCGGCGCGGCGGCGGCGAAGGGGAACACAATAAAGTCCGCCCGCCGCCCGCGGCCGCCAAGCTAAAGCCGGCATTCGAAAGGCGCGCAAAGATAGATAAATCAACGCGACTCACAATTTCCGCCGAGCGCATTTTTTTAGCGGGCGCGTTTGGTTCCATTTGATTGCGCAATGCAACGTACCGCAAAAATCAGCCGCGCGCTAAGAGCGCAGAGCGGACGAGAGCGGAGATTGCAATATCGCCTCTTTCACTCAAGCGCGCATGTGCAAAGGCGAATATGCGCGCGCACTTCGCCCCCACTTTCAATAATGCTAAAAAAATATTTCGCTAAAATGCATTTGTATCCGCCTGCCTAAAACTAAACGCGCCGCAAATAAAAAATCCGACGCGCCGCAAATTCCGTTCCCAAAGCGGCGCAATGCCTCCCATCTTTTCGCCGAAGCGCGCCTAAACTTACTTCGGCGCAAAGTCGAATTGCGCGCGATATTTTCCGCCCAAAACATGAAAGGCCATAAAAAATTCCCCCGCTTGATAAGAACGAGAAACGCAACGGGCGCATTTGCGCGGAGCGCGCGACTTGGAGCGCCGCGCCCCTCCCCGCCCCCGCGCGGCTTCGGAGCTATTTGAAAAATCACTCCGCGGCGCCTATGATCGAATCCGCGTTCGACACGCTCTTTCGCAGCCATTCCAAAAGCAGGCTGTCCTTTTCTTCGGCGGACATTTTCCACTCGTCGCCCGCCGCCCTCATTCTGGAGGAGAGCTCCGACAGGCAAATCGCGGCGAACACCGAAAGATTGAAGCTCTGCGCAAAGCCAAGCATCGGCAGGGAAAACGCGAAATCGGCGGCTTCGTACGCGGCCTGCGTAAGTCCGGTAAGCTCGGTTCCTATCAGGAGCGCAAGCGGCCTGTCGACGGGAATGTCGCAAAGGAACGCCTCCCCCGCCCGCGGCGAAGAGGCCGCAAGAAAATACCCGCGCGCCTTTAACTCGGCAAACGCCCTGCGCGAATTTTCCAATTCGGCCTCTCCCGCGCGCTTCGGCTTCGGCATTCCGGAACGCTGGTACGTGGCTGTCGGAAGCGAGTAAAAATGCAACGTCTGCCACTTCGAAACGCCCATATCCACATTGTCGCTGATTTTTAACTTATAGAGATTCTCAATTATGTGCGCGTCCTGAAGCCCGAAGGCGTCGCAGCTGCGCAGGACGGCGGCAGCGTTGTGCGATTGGAAAACGTCCTCCAAAACGACGGTCAGCCTGCGCGTCCGAAATTCGAGCGCGCGCAGCATCTTCGCGTAGCGCTCCGGAGTGATTTGGGCGGACAGAATTTCGATTTTCTCACGCGCGTTCATTCCGCAATACCGTCTCATGAGACCGCAGCGGCCTCGTGATTCGGCCGCGAACAGAGGTTTTCATACGGGGCGAGCGCGAAGAGCTTATCGGCATTGCCGCCGTCCAAGAGGAACTCGTCGCAGACCTTCAGAAGTTCGTCTATCCCGCGGGCGCGGCGCATTCGGAAGAGAAACTTTCCCTCGCGGTCCACTCCAACGGCCACAAAATTCAAAAACTTCTTCAGGCGCGAACCCAAATGCTTCAGGCGGACGCCCCCGCAGCGCACCTTTTCGCATACCGCGTCGACGAACTCGCCGACGTCGGAAAGCTTCGGCCTGAACGGCTCAAGCCCAGCCAAGACCTCCCTCGTCTGTCGAAAAATCCACGGATTGCGCACGGCGTGCCTGCCTATCATCACTCCCGCGCAGCCGGTGGAATCCAGAACCTCCTTCGCGCGCCGCGCGCTGAATATGTCGCCATTGGCGATGACGGGAATGTCTCCGGCCATGCGCACCGCCAGCGAAATCGCGCGGTAGTCGGCCTCGCCGCGATAGAGCTGCCTGACGGTGCGCGCATGTATCGTCACAAAGTCGGGCGAATGCCGAAGCACGCGCTCAAACAGCGGCTCAAATTCGGAGGAATCCGAAAAGCCGATGCGCATTTTGACGCTGAAGCACCCGCTCCAGACGTCGCGGGCGGCCGCCACAACAGACTCCATCTTCCCGGCGTCCCTCAGCAGCCCGCCGCCGACATTCTTCCTGTATATCTTGGGCGCCGGGCACCCCAAATTCAAGTCCAACATGTCGATTTGCGGCCAACGGCGTGCAATTTCGGCGGCCGCGCGCCCGATGAGAAGCTCGTCCTCCCCAATAAACTGCGCGCCCACGCGTACGCCTCCGGGAGGATTGAGTATCCCGTCCAAAATTTTGGAATCGAGCTCGTAGGACTCGTGTATCCTGAAGTACTCCGATATGCACGCGTCGGGGGCGCCGCGCTCGGAGACTATCCGCATAAAGCCGGCGTCGGTAATGTCCTGCATGGGCGCCAGCAGGAGCGTAGGCGCCAATCTGGAAAAGGGGAAAGGCATTCTCCTACTTTTCCCTGAACTTCCGGAGCGTCTCGGAGACGTCGTCCACGGCGTCGAGAACTTTCTGCTCCACGAAAATCGGCGCTCCCACGCGGAGAGCAAGCGCGAGAGTGTCGCTCGGCCGGCCGTCTATCTCGGCGATTTTAACGCCCAGTTCGTTCTTCATGTCGATGGTTATGCGCGTGAAAAAAGTTCCGTTTTCGACATGGTAAAAAACCACGTTTCTTATTTTGCAGTCCAAGCCGTCCAACACCTGCACCATAAATTCGTGCGAAAGGGGCCTGACGCTCCTAAAGCCCGCCATCGCGTTCTGAAGGGCTATTCCCCTGTCCCTGTCCACGTAGAACATGAACGTCTTTGAAACCGCCTGAACAAAGACGCCATACCCGTATGGGGTGGCGCATATTTCCGCTATTGTAGCGCGTTCCGTCATTGTCCGGAAAAAATATCCGCCGCAAGATGAGGCGGTCAACAAAAAACGTTTCGCCAAAGCCCAATCCTTGAGCGCGAATCGCGACAATTGGCTAAGCGCGCCTTCCGCCGCCGCGCAAAAAACGAACCTTAACCGCAAAACCGGCGAAGCTCCGGCCGCATTCCAGCGCGCGACGGGCGGTGTTCCAGCGTTTCCCGCGCAAACTGCGCAACATTGCGCATCACGGCTTCGTGCGGCATAGATAAGCTTTTTTTGCGACCACCCCCACGGAAGTCTTCGACCGACGGCGAAGCCGGGTGCCGAGCGGCACAAGAAATTCCCCTACGCTCCCGCCGGCTGTGCAACCTGCGGCGTCAAACGGGATTGCGGCGCAAAATGGGATTGCGGCGCCTGCGGAATTGTGCAATCCGCCCCGCCCCGCGAAACTTTCCGCGTCCAGCCGAATTTTAAACAGGCTGCGCGCCTGCAAAAATTTGCCCGCGCTTGCAAGCTCCATGCGAATTTCAACGCCTTTGGCGATTCGCCAAATTTCGCCTGTGTATCCCCCGGCGCAAGAGGAAATATTTCGCGCCGCCGGAACCTTGAAAGACAAAAAAATTCATC
>CALXMX010000121.1 GCA_944389575.1 uncultured Opitutales bacterium
CGAAAGCGCGCGGGACTACTTGGAGAGAATTTACAACAAAAAAGTGTCGCCGTTCTCCCCGCGCCTTTACGCGCTGCTATACAGCTTCGGCATGTCGATTATAGACAGGACGGCGTTCTTTTCCGGAAGCGGAAAAGTCTCGATAGACACTTCGGAAAGCGACGCGAAAATCTCCGAGGCCCTCGCGCGCGGGCGCGGCGCGGCGATTTTGACCGCACATGTCGGCGGCTGGCAGCTGTCGTCCAACAGCCTGCTTGGATTCGGCGTTCCCGCGCGCGTCGTGGGAACGGACAACGAAGTGCGGGAAATATCCGAAATGTTCGAGAAGTCGGAAAAGCTGAAGCGCCCCGAAGAAATCCCGCCTGACGCCTTCGGCGCGGCGGCGGCATACGCGGCGTTGAAGGCGGGGGGAATCGTGGCAATCCACGCCGACAGATACGTCTCGGGCCGCTTCGGGCGGCGCGACTTTCTCGGAAGCCCCGCGCGCTTTCCGCTCATGCCGTTCGCGCTCGCTCAAAAGGCGGGCTCGCCAGCCATTCAAATACTCTGCGTGCGCACGGCGGCGGCCAAATACAAAACGCTCGCCCGCGAAATCCCCCTCTCGCCGGACATTGGGAAAATGCTGGACAAATACGTCGCAAATCTGGAGGCCGCACTCCGCCGCCACCCGCTGCAATGGTTTAATTTCTACGACTTCTGGTCTCAATAGACTTGCAAGGCGCGCCGCAAAAATTGAAAATAAATCCATAGTTGAAAAATCAAAATATGGATAAAGACGAACTCAAATCCGACCTCCGCAAAAAAATAATAGAATGCCTTAACCTCGGCGACATCGGCGAGGAGGATTTGACATATTCCACCCCGCTTTTCGGGGAAGAGGGCCTCGGCCTGGACTCTGTCGACGCCCTTGAGCTCATCGTCATGCTCGAAAGGGACTACTCCATATCCGTCAACGACGGCGCGGACACGAAAACCGCATTCGCCACAATAGATTCGCTGGCAGACTACGTGCTTGCAAACGGGAAATGAGCGCGCGTCCGGCAATCACGGCCGTCGGGCTTTCCGCCTGCTCGGGAGACGGTGTTGAAAACGCGTGGAAGTTCGTCCTGCAAGACTCCAGCCTCATGCGGAGGCAGTCGCTTTTCGACAGCCCGATAAACGGCTTCCGCCTCTTTGCCTGCGCGCCCCGGAGCGCGCCTCGACGAGGGGAGAGACTGCCGAACTGCGAACGCCTGCTTTTGTCCGCGTTGGACGAGGCGCTCGGCTCCGCGGGTATTGCGGGGTTCGACGCCCGGCGCGTCGGAACATTCGTCGGGACGAGCATAGGAAACGTGTTTGAGACGGAGAACGCCCTCGTGAAAATGCTGCGCGAAAAGGGCGCGTTCGACGGCTGGAACGCCATGGCGCGCCACGAGTGCTCGAGCCTCGCCGACGCCGCGGCAAGATTCGCGGGGGCGAAGGGGCCGCGCTTCGCAATCTCGACGGCGTGCTCAAGCTCGGGGCTTGCGCTCGCGGCGGCATGCGCGGCAATATCCGCCGGGAAAATAGACGCGGCGTTAGTGTGCGGGGTCGACGCGCTTTCGAGAATTACGGTAAACGGGTTCGCGTCGCTCCAGCTGCTTTCAAACGGGGTCTGCCGCCCATTCGACAGGGACAGGGACGGAATAAACCTCGGGGAGGCCGCGGGAGTTGCCGTGGTTGCGCGTTCGGACGCGGCGGAGAAGCTGGGGCTTGAAATACTCGCCGAAGTGTCGGCCTGCTCCTGCACGGCGGACGCCTACCACGCGACGGCCCCCCACCCGGAGGCCGAAGGCGTTGAACGCGCGATGCGCAACGCGCTCAAGGCCGCGCGGCTGTCGCCGAATGACATCGGATTCTACTGCGCGCACGGAACCGGCACAGCCGCGAACGACGCAGCCGAAGCCGCCGCGCTGGAAAAGGTATTCGGGGCAGAATGCGCGCCGCCGTTTGCCTCGCTCAAGGGCAAGTTCGGGCACTCGCTCGGGGCGAGCGGCATAGTCAATGCGGCAATATCGATAAAGGCCATGCGCGAGAATATGCTCCCAAAAAATTTCGGATTTGAAAACGCCGACGAAAAAATCCGGCCGCAGCCCCTGCGCTCCAACACGCCGAAGAAAGTCGACCACATTTTATTCTCCTCGCTCGGATTCGGCGGAAACAACGCTTGCGCCATAATATCGAAAAAGGGCAAGGCGCGCCCCTTATGCGCCGCAAAGCCGGCCCGGATTTTTCTAATCGGCGCGGGGGCCGTATGCGGAACTTCCGTCGGGCGCGAAAGAGTCATGTCCGCCCCGGACGCGCGCGGAAGATGCGACGTCGGCTCTCTGCTGCCCGGAATTCCCGCGCTCAAAAAACGCCGCTGGGCGAAGCTTCAGCAGATGGCGCTCAACGCCGCCATTGAGGCCGCGCAAGGCCTTCCGGAGGACATCGAGCGCGAGCGCGCGTGCGCGTGCATTGGAACGGGATTGGGAATGACGCAGCAGACGCTGAAGTTCATAGAAAACGCGATAGAAAACGGCGAATCGAACCCGCTCCCGACGGCCTTTACAAATTCCGTGCACAACGCGCCCGCGGCCGCGATAAGCATGCATCTGGGGCTAAAGGGGCTGAACAGCGCGGTCAGCGCGAGAGAGGCGTCGTTTGAATGCGCGCTGTGGCAGGCCGAATTGGAGATGTCGTCGTCGGCCGCGGATTGGGCGATAGCGGGCGCGTGCGACGAATACTGCGAATGCGCCGAAAAGTTCATGTCCGAGCCGGGGAGATTTGCGGAAGCGTCGCGGCCGTTTTCCGAGATTGCGGCGGCGTATCTGATCTCACGACAGCCGCGCGGCGACGCGTTCGCGGAAGTCTTGTCTCTCGACATACGCGACTGCGAAAGGCGACCGGAGGACGAGGCGCGCGCACTGTCGGAGCAGATCGCCTCATGCGGCGCGGCCGCGGGCGACGTTCGGACGCTCATAATTCCGTTTTCCTACAACAAATTTCAAAGGCGATACATGTTGGAGCTCGCCGAAAAAGCCTCGCTGCCAAGCCCCGTATTTTTGGAGGAAAGATTCGGCCTGAACTACTCCGTATCCGCCCTCGCCCCGCTCGCGGCGGCCGAAGCCGGCGGGGGAATACACGTCGCCTTCACCAAGACAAGCACCGGGCAGAGAGCCTCAACCATATTGAAAATACTGTGAAAATTTCCATTCGCACCGCCGCGGCAATATCCGCCGCGC
>CALXMX010000122.1 GCA_944389575.1 uncultured Opitutales bacterium
AATGCTTTCGCAATACATACAACGCGGGACAAGGACGATGCGCCCATCATTTGGCTCTTGGTCGAAAATGAAGCAGCGAAACATTTTTAGCGCGACTTTAATGCGCGCCGCGCGCGGGCATGGGCGCGAGCATGGGGGGAAAGAATGAGCGCGAAAAAGTGTGGCGCGGTACATTGCCACGCAAATAGCAAAGCGCATTTTTATAAAACCTGCCATGCGGAATATTATTAAAAATGCTTTCGCAATACATACAACGCGGGACAAGGACGATGCGCCCATCATTTGGCTCTTGGTCGAAAATGAAGCAGCGAAACATTTTTAGCGCGACTTTAATGCGCGCCACGCGCGGGCATGGGCGCGAGCATGGGGAAAGCATAGGCGCAAAAAAGGCGCGCTTCCCGTTCCGCTCCCGCGCAAAAATGAGGCGAAACAAACAAAGGGATCTAAGCGGAGTTAGACGAACAGAATCTCCAAATTCGGAAGCAAGTCCGCATAGCGCATCGCGTAGTCTTCGATAAAGGCGACATTGCGCGAATATTCCGCCCTCCGCCTCCTAACGCCGCGCCCGGACGCGCCCCTGAGGGGCGAGTCCAAGCCGTACACGATCAATACGGAGCGAGGGAATCCCGAAAGTCGCCTCATTGCCGAAACCAATTCCGGAATCGCAAACAGCGGATCGAAATGCCTCTCGTCGAATTCCATCACCTCCGCCTGCGCGCCGGGGTCGTAGATTGAGAGCATAGACTTTGCAAACTCTCTCAAATCGGCCGGCCGGCTGGCGCGCGCAAGCTCCGAAAGGGCGGCGTCTATCCCCGCGGAGGCCTCGGCAGAAAGCGGCATTTCGCGCGAAACGCCCCCCGCCAAAAGCGCGTTGAGCAGCTTTATTCTGTCGCTTTTACTCATGCGGCGTTTTTGAAGGTCCGGCCTCATACAAGCTGTTCGAAATCGCGCTGCGAGGCGCCCCTGACGCCGGACTGTTCGGCGAGCCACGCCAGGGTCACCCCCTCGAATCCCTCCGACGAACATGTGCGCGCATAAATCAGTCCGCAGGCGATGGCGTCAAAGAGCGCGCAGTGCCACTTGCGCCTTCCGGGCGGGCAGAAGTTCCGCGCCAATTCGCCGAGCTCTCCCGAAATTCCGAGCGCATCGACCGCGTCGGAAAGCTTCGCGCTGTCCATAGACGGATACACATTTTTGCAAAATGCGAACGAATCCAGCCACGGCCCCCAAGAGGCGCAGGCTCCCCCGCGAACAAAGTCCGGCACCGCCCCCGGAGACACCGCCTGCGCGCGCAAGAGGGAATCCTCCACGGAGGCGTTGTGGGCGCAGAAAATGCCCCTGCGGCGCATGTCCACGAACAGGCCTATGTCGTCGGAAAACGGGCGGCAGGCGCGGGCGTCGGCGTCGGATATGTCGAACAGCGCGCGGTCGCGCTCGGAGATTTTGGAGTCCGGCCGGCAGATGCGCGTATGGGCGGAGCGAAGTTCGCCCCCGAAAAATTCGGCCGCCCCGTACTCTACTATTCCGACGGAACGCGAACCCTCAAAATCGACGGCTATAATGGGAACGGGTACGTTTTTCATCTTGCCCACAAAAGAAACAGCTCTATCCTATTAGGGTCATGAACATTGAAAGTTTCAAGATTTTTATCAACAGGCTCGCGGACATGAGCGGCGAATACATCGCAAAAAATTTCGGCAGGCGAATCGACATCGACTACAAGGCCGACGCCTCTCCCGTCACCGCAATAGACAAAAATACCGAGGAGATGCTCCGCCGCGAGATAGAAAAAAATTTCCCCGACCACGGGATAATCGGAGAGGAATGGGGAAATAAAAATCCGGACGCCGAATTTGTATGGATAATCGACCCCATCGACGGGACAAAATCGTTCATCACCGGAGTCCCGCTCTTCGGAACGTTAATCGGGCTCGCCCGCGGCGGAGAGCCGATTTTGGGTCTGATCGACCAGCCCGTCCTAAAAGAACGCATAGTGGGCGACTGCCGCGAATGCCTGTTCAACGGCTCCCCCGTGCGCGCAGCAAAGAATACGGAGCTCGACGGAATTACACTGCTAAGCTCCGACTTCCGATACTGCGAAAAAGCCAGAAAGACCAACTG
The DNA here is from genome assembly GCA_944389575.1 of uncultured Opitutales bacterium. Lineage (GTDB taxonomy): Bacteria > Verrucomicrobiota > Verrucomicrobiia > Opitutales > Intestinicryptomonadaceae > Merdousia. The sequence goes on from CALXMX010000122.1 coordinate 2,122, forward strand.
GCGCGAGCTTGAAAACAGGGCCGCCATAGCCCGCACGTGGGGCGACTGCTACGGCTACATGCTCGTCTGCCGCGGCCTCGCCCACATTATGGCGGACGCCACATTGGAAATTTGGGACGCCGCCGCCCTAATCCCCGCCCTGCGCGGCGCGGGCGTATCATATTCCGACTGGAAGGGGGGGACGAACATAGGCAATGTCGACGGCCTGATCGCCGCGTGCACCCCCGAACTCCACAAAAAAGCCCTCGAACTTCTAAACCGATAAAAAACATGGGAATCACCAAACGCGCAAAAAACATATTTAAAATCGCCTGCCTTTTCGCGGCGGCGGCCGCAACAGCTGCGTCGGCGGCCGAGGACGCTCAAAACGCCGGCGCTAAGGCCGAAAAATCCGCGTCCGCGCGCGGCGGAAGCGCCGCCGGGCAAACGCGCGGCAATTCCTCCGCCGCGGAAGTTTCGGCCAGCGCCGCAACGCCGCAGCGCGAGCAAATCAAGTTTGAATCCTTCGTAAATCCCGATTGGGAAAAATGGTCGGAACGCTCGTACTACTACGGAATGGACAAGAACAAAGTTCCAGTTCCTCTGTTCTTCGACTCGTCAATATCCACGGACGCAACAATTATGGTGCGCGGAAACAATTCGCACAAAAAACGCTGGGGGCTGCACGTGTTTGAGGCCTATGCGAACGACGACAAGTCGCGCATTACGATGATACTCAACAAGCATGTCGAGGAGGGCCTTCCGGTAGCCGAGCTTTACTATTACGCGTCGGTGTACGGACAGGGGCTGAACGCCTACAACTGGTTCAGAATAGGCTCGGACGTGCCCTACCACTCCTACATGTTCTCGCGCGACAGGGCCATTTTTTACGGAGAAGTGGAAATGAGAAACATCTTCCGCCTCGACAACATCGGGAAGGACGACCTGCTCGACAAAATGCCGCCCAGAGAGCAAATACGCGAAAGGGCGAAGAAACTTTATCCGCGGGAAAACTTCAAAAGCTCCAGGGACTGCGACCACGCCCGCGCCGGAGTGGGCTATCTCGAAGAGGCAAAAGTGCTCAAGAAAAGAGCCCTCAAAAACGCAAAGGACGGTTCCATTTTCTACGACAAGGACAACCACATCGTGGTGATAAAAGTGAACGGAAAATGGAAGCAGCTGCCCACCGTCGACCTGCCTCCGAACGTCTCTTATGAAGAATGAGCGGGGCAAAGAATCCGGCGGAGCTTGAAAGGCGGCGTTGAAAAAGGAATGCCGCATTGTCTTGCAATGAAACGCCCCCCCGCCCTGCGACCTTATCGCCGCCGCAAGTTTCTGCACCGCCATTTCCCGTTCAATTTTTGTTGATTTGTGGAACTTTTGTGCGATATTTTAATTAAAGAAAGAAGAGAAGATGACCGAAGAACCCACAACTCTAATGAGCATATTGGACATTCTGATAAAGATTGTCGTATATGTTAGCGTCATGGGCGGCTTCATATTCTTTCTGTGCCTGATAGATGTTTTATGGAAAAAGTTTAAGAGTTATGCGATGGTTGAAGGCGGTAGTACCTTTATCGGAGATAGAGAGCACCGTTGGTTGAAATAACCTTTCCTCTCTCGTCACCTTTGGGCCTCCCTCAATTCGGCGTTGAGCCGGTTGAGGGATTTTTCGTCCATAAAGGCGGCCTGCGCGTCGTATATTGCGAGCTTGTCGAGCGCGCGGCGGCGGTCTATTGCGCGGGCCACAAACAGAGGTCTCAACGGCGACAAGTCTAACACCTCCTCCCATGTCAACCCTACGTTTGCGGCAAGCCATACGGCGAGCTTGTAAATTTCAATCAAAAACCGCGTCAAAGCTCCAAAAAGCGCGAAGCTTCAAAGAAAAATTGTCCGGCGCAAAGGATTTGATTTTCCGCTCCGTCTTACATGGCCGAATCTTTCAATGCGCCGGCATAAAAAATGCAATTTGCTAAAAAACGCCCCCCGCCGAAATGCGCCTTGACGGCAAACCGCAAAACGAAAAATTGCCGCTCATCGTCAAAGATAGTGGGATGAGGGTAGAAGAAGTAGAAAAAAAGGGAGGCAAAGAGGACGGAAGTCCTACAATGCCTCTGATGTTGTTTAGTTTTTAT
>CALXMX010000123.1 GCA_944389575.1 uncultured Opitutales bacterium
ATGCTTTCGTCCGGCAAAACCTCGCGGATTTGCCCGATAATCCATTCCTGGAGCTCGCGCGACTTCGATTTAGTGAATTGATAAGCCATAGCAGTTATTCGCGTATATTTTTATTGTTTCTTCCGCACCGGATATAATTTCGCGGTCGGTAAGGAATTTGTCTCTGTGGGGTTTTATTACGGCCTTCGGCGTCAGCAGGTACGCCACCCTGACCGCCGCGCCGTCCTTGTACGCCAAAAATCTCTTTCCGGCGGCTCCGTATTGCCCGAATGTAAACAGCCTTTTTCCGGTAAGCTCGCGCGGATTCTTTCCGCGAAATTCGGCGCGCATGGGGATTGCGAGGTTCTTCGCCCTTTTGGGCCTTACCGTGCCTCCGTAGTATTGCAGGGCCACTCCAGGCTTGTTCACCGCGACCGACGCCGTAGAATCCGTATTGGATTTGAATATGCTCCGCGAGGCGTCCTGCCAAAAGCTCTTGCCGCCGTTTGAAACGAACTTGTCGCGCAAGTCCGCTTCAAGACGCTTGGCAATCTTGCCCATCAGCACGCCGCGCTTTTTGGTGAATCCGTTAATGAGGGCCTCTATGCGCTCCTTTGTATCGCCGGAGAACTTTACGCCTATTTTAAGCATAGGAGCCCTCCTTTCCTAAATGCTTGACTTGCGCGGAATTTTTACGATTGTGTAAAGCACAATGTTGGAAGGCGGATATAATACGGTTGAGGAACGCGACTTTTTCAGGTGGCGTAATGCCGAATATGAGCGCGTTTGCGCCGCAACCGATATGCCCGAGGAAGAGCGCATAAACCGCCGTCAGGAACTTGCGGATTTGCACAAGCTTTCCATGCCGTACAGGCATCCCGACACTATTCCTTACGTTATGGAACGCTATATTGCCCGCATTAAGAACGGCAGAAACTATTATTCCCAGCGTCCGCTTCATTGGGATTCCTCCACCGTTAAATAAAGGGTGTCTCCGCGGATTTCCTTTTTCAGGATTTTCATTCTTCCGCCGCGCGAAAACAGAACTTCCTGTTCGTCTGCGTTGCGTTCAAAATACCTCTTTACAACCTCTCCTATATATTTTGCGTTAGAGTGCCTCACGACCGTGATAAACACCTTTGTAGGTTTATCCATATACTTATCTTTAACCATTGCCGCGTTGGTCGAGTAAGATTCAAACGTTGAACGCTCGAAATACCCTTCTTCAACCTGCTCCATAAAGCCGTCATACGCCGCTTTCTGGTTCGGGTATTTGGCGTTCCAGCTCATGCCGCGGTATAGCTTTTCGTCCGCCTTCATGGGCTCTATGCGCTTTAAGAGCCGCCCGAAGTGGTACGCCTTGTCGCTTGTCGTGTGGTTTTTTATGTAGTCGGAATCTTTCGTCCACTCGACAAGCGCGTCGCGCTGGTGGTAGGGGCTTTTGCCGTCGCCGTAGAAATTTTCAGGCAGCGGCTTGTTTATCACGTCCACAATCTCCTTTGAGGAATAGGGCTTCGTGCCGTTCGGGTCGGTGAATACGAGCTTGTCGCCCCGCCACTCGGCAAAACCTTTCATCTTGTCGGAGATTTCCGCCTTCAACTCGTCCGACGCTCCGGAGATTTCGCTCTCCAAACTTTCGTTTATCGAGGGTATGTCTTCCGGCTCGGCAAAATGGTCCTCATTTATCGCGCCGCACTTCACGGCCTCGCCGCGCGAAACGTCGCGCAGGCCCATTCCGGAGTTGAAGTCGAACGGCGGATAGGGATTTCCAAACCGCGATATTTTCGCCCAAACGGGGTCGTTTACCTCGGCAATCATCTTGCCGCCGTAAAGCTTGCCGCCCGCCGCCGTCCAGCGGCTCTTCCAATCCCGCGGCTGTCGGGCTCGGCGTATGCGTATCAGCTCGTAGCACGGATAAAAATCGAGGTCTTCCTGCGCCTCGGCGTGCCGCGCGTAGCCCTGCGCCATTTCAAGATTTGTCCGCAGAATCAGGTCCTGGCGGCGGAAGGTGTTTAAATCCCTGATAGAGCCCGCCGTGCCGTCGGCAGGCTTGTATCCGGCGGAATCGAGAGCCTTCTGAATCGCAAGCCGAGCGTCGGACATCGAAAGTTTCCCCTTTGCAAAGTCCGCGCAGGCCCGCTGCATCGCGCTTACGACTTTCGCGTTGTTGACGGTCGCCGACCAAAACGCGCGCTCCCGTATCTGGCGCGAAAGAGTCTGCATTTCGCGGGTGGTCAAATCCGTGGCCACCGCCTGCTTGCGCTCGATATACGCGCCTACTGACCGGTCATAGGGCATTTGTCAAAGTCCGTTAAAATCGTTTCGCGAGGGCACGCCGCGCGCGGGAGGCACAAGCCGGCAGCCGCCGGATTTCTGGGCGGTTTCCTCCGCATCCGGATTGTCGGGTCGCGACACGTCAAATTCCCCCGCCGCGATTTTGTCCAAAAGTTCGAGGGCTTTCAGGTTCGCCGTCTTTTCGTCGTCTTTCAGTTCAAGGCTGAGGCGCGGTTTGGCGACCGCGACTATGAGCGCGAATGCGTCGCGCTCCAGCGAAGCCGGAATCATGGACGCGTCTTTGTCAACCGAGTACCCGCCCGCCATTATAGCCCCGCGAATCTTCTCCACCACAACGCGAATCGCCTCGGGTATCGGATTCTCCTGGCCCGTATCGAGGGCCTTCGTCTTCATGGCTTCAACAAGCTTTCCCGCCTGATATGTCGCCAGATTTTCTTCCCTGATTTTTATCCAGCTCATGCGGCCTTTCTAAGCGGCTTCTCGGAAGGTTTCCGCAAAGTCGATTTTTTCGATTTCGGGGCTATCGAAACTCCCTTTAAGAACC
>CALXMX010000124.1 GCA_944389575.1 uncultured Opitutales bacterium
CCAGCCGTTTGCATAGCACGGCACGGCGTCGCGCACCTTGCCTCCGAGCAGCTGCCACACCGGAACGCCGAGCGACTTTCCCTTGATGTCCCAAAGCGCCATTTCCACGCCGGCGAGCGCGCTCATCAGCACGGGGCCGCCGCGCCAGTACGCGTCGCGCACGCAGTCGTGAAATATCGCCTCTATGTTGTGGGGATCCTTTCCGGCCAGCGCGCGTTCAAGCTCGCCTATCGCGCCGATTACGGCGTGTTCCTTGTATTCAAGAGTCGCCTCCCCGACGCCGGTTATTCCGGAATCCGTAAACACTTTTACGAACACCCAGTTTGTCCGGTATGCGTCGCAGAGGAAGGTTTTTATTTTTGTTATTTTCATGTCCTGTAAAAATTTTGCCGAATCGGATTTTGCGGGTTGCGCGCGGCTTTGGCAAAGGCAAGAGTCTGCGGCGCAATGCCTGCCGCGAGCCGTTCGCCTACGGGCGGTCGGCCTCCATCGCCCTGCGGAGGTCGCGCATGTAAAAGAATTTGTAGGCCGCTATCAGAAGCGCCGCCGCAAGCACCCAAACCGCCGCCAGCAATGATATGCCAAGTGAAAGCCCCAAAACCGGTTTCAGCAGGCCGAGTATGTACGGCGCAAACGACCCCGTTCCGAATCCCAAAAAGAGCATGACGCCCGCCGCGCTCGACCGGTACCTGCGCCCTATTACGTCGTAGAGCACCGCGTACGTGTTCGCGTCGAACGCCGCGCGGAAGAATCCGAAGCCGAGAAAGCCGACGTACACCAGCGCGAGCGACTCCGAAATTCCCATCATGACGATGAACGGGCACGCGCACAACAGCCCGACCGCCTGCATGAGAATGCGCAGCCGCGGGGATTTTTTTGCGATTGCGTCCGAAATCCAGCCCGCGGCGAGTATTCCGACAAACGCCGCTATGTGCGTGTAAAATACCGCGCTGAATCCGGCCTCCGCATTTGAGAGCCCGAACTTTTCCTGAAGGTAGAATGTCGACCAGGTCAGGTATCCTTGCAGGACGAATATCAGTCCGGAAAAGGCTATCGTCAGGCAGAGGGCCGTCGGGACGACGAGCACGGCCTTTAGAGATTCGGCGAAAGTCGGCGCGGAAGGCTTTTGCGCGGGCTTGTCTGCGGCTTCGTTCGCAGCTTTGCTTGCGGCTTCGTTTGCGGTTTCCGCGCAGTCCTTCGGTTTTCGATTTGCCGCCAGAATGTCCGAGTCGGGTCCGGCGGGGAACCTGTCTTTTAGGCGCATGAAAATGACGGCGCCCAGCGCGATTCCCGCAGTTCCGAATACGTAGAACGCCGCGCGCCAGCCCCAGTTGTCCGCAATCCAGCCCGCCAGCGCGCCGCTTACTATCACCCCGAAGTAGTATGAGGTTTGGTGTATGCTCATCGCCCGCGCCCGGGTGTCCTGCTCATGCCATTCGGCGATGGTCGAGTAGTTGGCCGGGCCGAAGCACGCCTCCCCGAATCCCGTTGCCACGCTCCTAAAAACTATGAAGGCTATAAATCCGTAGCACGCGCCGGACGCGATTGTGGCAAAGCTCCAGAGGAACACGGCGAAACAGAGAATGGACTTTTTGCTAAGCCTGTCCGCCGCCAATCCGGAGAGCGGAACGAACATTGCAAAGACGAGGCTGAAGAGTGTGGCGACCAGTCCCGCTTCGGCGGAGGTCAGGCCGAGCGAGGCCGATATTTTTTCAAGCAGCGTGTTGTAGATTTGCCTGTCGGCTTGGTTGAGCAAAAACGCAAACCACAGCAGAAGGAGAACCTCCCACTTGTAAAACGGCTTTTGCCAGAATTTCTTTTCCTGAATCGCTGTGTGCATTTTCTTTTTGCGGCGCGTTTATGTTTTGCGCATTTTCTCAAAAACGCAAAAGGTTTGCAAAAAATATTTTGGATATGTCCGGTATTTTTGGGACATCTTGAAAATTTCGCAGGCGCCGCGCGTGCGCGCAATGGTCGGCGGGAATTTATTTCGATTTGCGCGGAGGCGGAATCTGTTCAAGCCGGGAATAGGCGCTGCGGGAATAGGCGGCCTGAAGCGGAATCAAAGTCGCGCCCGGCCCGCGCGTTTCCCCCCTTTTTCTTATTCCGTCTGCGCCGCATCTTAAATATGAATTAAAACCGCGCCAAACCGCGCCCGGAAGTTGCGCCGCCGCAGATTGCTCAATAGGGCGGGGAAGGCGAGGCGAAGGCGGAGACTGTTTAAGTCAAGAAAACGCGCGGCAAAAATACCCGCATTCTAAAATCGGCCGGAGAGTTGCCGGGCGGCATGGATAATATCGGCGGAATGGTCGGTATCGGCGGCATGGCGGCATGGGTGGCATGGGCGATACGTGCGGCTTGGATATATTCCACTTCCGCCGCGCCGCTTCGCTTTCTGACGCGCTTTTTTGCGCGCCAAATCGCTGAAGTTTCCGGGATCCGATTCGGCTTCCGGGACTCCGATTTGCGCAGATGCGGGAATTAGAAAATCTCGCGGTTGTCGTTAATCTTTTGCGGATTGCCCTTTAATTTTTCCCGAAGTTTTGCGGTGTTTCTTCCGGTTGCGCAGGCCTATTTGCCGGGATTGTCCGCGGGGACGTCCAAAATCTGTTTGTCGGCCAGAAGCCTGCGCCGCAGTTTGGGATAATCTACGTCTTGGACGGCGCAGGCGTCGTCTATGGCGATGGAGGCCGCCGTCGCCGCGCTCTGGCCGAGAATCATGAATACCGGCTCCATTCTTATCGAGCCGAACGCCACGTGGGAGGCCGAGAGCGCGACGGGCACAAACAGATTTTCGCATTCGGATTTTTTCGGAACTATGCTCTTGTAGCTGACTGGATACGGCCTTCTGACCCTCTTCTCAAATCCCCCTTCGGCGGCCATCTTGCCGTCCCTTACAACCCTTTCGACATGGTGGGAATCCATCTGGTAGCTGCCCAGCCCCACGGAGTCTTCGGCGGTTCTTTTGAGTTCGCAATTGGCCTGCGTCATCACGTAGTCGGACAGCATTCTGCGGCCCTCGCGCACGTAGAGCTCGTGCGGCCAGTGGCCCGTCTCCGGGAATTCGTTGGCCTCCAGGCCGTAGGCGGCGACCCTTTCGCGCAGGCTTGCCGGCACGGACTCGTCGTTGGCCAGAAAGTACATGAAACCCTGCTGGTAGTTTACGTGGTCTTGAAATATTTTTTCGCGCTCCTCGTAGGAGCCTTCCGCCCAGCCGTAGTTCGCGCCGACGTGGTCGATTGAAATCGGGCCGGCGTTGTTGCAGTCGCCCTCGTTGATTTTGACGGGGCCGTGGCGGTAGCGCAAATCCCAGAAGTCCGGCGAGGGCGCGGAGTTTACGTACCGCTTGAGAAGCTCGTAGCGCTCGGGGCGGTAATTGTCGGGCTTTGGCCAGGGAACTTTGTCGCCGGCTCTCGTGGCCCACATTCTGAAACAGTAGGATTGCAGTTTCTTGTCGCCCTTGCCGATTGCGCCGGCGCTTGCGCCGCTGACGCCTTCGAGAAGTCCGCTCGACGGGTCCCCCTCGACCTTATACGGATCTACGGGAAATCTCGGCAGGTGGCTGTGATTTGAGAAATATACGCCGTTGTATTTTTCGCCGAAGCGCGCGTTGTCTTCCCTCCCCGCCATGTACGATACGCCGGCTTTCGCCATGAGATCGCCCTCGTACGTTGCGTCCACGAACATCTTTCCCCGGGCGCTGTTGCCGTTTTCAAACGTTATTTTAGTTATGCGCGCGCCGCGCTTTTCGACTTTGTCCAACCTGTGTTCAAAATATACGGGCACGCCCGCTTCCTCGAGCATCTCCAGAAAAGCGGTCTCGGCCTGGCTCGGGCGGAAGTGCGACCATTTGCCGATTTTCGCGTAGAGTTCCAGCGGCAGGCCGCCTATCGCGTTGCGCTTGCCTATGTCGGTTTCGGTGAGGCCGGCGGAGGTCAGGCCGCCGACGTGTCTGCGAAAGACGTAGAGGGCGGCGCTCTTGCCCATTCTCTTGGCCTGCACGGCCGCCCCGACGCCTCCGGGCGTGCCTCCGTACACTACTACGTCGTATTCGGCCTCAATGGGGAGCTCCGCCTTTGGGACGTGGTAGTAGTAGCGCAAACCGGGGTTTGGCGAGGAAGGCTTTGGCAGGCCGAATGCCGCGCCCGCCGCGAGAGTCGCGGCCGCAATGATTGATATTGCCGTGGAATTTTTCATATGGTGTCCGTGGTTTTTCGTTTGCTTAAAATTTGGCCTGCATAATTAGGCTTTCTCTCGGCGCGCGCAAAATGTTCCAGGGGGGAATGCGGGCGAGTTTGCCGAAGCGTCCCCTTTTAGTTTGCCCGGCGCGCGCGATGCGCCCGCGCGCAGCCTCGGCTGCGCGCGAAAGAGAGCGGGAGGGAATTTTGAGGCGCGCGCAAAATGGGCAAAAGAAGGCGCGCAAACTTTGGGCGAAACGCCAACGGCCCGCTTCAAAGCCTCTCCGGCAAGAAGCCGCTGCGCTTTTCCTCCCGCCGAAGCGCGGCGCGCGAATGCCGAAGCGTTCGGGAAAAATTTTGGCATATTCACGGCCGGCGTTTACGCCGGATAAAACCACATTTGAGCATGTTTCGTTCACGCGCTTCCTCCTCCCCCCTTGAGATAGTAAAATATTAAACCGCTTTTTTCGCATTCGCACAAACAAAAAAATCGCCGATTAAAATTCGCGAATTAAAATTCGCGGATTGTGGATTTGCTTGACCCGAGTGCCCGTTGGA
>CALXMX010000125.1 GCA_944389575.1 uncultured Opitutales bacterium
TGAAACTCATGTCGGGTTCGGACAGAAGGCTGAAAACCCTGAAGATACTTTCCGGCGTCGCGCCGCTGATCGGGCTGCTGGGCACAGTCTGCGGAATGACGCTTTCGATTGCGTCGGCGGGAGTGGATTCCGCGGAGGTCGCATCTGGGGTATCGGCCGCGCTGGTGACGACGCAGGCGGGGCTCGTGGTGGCGATTCCCGCGTGGATTATGGCGATGGTCGCGGCGGCGCAGTCGCAAAAGCTTCTCATAAACCTCGCCCGCCGCGAAGCGGCGGTGATAACCGGAGAACTGTCATGAGCTTTCGCCGCCCGAGATTTCAGGAAGAGGAGGAGGCGCAGGCGATAAACATCTCCCCGCTGATAGACGTCATATTCATACTGCTGATTTTTTTCATAGTGACGATGGAGTTTGCCGATTCGGCGGCCATGAAAATCGACGCGCCGAAATCTTCGCAGACCGAGGCGGCGGATCCCGACGCGCCGGTCGTGGTCATAGACGCGGATTCAAATTTCATCTTGGACTCCGCGCGCCTCGACGCCTCCGGGCTCAGGGTCGCGCTGGCGCGCAGGTTGTCGGGCGGGGGCGCGGGCGCGGTGGTTCTCAGGGCCGACTCGCGCGTTCCCGTGGACAGGCTGGTTGAGGCCATGGAGTGCGCCAAATCCGCCGGCGCGCAGGCCATATACGTTTCGACGGACAAAAAATGAAGGCGGATTTCGACATGCCGGCCACTAAGTGGCGCAGCTTCCTTTTGGCGGTCGCGCTTTCGGCGTGCGTCTTTGCGATTTTGCCGCTGTCGATTGCCGCGGGTCGAAAGGGGGGGAAGCCCGCGGAGATTTCCGCTGTGCGCGCGATTCCGATCAAGGCGCTTCCGGTCGGGGAGGCTGCGAAGCGCAATCGGCCCCCTTCGGGCGTTCCAGCGTTGCGCGCTCCGAATTTTGGGCGCGCGCATGCTCCGCTGCGCTTTGCGGAGCCGAGTGCGAATCCGGACTTTTCCGCCCTCGCAGTTTCGGCTCCGGGATTGCCGGGGGATTTTTCGGGCAATTTTGAATTTGCCGATTTCGCGTCCGTGACGGCAAGTCCGGAGGCCGTGGCGTTCGAGCTGTCGGAGCTCGACAGGATTCCGCGGCGCGTTTCCGGGGCGCGGGCAAAGTATCCGCCGGAGCTCTTGAAGCGCGGAATCGAGGGGGAAGTCCGCCTTTCGGTGCTCATTCTGGAGGACGGTTCGGTGGAGGTCGAGGGCGTGGAGCATTCGACGGATTCGCGCTTTGAGGCTTGCGCAATCGATGCGGCCGCGGCATTGAGGTTTGAGTCTCCCACAAAAAACGGAAAGGCGGCGCGCGCGCGGTTCATACTGCCGGTGCCGTTTAGAATTTTAAAATGAAAAAGTTTCTGGCAATATTGCTCGCGCTTGCGCTTTCGGCGTCGCAGTCGGCTTTTGCGGCGGACTTTTCGCACATAGGCGCGCCGCAGGTTTCAAAGCGGGAGGCGTCGGTTCTCGCGCGCGCCTCAAAGGCGCAGGGCGAGAGCGTTTCAAAGGCGGCGGAGATTCTCGAATCGGCCGCGGGGGAGGATTGGGCGGGCGCGCCCGTGCTCTTTAACCTGGGCAATCTGCGCTGGCGCGAAGGCGATTTCCCGGCGGCGGAGAAGGCGTATAAGCGCGCGGTGGAGAAGTCGCCGTCGTTTTTTCAGGCGCGCAAGAATTTGGGAATCGTCCAATTCAAGCTGGGGAAATTCGACGAGGGTTTTGAGTCGCTCGTCGGTGCGCTGGCCCTCTGCGGGGGCGCGGACGCGCAGATACTTTCCCTCATGGCCTCCAGGCACGCGGAGGCGGGCGACTTCGGCGCGGCTCTTGCCTGCTGCAATTCGGCTTTGGCGTACGACCCCGGAAATGTCGGCAACTTGCGCATTATGCTGGGCTGCCTGGCGGGCTTAGGAAGGTGGGGCGAATGCGCGGCGCTGGCGGAATCTCTGCTGCGCAAAGACGCCTCCGACGCCGCGGCGTGGCGCGCGCTCGCGCGCTCGAAATGCGAGTTGGGCGACGATGCGGGGGCGATTTGCGCCCTTGAATCCGCGCGCGCCGCGGGCGTGGGGGACGATTCCTTCAAGCGCGTTCTCGCGGGGCTATACGTCAAAAATTTCTCGCCCGAGCGCGCCGAAAAAATATACGATAGCCTGAAGGACAAAAAGGCGCGCGAGGCCGGGCTTTTAAATTGCGCCAAGGCGTATTACGCGCTGTCGGAATACCCGGAGGCCGAGAGGTTGTGCGCGAAACTCGGGAGCGAATCGGCAGCGGACGCGGCGCTGTTGCGCGCGGCGTGCGCGTCGGCAGGCGGCGACTTTTTTGCGGCGGAAAAATATCTGCGGCAGGCTCGCCTGGCAAACCCGCAGGATCTGCGCCTGACTTTTGAATTGGCGCGGGTGCTGGCCGATTCCGGCGCGCATGTGGAGGCGGAGCGGCTCTTTGGCGAATGCCTGTCCGACCCGTCTTTGCGGGAGGCGTCCATGTACGGCAGGTTGAGAATCGCCGCCGCGCAGTCCGATTTGCCCGAAGCTGTGCGGCGCGCGCGCTCCATCGCCAGGGCGTATCCTTCCGACGAAATTTCGGAATATCTCAACTACCTTGAACAAATTTGCGAAGATGTGGAAAAGCCCCCACGATAGAAAATTGCCCGACTTCGGCGCGCGCGTGTTGATAATGGGAGTCCTGAACGTCACGCGCGACTCCTTTTCCGACGGAGGAAAATTTTTCTCCGCGCGCGACGCGCTCGCCCATGCGGAGGAAATGGCCGCGGCTGGCGCGGACATAATAGACGTGGGCGCGGAGTCCACGCGCCCCGGGGCGAAGGTTGTCGGCGAGGAGGAGGAGATGGAGATTGTCGTATCGCGCATAGCCGCATTGCGCGCAGAGTTGGACATCCCGATTTCCGTGGACACATACAAGCCGTCGGTCGCCCTTGCGGCGGTGGAGGCCGGCGCGGACATAATCAACGACGTTTACGCGGTTCGCGGTTCGCTCGCCTGCGGCGCGCCCTATCCCATGGCCGCGGCCGCGGCCGCCTGCGGCGCGCCGATTGTCGTCACCTGCAACGACAGAAACGCGCGAAAGGAGGGCGATTTCTGGGCGAGGCTGAAAGTTTCTTTGAGGTCGCTGATTGAAGAGACTGTATCCGCGGGCGTCGCGCGGGGGCAGATTGCGGCGGATCCCGGCGTGGGCTTCGGAAAGGCGCCGGAGGAGAATTTTGAGATTGTCCGCCGCACGGGGGAGCTCAGGGAGCTTGGGGTTCCGCTGCTGCTTGGCGTGTCGAGAAAGTCTTTCATACGGGAGGTTGTCGGCCCGTCGATTCCCGCGCTGGACGCTGCGACCGCGGCGATAAGCGGATATGTCGCGGCGAACTTTTCGGCGGACATATTGCGCGTTCACGATGTCGCCTCAAGCGTTGCGGCGGTGCGGGCGTGCTCAAAACTTTTCAAAAGGAAAACGCATGGATGAGATTGTAATAGAGGGTTTGAAGCTTGTCGGCCGCCACGGCTGCGAGGCGTTTGAGCGCAATTCCGAGGGGAAATTCGAGGTGTCGCTGAAACTTCGGCTTCCGCTGGAGCGCGCGGCCGCGACGGACGAGCTTTGCGATACGATAGACTATCCCGCGGCGATGGCCGTCGCGGAGGGCGTCTTTGCGGGCGAGAGCGTGAGGCTTGTCGAAAGGCTCGCCGACAAAATTGCCGAGCGCCTGTTTGTGCGCTTCGGAAATCTTTGCTCCGTGGAGGTCGAAGTCGCCAAAATCGGTGTCAATGTAGGTTATGAATATTCAAAAGTCGCCGCGAGGATATCGCGCGACAGAAGCTTCTATATAAAATGAGACATTCCAAAAAAGTAGTGCTTGCGCTGGGCTCCAATTTGGGCAACCGGCGCGAAAATCTGGCCGCGGCCCTCGGCATGATCGGGGATTTCTGCCGGGTGGTGTCCTGCTCCAGAATATATCAGACGCCGCCGGTAGGATACGCCGAACAGCGCGATTTCCTCAACGCGGCCCTCGCGGCGGAAACCGACTGCGACCCGCTTGAGCTCCTGGCCTTGTGCAAGGCGCTCGAATCGAAAATCGGCAGGAGGGCGACGTTCAGAAACGGCCCCCGCGCGATAGACATCGACATCATATTCTATGGCGATTTGTCCTTTGAAGAGGAGGGGCTGACGCTGCCGCATCCGCGCTGGAGCGAGCGCGACTTCGTAAAGACGCCCCTGATAGATTTGCTTGAAAGCGGTGCGCTGGCCTCGGGCTTTCCCGCCGGGGTGCGCGAGATTTTGGAGCGCACGGCGAGGGCGTTTGCGCCCTATTCGGCATTTTAGGCTATGGAAGGGGGAACGCTGTTTGTCGTCGCAACGCCCATAGGAAATATGGACGACCTTTCCGCGCGCGCCGCGGAGGCGCTGAGGTCGGCCGACATCGTGGCCTGCGAGGATACGCGGGTGACGGGCAATTTGCTGAGGCGCCTGGGGGTGTCGGCTCAGATGTTTGTGTATGAGGATTCCCGCGAGCGCGCGGCGGCTCCAGCGCTCTTGAAAAAGCTTCAGGAGGGAAGCAGCGTCGCGCTGGTGAGCGACGCCGGCACTCCGTGTTTGAGCGATCCCGGCTTCAGAATAGTCCGCGCATGCAGAGCCGCCGGGGTGTCCGTCGTCCCAATCCCCGGCCCGTGCGCGTTCGTGTCGGCCCTGTGCGCGTCGGGTCTGCCGAGCGACTCGTTCCTGTTCGCCGGATTCCTGCCGCCCAAAACTTCGGCGAGAAAAAACTTTTTTGAAAGGCACAGAGACTTCGGCCGCACGCTGATTTTCTACGAATCCCCGCATCGAATAGAGAAGTTCGTCGACGACGCCTTGGAGGTGTTCGGCCCGGAAAGAACTGTGTGCGTGGCGAAGGAGATAAGCAAGGTGTTCGAGCGGTTTTTTGTGGGAAAATTGTCGGACGTGGCGCGCGATTTAAAGGCGTCGTCGCTGAAGGGCGAGTTTGTCGTCATAGTGGCGCCGGAGGGCTTTGCGCTGTGAGAAGGCTGTCTGTGGACATAGGCTCAAATACCGCAAAGTGCCTGTTGGCGGATTTGGCGGGGGGAAAGTGCGTGCGCGTCTGGGAGGATACGGTCGACTGCCGCATCTTGGGCGACGGAGGGTCGCTCGTCCCAAATGCCGCCGAACTCGTTTCAGGCGCGGTTCGCAGGTTCGTGTCCCATGCCGAGAGTTTGGCGGGAGAAATGGAGGTGCTTGTGACGGCGACGTCGGCGATGAGGAACGCGCCGGAGGCCGCCGAAGTCGCGGAACGAGTCCGCAGGAGTTCCGGATACGCCGTGAGAGTTCTTTCGGAATATGAGGAGGCGAAATATTCGTATCTGGGCGCGATGGGGGACGAGCTGATTCCTCCCGCCGCCGACTACGCCTTTTTCGATTTGGGGGGCGGCAGCCTAGAGGTCGCCTTTGGCGGAAGGTTTGAAATGTCGTCGGCCTTCAGCTTTCCGGTCGGCGCGGTCGCCATGACTCGCCGGTTTTTTTGCGGGGCGGGCGGCGGTTGCGCGATGGAGAATTTGGCGGATTTTTTGCGCGGGGTTTTCGATTCGTCGAAATTGCCGCGCATTCCGCCGGGCGGGATTCTTGTCGGCACGGGCGGCGCGGTTGCGGCGGCGCGCTTGATGAAGGCAAAGTGCGGCTTCGCGGGGGCGGAAAACGAACTCTCCGCGGACATGATAGGCGAGATGGCGCGCATTTTAGACGCGCTGCCCGCGCGGGAGCGCGCGTCGGCGTATTCCATTCCCCCGTCCCGCGCGGACATAATAGTTGCGGCTTTTGTCGCTTTAGAAGTTTTGATGCGCTCGTTGGGTGCGGAACATTTTTTGCAGACCTTCCGCAATCTTCGATACGGCTTAGTGTGCGCCGATTGCCTCTGGGGCGGTTCAGATTGAATTGAGGTTTTGCCGCCGTTTTTTTACGATAGATAAAATTTTTGATTTTTGCGTAAGTCCTCGCTGGAACGTTTGGAAAAGCAAATTGGCGGGTAGTTGGCAGTTCGGCGCGCCGGAAGTTTTGGCTGTGCCGCATGGCGGCTGTCCGGGCGCGGCGCGGTGGGACGCGGTGCGCGCGGTTGCGGCGTATAGTGGTATGTGGCGATACGCGCTGTGGTGCGGTTTGAAAGATGTGCGCCGATTGTTTTTTGGGAATGCGGTTTTTTTAAGGTTGCGTGTAGTGTCGGCAATGTGCGGTTTGAAAGATTGTTTTTTGCGCAGGCAATGTCGCATGGCGATGCGCGACATTGTTTCGGCCTTCCCGCTTTATGTGTGCGTTCTCTTGAATCGGGCGGATTTTTTTAAGCCGAGCTTGTCCGCAAAATTTTTTGAAAAATTTTTTCAATATACAGCCAAAATTGTGGTGCGGCGGCGTTCGCGATTTTTTTCCAAAAAATATTTCGGCTTTGCGCGGGAAGGGCAGAACTTGCGCAGGAATAGCGGAGTTTGCGCGGGGAGGGAGGAATTTCGGCCGGTCGGGGTTTAATACGCCCGCGCCGTCCGGCTATTTCGTTTGGCTCACTCTCTTTAAGAATTGCGCCCCTTCGCCGAGCGCGCGGTTGAAGGCCTCCTCCATTCCCGGCATTGTCAGGTATATGTGGGTGGCGCCGGCAAGTTCCACGCGGCGTGTTTTTGCTCCGGCCTGCGCAAGTTTATCGGCAAATCGGCGGCCCTGATCCCGCAAAATGTCGAAGCCGGAAGTCAGAATCAGCGTCGGCGGAAATTGCGGAAGGGTGGAGTAGTTTTCCGGAGAGGCTCCGCGGCGTTGGTCGCGCGGGATATAGGCATCGTAAAAAGCGTCCATGAGCAGCGCGTCGAGCGCGTATCCGCGGGCGTAGAGCTTGTAGCTTTCGTCGTTGCAGCAATCGTTCATCGCCGTCACGGGATAGTACATGAGCAGTCCGCGCGGCGGATTTTTTCCGGCCTTTATTCGCGCGTCGGCCACGGCTGCAGACAGGTGCCCCCCCGCGCTGTCGCCCCCGGCGAATACGCAGTCGGGATTTATTCCGAATCTTTCGGCGTTTTCCAAAATCCATTCAAACGCCGCCAGAGAGTCCTCCTCCGCCGCGGGGTGTTTGTGCTCCGGAGCCAGCCGGTAATCTATTGCGCAAACCGCGCATTCCGCCTCCAATGCAAACTTTTGGCAAAAGAGTTCGCATGATTCTATCGCCCCGATTGTCCACCCCCCGCCGTGCAGATAGAGCAGCGCGGGAATGCGCGCTTCGGAGCGCGAATTCGGAATGTAGAGGCGCGCGCGGATTTTGAAGGCGCCGGAGGGAATTTCGGCGTCAACGCGATTTAGCCCGTCTAAGTGCGGCGCCTTCGTCAGCCTAAGCGAGCGCAGAATGTTCAGCCGCTTGCCGTTTCCGCCAATCGCCTCGACGATGGCGGCGGACATGTTTTTGGCGTAATTGGGCGCGATTTTTGATATGTAGGCTTCGGCCTCTTTTGAGAGGCCTTCGCCGCAGGTCGTTTGCGTGAAATATTCGCGGTCTGTCATGGTTGGATAAATGCGCGTTAAAAGACGGCGCCTTGCGGCCGCCGCAAGCGAAGCGCCGCGGGGCGGGGAAGGGCGGCATGGAACAAAGCAAACGCCCCGTTTCGGCCGCCGCAGGCGCATGCCGATTTTCTTTGGTCGAAACTATTTTCCCAAGAGCCGGCTATTCGGCGGATTCGCGTTCGACGGCCGCGTCGGGGGCGTCGTCGTGGGTGTCGATAATCTTGCAGATTCCTATGAGCTTGTCGCCCTCGGCGAGATTTATGAGGCGCACGCCCTGCGTGGTTCTGCCTATTACGCGAATCCCCTTGACCGGCGAGCGCACGGCCTGGCCGTCGTGGGTGAACATCATTATTTCGTCGTCCTCCCTGACGGACAGCGCGCCGGCGACCCCGTGGGTCTTTATGGCTATCACCCCCGACCCGCCGCGGTTTTGCACGCGGTATTCGTCGTAGTTGGAGCGCTTGCCCTGCCCGCGTTCGCCGGCTATGAGCAGCGTGGAGTTGGGATCGGCTATGACAATCGCCTTCACGCAGTCGTTGTCCTTCTTGAGCGTCACGCCGCGCACGCCGCGCGTGTTGCGCCCCTGCGCGCGCAGGTCGGACTCGTTAAAGCGTATGGACATGCCCGCGTGCGTTATGAGAATGACGTGGTTGTCGGCCTGTGCGAGCACCGCCCCTATGACATCGTCGCCCTCGTCCAGGTTGATTCCTATTATCCCGCCCTTTCGGCAGTTCTTGTATTCCGACAAAACCGTCTTCTTCACGACGCCGTTTTTGGTCGCCATGATGATCGTCTGGTTTTCGTCGTCCAAGTTCTTCACGCATATCATGGCCGCGACTTTCTCGTCACTCTTCAAGTCCAGCACGTTCTTTATCGAGCGCCCCTTCGATATTCGCGAGCCCTCCGGAATCTCGTAAACCTTCTCTACGTACACGCGCCCGTTGTTCATGATAAACATGATGTAATCGTGCGTGGAGGCGGTGAAGATGTGCTCTATGAAATCTTCGTCGTACTGGCCGCTGCCTATTACGCCCTTGCCGCCGCGCTTTTGCGAGCGGTAGGCGCTCACGCTCGTGCGCTTGATGAAGCCGTTGTGCGACACCGATATTATGCAGCCCTCGTTGGCGATTATGTCCTCCATCTTGAATTCGCCCTCGGCGGCGATAAGCTTGGTGCGCCTGGGCGACGAGTATTTCTCGCGCATTTCGCGCAGCTCCTTCTTGATGACCGAAAGCAGCTTTTTTTCGTTCGCCAAAATCGAATGGTACTCCTCAATGAGCTTCATCAGCTCCATGTATTCCTTTTCGATTTTCTCGCGCTCAAGCCCCGTCAGCTGGTGCAGGCGAAGGTCGAGAATCGCGTTGGCCTGGCGCTCGGAAAGCGGGTATTTCTCGATGAGCTTCGAGCGCGCCTCCTCGCGGTCCTTGGAGGCCCTGATTATTTTGATGAAGTCGTCCAGATTGTTCAGCGCGATTTTGTACCCCTCGAGTATGTGCGCGCGGTCTTCGGCCTTGCGGAGCAGGAATTGCGTGCGGCGGAAAATCACCTCGCGCCGGTGCTCGATATAGCATTCGAGCAGCTCCTTTATGTTCATCTGCTTCGGCCTGTTGCGGTCGAGCGCAAGAAGTATCACGCCGAACGAAGACTCCAGTTGGGTGTGCTTGAACAGCTTGTTCATTACCACGCGCGGCGACTCCCCGCGCTTCAGCTCCACAACCACGCGCGTGTTCTCGTCGGATTCGTTGCGAATATCGCTGACTTCCGTCAGAACCTTGTCCGCAACTAACTGCGCTATGCTCTCGACCAGCGAGTTGCGGTTTACGTTGTAGGGAATCTCGGTTATTACTATCTGTTCCTTGCCGTTCTTCAGCTCCTCGACGTTCGCCACGCCGCGCACCTTCACTATGCCGCGGCCGGTCTTCATGTAGCTCTCTATGCCGCTCTTGCCGACTATCTGGCCGCCCGTCGGGAAATCCGGCCCCTTGATGACCTCCATCAGGCGCGCCATCGGAACGGCGGGATCGTCTATGAGCATGCAGATTCCCTCTATCAGCTCGTCCAAATTGTGCGGCGGAATGTTCGTGGTCATACCCACGGCGATGCCGGTTGACCCGTTCAATAGCAGCGCGGGAAGCGCGGCGGGAAGAACCGTGGGCTCGGTCGTGGTCTCCTTGTAGTTCGGCGCAAAGTCGACTGTGTCGCTGTCGATGTCGGCCAGCAAATCCTCGGCGGTCTCGGCGAGTTTGCACTCCGTATAGCGGTAGGCCGCCGGAGAGTCCCCCTCTATCGACCCGAAGTTGCCCTGCGGTATCACGAGCGGATAGCGCATAATCCAGTCCTGCGCAAGGCGGGTGAGAGTGTCGTATACGGACGAATCCCCGTGCGGGTGGTAGTTCTTCAAAACCTCGCCGACCACGCCCGCGCACTTGTCGAACGCCCTGTTGTGCAACAGGCCCTCGCGGAACATCGCGTACAGAACGCGCCTCTGGACGGGCTTGAGGCCGTCGCGCGCGTCGGGCAGGGCGCGCGATATGATTACCGACATGGAGTAGTCGATATACGCGCTCTGCATTATCTGGCTGATGCTGGACTCTATTATCTTTTCGTTTTCTGTATAAATTGCAAAAGTTTCCTTCCCGGGTTATATGTCGAGGTACGACGCGTTGAGAGCGTTGTCTTCTATGAACGCGCGGCGCACCGGAACGTCCTCCCCCATGAGCATCGAGAACGTGGCGTCGGCCGCGGCGGCGTCCTCTATGTTGACTTTGAGGAAGGAGCGCTTCTGCGGATCCATGGTGGTCTCGTACAGCTGCTTTGCGTTCATTTCCCCGAGCCCCTTGTAGCGCTGTATGCTCAGGCCGTTCTTGCCGAGCTCGCGTATCTTGCCCACAAGCTCGAGTATGGAGTGAAGCTCCACCGTGCTCTTCTTCTTGTCCGAGGACGTTTCCGTCAGTATGTAGCGCGGCTCCTCCGTCGGCGTGTACGACTTTATCACAAGGCCGAGCTTCGCGACTTCCGCCAGCATTTTCTCAAGCTGGGCGGCCTCGTATATCTCGTAGACGTTTATGCGCTGCTGGACCTTGTTGCCGTTCTCGTCCGATACCTCCCGCACGGTGTTGCCCTCGAATATGTCCTCCGGATTGCCGTACTTGATGTAGAACGACGAGCGTTCCTCGTCCGAAAACAAGAATTGGAACTCCTCCTTGTTGCCCGTGCGTATGCGCGCTATGAACTTAGGCAGCTTCCCGTCCTTATTAGAGTCCAGATACTGGCTGAACGAACACGCGTACCGCGTTATTCCGTGTCCGAGCATCTCGATCTTTGAAAAGAGATCCACTATCTTGTCGACCTTCTGCGGCGGAAATTCAAAGTTGTCGCGCAGGCGCTTCAAGGTGACGT
>CALXMX010000126.1 GCA_944389575.1 uncultured Opitutales bacterium
GGACGCCCTGATAGCGCAGGGAAAATACGAGCTCGCGCAGAAGTACCTCGGTCTGGAAAATCTTTCCGAGGCTTCAACCGAATCGAAAATAAGGGGAATTTTGATAAACGTAGGGCTCAACAGGCCGGACGAAGCCTCAAGGCTTTCCGATTCAATAAATCCCAAAGATATATCAGCCGAAGACATGGCATGGTACCATTTGGGCCGCGGTTATATTTATTACGCCCGCAACGACATTCAAAACGCCCTAAAGCAATTTGAGATGGCAAAGAGCGCGTCGCTTTCCGGATTCGCCGCGGCGGACGCCGAGATTGCGATGAATATATGCAAATTATCCGAGGATATAGACATTGCAAACGTTCCGTCGATAAGGGCCGATCTCGATTCAAAGGTGAGATTTTACATGGGTACGGCCATAGGATTTCAATTTGCGAAGCAATACGCTGCGCTGTTGTTTAAGATTGGAGAAATAGACCGGGCTCTCGAAGTGATAAACGAGCAGCTTTCGATAGAAATATCTCAAGAGATAGACAAGGACGAATTGAGATTGATGGAAGCTGCAATGATAAAAGACCATTCCAAACGCCGTACGGTTCTCGAAAACATATTGCGCAGCACTAAATCCAGCGACATCGCTGAGGCGGCGGTATCGCTGCTCGCCACAAAGACTTCCGCGAGTTCGCAGGATCTTGAGAAATTCCTCTCAGAGCTTGTACAGACCGCCGCCCCCACAGTGGGGGACGCCCTCCTAATAGAATTGTCTAAAGCCGCCCTAAAAAACGGCAAAATCCACGACGCCGCAAAATATGCCTCGCGCATAATGGAGGAATATCCTGCATCGAGATACCGATATGAAGCCCTCAGAATACTGTCGTGGACATCGTTCTATTCAGACGCAAAAAAAGCCCCTGAATACAGGCTTGCCGCGACATATCTGGCCGAACTTGCCCTGCTGGAGAAGAATATTGAGCGAAGCTTAAAAATAAAGATGCTCGCCGCAGACTGTTATTTTCTCAACAAAGACTACGCCAACGCCGCAAAGATATACGAAGAACTATTCGAGGCCATGAGCGAAGATCGCGGAACAATCCTCAATAGAGCCGCCGAAGCGAGAATCGCAATGAACGATGAAGAAGGCGCCGTAAAACTTATCGAAAGGGCATACCGTTCAAAAAATGTCAACGACGACGACCTCTGGGAGGCCGTCTCCCAGCTCATTTCCAAGTACAGGCGCGAGGGACGCCTGGACAGCGCTCTCGTAAGGCTTGAAAAGGCAGTATCCAAAGATCCTTCGGCGTCCGAAGTTTTCAGGATTCGCGTCATGTGGCTGCGGGCATGCTCCATTGACGAATCTAAAGACGCCGAAAAAACCGCCGAGATTTGCGGGAAGATAAGCGCCGCAATATCGTCTCTTTCCGACGCTGCGAAAAAATCCGTATCCGACATAGGGGCAAACGCCATGCTCATGCATGCGCGGGCTCTCGATTCCCTTGGCAAGTTCGAGGGGGAAAGCGGCTCAATTAAGATTTTTGAGAATCTGCGAAGCTTATATCCGCAGAGCGAGGCCGCCCAGTTGTCGTACCTATACGAAGCCCGGGCCTGCGCGGCAGCGGGACGCCTGGACGCCGCGCGCCAGTACTGCGACGAATTGGTATCGAAATATCCCGAGAGCCGCTACGCCTACGACGCCATATTCGATTCCGCCCAATACGCCAGACAATTGGGAACCGACGCAAATTATCGGGACGCCCTCACTATGCTGGACAAGCTCTGCAAAAAATATCCCGACAACCCGCGGAATTTCTACGCCAGACTTTCCCAGGCGGAGATTCTGCGATTGTTAAATGCCTTTGCGGACGCGCGCTCGCTCTACAACGACATAACCGGAAATTTCCAATCGCATCCGGAAGTGCATCTGGCTTGGCTGGGGCTGGGCGACAGCACTCTCGCCCAGCCGAACAGGGAGGCGGACGCCGCGGCAATATTTGAGAGGCTGTATTCGCTTCCGGATATGCCGCAGGAAGCGCGCGCGGAAGCCGCGTATAAATGGGCCTTCGCCCTCGAAAGGGCTGGAAAGTCTCGGGAGGCCGACGAGGTCCGCTGGGTGACGGCATCGGAACTGCTGCGGGGCAAGAAACAGAACTTGGCGTCCCGATATTGGACGGGCCGGTCCCTTTTTGAGCTTGCGCGCTCGCTTGAACATTCATCGGACGCCCGCGACGCGAGAAGCGTTTACGAACTTATAGTGCGCCACAACCTGCCGTCTGCGGACGCCGCGGCGCTAAAACTTAAAAAGTAAAGAGCAATGTTAGAAAATGTATTAAAAATTTTCCAAATGGGCGGTCCTATGATGATACCGTTGGCGGCCGCCGGATTTATAGGAGCCGTAATATTTTTGGAGAGGCTGCTCTATCTCCACAAGGGACAAATACGCGCGGCCGAATTTGTGGCGGGAATAAAAGCCGCGCTAAAAAATAAAAGGCTGCTGGAAGGGCTGGCCCTTTGCGACGAAAGCTTTGGCCCCATACCGCGCGTGGTAAAAAGCGCACTGCTATCAAGCGAATCTGGGCCCGAAATCATGTGGCAGTCGGTCCAGGCCGCTGCCGTCAACGAATTTACCCTCCTCGAGCGCAGACTCGCGAGCATAGCGCTGATAGCAAAGATTGCCCCCCTCTTGGGGCTTATGGGGACCGTGCTGGCAATGCTCGACGCATTTTACACGATGAATGTCCAAGGTGTGTATATTCCCGCCGCAGATTTTTCCGGACAAATATACAGCGCGCTGCTCTCAAGCGCGTTCGGCCTTATAATCGCCATTTTTGCATGGATAGGATACAGTTTCCTAAACAGCCGCGTGAGGGCTCTGGCTCACGACATAGAATGGGCCGCAAACGACACCATGCTTTTTATTACGCGCGGAATGCCCGACGACGAAAATTTGCATATGGCGGGAAAAGTGGGGGATAAATGAAACTCGTAAAAATATCCGAAAGGGTTTCCAAACACGACGCCTCCCCGGACGCCGTACCGCTGTTCGACATTTTGCTGATAGCCCTGCTGCTATCGCTTCTATCCTCCCACTATATACTCGCCGAAGGAATCTCTATAGATGCGATGCCCGTCCAGGACGGCCCCGACTTCGCCCTTGTAGACGCCAGCATAGACGTTTTAAACGCGAAGAGCCAGACGATGATAATTTACGACGGCAAAATCCAAACTCTGGAGAGCTTTCTGAGGCTGATGGGACATCGCAAGCCCCCTGCACCGCGCCCCGAAACCCTGCTCATAAAAACGGACAAGCGCGTGGACTCCCAAACGCTCCTCTCAATATGCGAAGCCGCAAAAAAGGGCGGATATTCAAAAATCCTAATAGCCACGCGGAAAAATGACATCTAAAGCCAAGTCGCAAGCCATACACGACGGCGGAGCCCCCCGAAGGATTGCGGTTTCAATACCGATTGCGGCTGTCGCGGCCTTCGCGTTTTTTGCGTTTTTTCCGAAGATAAACATGGATACCCCAAAGAAAATATCCGAATCTACGGCAATATCGCTCTTGGATTCATCGGAATTGTCGGACTCGGACTTTATCCGCATACAAGAATTTTCAGACCATTCCCCGCTCTTTATCCCGACGCGCTGGAATTACCGCAAGAACCTATCCGAGCTGCCCCTTCCAAAGACGTGGACCCACGAAGAAAAAGTCTATTCTCCATACGGGGGCTCGCTCAATTCCGTATTGAACTTTGCGCGCCCCGCGGGAGTGAGTTCCTTTGAAGACATATTTTCCGGAAGGGCCCCGATGCGCAACGTATTTCTGGGGTTCGGCCGCCGCGACTCGCCAAGGCAAGGACCGCCCGCAAAATCCCAAGATGCGCTATTATTCACTCTCACGGATTTAAACACCGGGAAAATCGTCGCCGAGCACCAAGTGGAAGTGAAGGGAGCCGCAAACGCCGCCGCCATAGCCGTATTCTCAGTTGGCTCCTTCGGAAATTTTTTCACG
>CALXMX010000127.1 GCA_944389575.1 uncultured Opitutales bacterium
GTTGTCCGACTTTTTAAGAACCTCGGCGTCCGCCGCCGCGCCGATGTTTGAACGCGCCGTTGCGGCGTTTGCAACGTCCGCGAGATTGCTGTTCTTTTTTAAGACGTCCGCGTCAGCCGCCGCGCCAATGTTTGTGCGCGCCGTAGTCGGGTTTTGAACAGACAGAAGGTTGTCCGACTTTTTAAGAACCTCGGCGTCCGCCGCCGCGCCAATGTTAGTGCGCGCCGCATCTGTGTCTGCAAGATCTGCGAGATTTGAGGATTTCTTCGCAAATATGGCCTCGGCTGCCGACTGCGTAAGCAGGGCGGGGTAGCCTATGTCTTCCGGATCCTCGGCGTTTTCGCCGTAGTTTTCCAAAAAATCTATCCAGCCGCTGGAAAACGTAGTTTTGCGGTTGTCGTCGGAAATTAAATATATTTTCAGCCATTTTTCTCCGGCGGGTATCGAGGTGTCGGCGGAGCCGAATACAAATTTTGCGTGCGCCGACCCCGATTCAAAATCTTCCGCATCGAGCGACGCGTCCAACTCGGCGGCCGAAAGCGTCTTTCTCAGCGCGACTTTTGTCTCGCGCGGGGCGGCGGAGTTTCTCTCGCCTATTTCAAGTATTTCAAGCGTGGCCGAAACTATGTCGGACATGTCCAGCATTTCGCCCCTGTTGAAAAATGTGACTTCAAAATTGCAGTCATCATTGCGTCTTATTTTTACGCCCTCTCCGGACTGGTAGTCGCGCGGGTCGTTGGTATCGGCGGCATCGGCCTTTATTCTTATTGTGTGTATATTGTTCATTCGGCATTTGAATAGCCTCTCCATATTATCAAATGTTTTTTAATGGTGCAAATTAACTTTTGAAACTTTTGATAAAAGCGGAAACTTTTTGAACTTTGGCGTTTTTTTTCGCGCCGAATAGGCCGTTTTAACGGGATTTTCGCGCAAAAAAAAGACGCCGCATAAAAATGCGGCGCCTAATGCGCAAAGCTATGGAGCGCTTGCTTAGGCCTTCTTTGCGGCCTCAAGCTCGACTTCAAAAAGCAAGTCGTGCCGGCAAACTATGCTGAACGACGGGCAGTGGGGAATGTCGATGTTCCTTGCAGAAAGCCACGCTTTGAAAGCGTTGTAGTATTCGGGCCTAAGGCAGTACGCCACGCTGTGGACGACGTCGCCCAAATCCATTCCGCGCGCTGACAGAATCGCCTCTATTACGCGCATTGTGAGGTCAATCTGCTTTTCCACGTCCCCGACAAACGCCGTCTCGCCGCCGGGTTCTATGCTGGCCGTGCCGGAAATCATGACGCGGCGGCTCTTGGGCGTGCGTATTTCTACCGCGCGCGAAAACGAGCTTCCGTATTCCGGCGCTCCGCATTGCAGGGGGGAGTCCACTTCAAAGACTTCAAAATTTCGCCCCTTTTCCGATGGCAGGAGCGCGATGGCCCCGCTGGTTATCTTCGTGCCCTTCGGGTTCGGAGCGCCTATGCCCGTGCTGGCGGGAAGCAGCGAATCGAACACCCCCTTGTCTCGATAAAATTCCGTGCGTGCCTTGTTGAACGACGGATACCACGAAAGTATGTCGTCATTGTAAAACCACGTGCGGGCGATGTCGGTGTACTTGCAGCCGAATAGCTCCACGGCCTTTTCCAGTTCCTTGAGGTTTGCCAAGGTGTGGAGGTAGCCGTCGTCGTTGCGGAAGTCGGTGGAGATTCCGAAGGTGCGCACGTACGCGGCAAAGCCGTCGTCGTATTTGACGGCGACGCTTCCGGCGGGAGTTTCTAAAATTTGCGCGCTTCCCCCGGAAATCGCGGTTATGTGCGCGGAAGCCAGTACCGGCTCCGCGCTCTCATCGAGCGGGCAAATCCAATTTACCGGAAATTTTGACCCGCTCGATTTGCAAAATTGTTCGACTGCAGGCTCCGCCCATTTCGCGGAGAATACCTCCAGCGTGACGACTTGCGCGCTTTGCGCTTCTATGATTTTTGCGACTTTTGAAAATTCGCGCTCGGCAGATTCGGCTCCGTCGAAAATAATCGACAGGCGCAGTTCCCTCATCGAATCGTTCAAAAAGATTTCCTTCATAGTGCGTTTCTCCCATGTGCCCGCGTCGCGGTTTTTATGCCACTTATTGCGTCGGGCAGATTATCTCCCCTCTATTTATATTAAATATAAGAATCTTTGCAGGGCAAAGTCAACCCTTTAGAAAAGCCCGCGCGATTGGCCGGTGCCGCATGGAAGCCCCGGCGCCTTTGCGCGACCCCCCGCGGGCGTTTGGCGTTTGAGCCGAAAACGGATTTTCGGGGGAAATTCGAGGGGATAGGGAGAAATGAATGGGGCGGGGGGAATAAGCCGAATTCTGTGTCTTGCGACGGCGTTCATTTATCTGCGCGAGCTTCCTTTTAAGAAACCCGCGCCCCGCTTGCGCGGGTGCGACATACCCGAGGCGATTGAGCGGGCCGCTCCGCCTCCTATATTGTCTTGCACCGGACTGGACTTGCATTGCCCGGGCGGATTACTCCGCCGGCGGTGGGCTCTTGCCCCACCTTTTCACCCTTACCGCTTGCGCGGCGGTTTGTTTTCTGTTGCGCTTTCCGTCCGCGTTCCTTGTGAAACGCGTCCCGCCCTTTCGGGCGGAGTCCTGCCCTGGGGTGTTCGGACTTTCCTCTCTTGCGAGCGAACGCCTACCCCCCGCCTTGCAGTCAGATTCTCACACGCATGTGCCGAGTCAAGCATTTTGAGCCTGTGAAATAACCGCCTTGTTTTGCGTTTCAGCCGCGGCAGGCGCCCGGCAGTCCGGTATTTGAAAAGCGCGTTTTGAAGCGGAGCGCGGGAGCGATAGCGGGAGTTTTTTGGATATTCCTCCCCCTAAGTTTAAAAAAAACGGGAAAAAAGCGGGATAAAATTTTGCGCCTTCGGATTTGAGTTTGAGAATTTGAGTTAAAAAATATTTTTTGTTCGCCCCTCTTGGCGGAATAAGATTTGAAAACGGCCTTTTCGGGGGGAACGCGGAAGTTTGTCGGCCGGACGCGCGCCTCAAACGGGGCGTTTTGAAATTTTTTTC
>CALXMX010000128.1 GCA_944389575.1 uncultured Opitutales bacterium
GTGAATTTGCCGCTCTGGATTTCCTTGAGGATTTTTTCCATTTCCTTCTTCGTCTTGTCGGCAATGACGCGCGGTCCGCGGGTGATGTCGCCGTACTTCGCGGTCTCGGATATGGAAAAGCGCATTCCGGAAATTCCGCTCTGAACGATGAGGTCCACTATCAGCTTAAGCTCGTGGCAGCATTCAAAGTAGGCCATTTCCGGCTTGTATCCCGCCTTGACGAGAACCTCAAAGCCGGCCTTTATCAGCGCGCTCACGCCGCCGCACAGAACGGCCTGCTCGCCGAAGAGGTCTGTTTCGGTCTCCTCCTTGAAGGTCGTCTCTATGACGCCCGCACGCGTTCCGCCGATGCCGTTGGCCCATGCGAGCGCAATTTCCTTTGCGGGCTTGCCGCCCTGGAAAACCGCTATGAGGGCGGGAACGCCCTTGCCTTCCAAATACTGCGAGCGAACCGTGTGCCCCGGCCCCTTGGGAGCCACCATGACGACATTTACGCCCGCGGGCACCTTGATCAGTCCGGAGTGAATCGCCAGCCCGTGCGTAAAAAGCAGAGTCTTGCCCTTGGAGAGATTCGGCTCAATGTCCTTCGCGTATATGTCGGGCTGCTTCATGTCGGGCGCGGCAATCATTATGACGTCGGCCGCCTTGACGGCCTCCGCGGTGGTCATCACCTTGAAGCCCTGCTTCTTGGCTATCTCTATGGACTTGCTCTTCGGATAGAGGCCGATTATGACCTTGTATCCGCTGTCCTTGAGGTTCAGCGCATGCGCATGGCCCTGGGAACCGTACCCGATTACCGCGAGAGTCTTATTTTTGAGAACGGCCGGTTTGGCGTCCTTTACCGTATATACTTTTGCAGGCTTCGTATTTGCCATGATTCGTATCTTTCTGTTTTTTGTTTCCTATGTAAAACCGCGGATTGCAAAAAGACAATTCGCCAAAAAAAACGGTCGCGCCTCAGCCTTCCGACTGCGAACCGCGCGCTATCGCAACATTGCCCGTGCGCGCCATATCTATAATTCCGAAAGGCTCTATCATAGACATAAACGCCTTCATCTTATTGGGATTTCCCGTGCACTCTATCACGAGCGATGAACTGTTTACGTCTATTATCTTCGCGCGGAACAGGTCCGCTACCTGCACGATTTCCTGGCGGGTTTTCTTGTCGGCCTTGACCTTCACCAGCGCGAGCTCGCGCGCGACAAACGCGTCCATCTTGGAAAAATCCTTGACTTCTATTACGTTCACCAGCTTGTTGAGCTGCTTTACGCACTGCTCCACGCTATTGTTGCCGTCCTTGACGGTCACCGTTATGCGCGAGTACTTTTCCTTGCCCAGACCCTTTATGGGCCCCACATTCAGCGTTTCGATATTGAAACCCCTGCCGCTGAACATACCCGCGACGCGGGCGAGCACGCCGAATTTATTTTCAACTAAAGCCGAGATGGTGTGGTTCATAATAAATTTATTCGGCAAAACATGATGGCCCGCAAAAAATATATTGCAAGCCCAAATTCCCCGCAAAGATGCCGCGCGCGCCGCGCGTCCGCCCGCGTTATCGCTTCGGGAAAAAGCTCGAAAAAAATTCCCTACGCGCGCAGTCGCGCAAAGTAATTTCAACGAATGCAAAAGGCCGAAAAAAACGCCGGCCATATGCGCGCTCTGCCCCGCGTTCACACACCGCGCGCAGTCGTTCTTCGCGCTCTCGCACAAGAATAGATTTCCGCGAGACACGCAAGCCGCATTCGCTTTCGCGCACGCACAATTTTACGGACATTAAGCACGCCCGCCATCGAGCCGCTTCCGATAGGCGCGCATTCGCCCCGCCGCATTTCGCAACGCGCCTGAACGCCGCCTATGCAAATCGCCCAGGCAAACGCGAAAACACAGCCGCGTCCGCCTGCCGCAAAAAACAACCTATCCAATCGCCGGCCGGCTAACCCGCCAGAGGCTTTCCGGTTGAGGCGTCGAGTATCCTGAAATTCTCCACGTGGTAGGACGGATCCGCCCTGAACGTCAGCTTCACATTGTAAAGCTTTTCGAGATTCGTCAAGTGGTCGTAATCCTCCGTCTGGAGGCGCTGGAGATTTTCCGGATGAAGAAGAATAAGCAACGAAAGCTCCCTGCTGCTGCCGTTCGCGCGGGCTATCCGGCAGGTTGAGACTATCTTGCGCTGAATCTCCGCGCTCATCGTGCGCGCCGACTTCACCATTCCCTTGCCCCCGCAATACGGACACGTGACGTATATCCCGCTGGCATTGCTCTGCGAATGGCGCTGGCGCGTCATCTGTATTATGCCAAGCTGGGAAATTGGAAGCACCTGGCTCTTTGCCTTGTCCTTATCCATTTCGTCGCGCAGCTTCTTATAAACCGCCTGCCTGTCCTTGCGGTTCTTCATGTCGATAGTGTCTATTATAATAAGGCCGCCGACATTTCTCAACCGCACCTGGCGGGCGACCTCGGCAACAGCCTCAAGATTCGCCTGAAGAATGAAGTCCTTTCCGTCCTCGCTCTTGGTCTTGTGGGACCCGGTGTTCACGTCGATGGCGACCAGAGCCTCGGTCTCGTCTATGACTATCTCCCCGCCGGAAGGCAGCGGCACGCGGCGCGCGAACGTCTGCGCTATCTGCCTGTCGATATTGTAGCGCTCGAAAATCGGGATGTTCTCCTTGAACAAGTTTATCTTGCTTTTTGCGCGGCTGGAAATTTCCGAAACGGAGCGCAGAATGCGCTCGTAGTCCTCGCGGCTGTCGATTAGGATTCGGTCGGTCTGCTCGGTGAGGAAGTCGCGGACGGTGCGCTCGATGAGGTCGGGCTCCTTGTATATCGTGGCGGGAGCGGGCGTGCTTTCTATGCGCTGCTGTATCTGCTTCCAAATGTTCAGCAGTATGTGGAGGTCGCGCACAAAGTACGTCCAGCGCTTGCCCTGCCCGGCGGTGCGGACTATGACGCCCATGCCCTCCGGAACCTTCATGGAGCGCAGTATCTTCTTTATCCTGTCGCGCTCGCGCTTGTCCTCGATTTTTCTGGAAATTCCAAACTGGCCGGCGTAGGGCATGAGAACTAAATAGCGCCCCGGTATGGCTATGTTCGTCGTCAAGCGCGGCCCCTTTGTGCCTATCTGCGTCTTGGTTATCTGAACGATTATCTCCGTGCCGATGGGAAATTTTTCGGGTATGTCCTTTGCGGAAAATTTTCCGGCGTTGCGCTTTTGCTCCTTCGTCTTGTTCTCGCGCACGACCTCGTAGGCGGAATTGTCGGTGTTCGACGGAAATATGTCCCAATAGTGCAAAAACGCGTTTTTCGGCTGGCCTATGTCCACGAAAGCCGCCTTCAGCCCCGGCTCGAGATTCTGAATCTTGCCCTTGAAAATCGCGCCGACCATGCTCTCGTCGCCGCTGCGCTCGATTTCAAACTTCTGCATGACGCCTTCTTCAAGCAGCGCCACGCGCTTTTCAAATGGCTCGACATTTATGACGATTTCCCTGTACGGCTCGTTTTCGCCCTTGAGCAGCTTTATTATTTTCTCAAGCAGCGGGCGTTTCTTCTCGCGGAGTTTGGCCTCCCTGTTGAGCTGCTCCTCCGAGATGGGTTCCACGACCTCCTCCGGAGGGCGCTTAGTCAAATCGTTTTCTATGTCTTTATTGTCTTGATTCATTGTTTCGCTTTGCTTTCAAGCGAAACCTCCGCGCTATTGGTAAGCCTTCCTGTGTCTGTACACGCTCTGCACAAGACCCAGTAAAATACAACACGTCAGCACGAAAGTCCCGCCATAACTTAACATTGGCAGCGGAAGACCGGTGATCGGCATTATGCCTATGGTCATTCCTATGTTTATAAATGAATGCGTCATCAGAATCGCCGCTATTCCGACGCACAGGAAGCGCCCGAAGCTGTCGCGCGAAAGCGCCGCCGACCTGAGGCACCCCCCCACCACGATTATCGCAATCAGAATGACCGCAAGCGACGCGCCGAGAAAGCCGGACTCCTCCGCTATTACCGAAAAGATAAAATAGTTGTAGGCCACGCTCGACGGCAAATAACCGAGCTTCGCCTGAGTTCCCTCCGCCAAACCCTTGCCAAACACTCCGCCCGTCCCGACCGAAATCAGGCTCTGGCGGAGATTCCACGACACGTCCGTCCCCCTCGGATCCACGTAATCCGGAGCCACGAACGCCAGGATTCTATTGCGCTGGTAGTCCTTCATGGGCAGGCAGAACGCGCTCGAACCGTAGGCGTTGCGGCGCGCGGACTCGCGAGCCGATATGTTCTCCGACTTCAAAAACGACGTATAGCCCCAAATATCCGCAGCCACCGCCCCCATGAGCGCGCAGAAGACGAGCATGCTCACCGCAAAAAAACGGCGGCTGAGTTTGGAAATGTAGCACATCGCAAAAAGCATCGGAAAAAATACGAGCGTCGAGCCTAAGTCCGGCTGCAAATAAATCAACAAAATTGGTACAAAAAAGACAAGGCCCAATTTCAGCCAGAATTTCCAATCCTCCTTGAGAGTCCCCATCTTATGGTTGGCAAACATGGCCGCCGCCATCACGCAGGTGCCGATTTTTGCCAACTCCGACGGCTGGATTGAAAACACACCTAAATTTATCCAGCGCGTAGCGTTGTATCTGGCCTCGACAAACGGAATCGGAATGTCAAGGCTCTCCTTGAGCGCGAGCGGCACAAGCAGTAGAATACTCGCCGCGTATATTATTCTGGCGCAGTTGTAAACCCACTTGTAGTCCGCCCACCCGAGCGCGACGTACACCGGAAGGCCGACAAACAGAAAGTAGAAAATCTGCTTCAGCCAAAACTGGCGGCGCAGGGGTATCTCCTCTATGTTGTAGCTCTGCGTGGAATATATGAAGGCAACCCCCATTAAAAAGAGAATCAGCATGGCCGCCGGGACAAGATAGTCCACGCTCAGGCGCTTTACCTGAGTTATTTCGTAGTCTTTTGCCCGAAACGCCGCCACGCTACACCCCCTTAGGCTATTGGCGAATTTCCGCCGCGAAAAGCCTGCGGATTTCCTCCGCGTCCATTTCCCTGCGCTTGGCGATGTCGGCGATCTGCTCCGACGTCGCAACCGGGCGGAAATAGCGCGCGCGCGGATTTGCTATCCATATTCCGCACACGCTCGCGCCGGGCGACATCATGAAGTTTTCCGTCAGCCTTATTCCCAGATTTTTCTCAAAGCCCAGAAGCCGCGCTATGACGCCCTTCTGGCTGTGGTCCGGATACGCCGGATACCCGCACGCGGCGCGCACCCCGACGCGCAGCCTGCGCATCAGCTTTTTTGAAAAGCAATATTCCGCCTCGTCCCCGCCGTCCCCGCCGGCGAGAACCGCTTCGGACGCCTGCGCACACGCCGCGCATCCGCATTCTTCGCCGTCTTCGCCGTGCCGGCGCAGCGCCGGGAAAAAGACCTCCGCCTGCGCCCATCTGGCCAGCGCCTCCGCCAGGCAGTTTGAGAGGGTTTTGACTATCATCGACCTGTAATCGTCGCCCTCCGCGGCGTACTTTTCCGCCAGACTTTCGGCCTCCACCCCGGCCGTCGCCGCAAACAGGGCGATTCTGTCCTCAATCCCGGACTCGGCTGGCGCGACGTAGTCGGCCAGCGACGCGCACAACCCCGCCCCGTCGGGCTCCTGTGTGCGCGCCATGGCTAAACGCGCGGCAAACCCGCCGGAGGGCAGATACTCAAGCACAATGTCGTCGCCCTCCGACCGCGCGCCGAAGTACGACGCCGCAAGCTTCGGAGACGCGGACTCCCCAAGCTTTGCAAAAACTTCAAGCGTATCCTTGAAGAACTCCCCATGCTCCGAATTGCGCCCCAAATCCGCAAGCGCGCCCGAGCCCGGCGAGCCGATTTCCCACGCCGAAAAATACATCTGCCACGGTATAAACGGCTCAAGCTCACGCACTCCCGGCGCGAACACTTTTACGCCCTCAAAGTTCGGAACGATCAGCGGACGGCTCGGAAATTCGCACTTGACCCGCCGGGAGCGCGCCTGGGCGAGCGGCAACGCCGCCGCCCGCCCGCCGGATTTCTCCGCCAGCGACTTTCGCAGCGCCGCATGCCCGGCCTCCACCGACAGCTTGAAAGCCTCCGCCTCGGACTTGGAAAGCAGAGCCAAGCATATCGCCGCCGACACCCCCGCGTCCTCCGCCCGCACCACCGTTCCGCTGTACAGCGGCGCCATCTTCACCGCCGTGTGCAGCCGGCTGGTCGTCGCTCCGCCCACGATTACCGGAATCTTTATTCCCTCGCGCTCCAGCATCGACAGCACCCTGCACATCTCCTCCAGCGACGGCGTTATAAGGCCGCTCAAGCCGATAATGTCGGCGCCCTTCGCCGCCTCGACTATCCTCTCGGGCTCGACCATCACCCCGAGATCCTCGACCCTGAACCCGTTGCACGTCAGCACCACCGAAACGATATTCTTGCCTATGTCGTGGACGTCGCCCTTGACCGTCGCCAAGACGACCTTCGCGCCGCCCCGCTTGGAATCCGCCCCCATGAACGGCTCCAGGTAGCCAACCGAACGCCTCATCACGCGCGCGCTCTTTACGACCTGCGGCAGGAACATCTTGCCCTCGCCGAACAGTTCGCCCACCTTCCTCATCGCGCCCATGAGCGGGCCCTCGATGACCTTCAGCGGATCCTTGAGCTCCTCTAAATAGTGGAGCGCAAGCTCCTCCGCGCGCGCCTCGTCGCCCTTTACAAAAGCCCGCAATAAGCGCTCCGGCCAGTCCATGCTGTCCCAGTCGTCCGCGCGCGCCTCGCGGCGGCCGGGCGCCGTTCCCCTAAACTCGTCGGCCCTGGCCAACAGATTCTCCGCAGCCTCCGGCGACGAATTTAGTATCACCGCCTCCACGGCCTCCCTCAAATCCCTTTCGATGTCCTCGTACGGCGCGAGCATTCCGGCATTGACTATCCCCATGTCCAAACCCGCCTTGCGGGCGTGGTAGAGGAACGCGCTGTGCATGGCCTCGCGCACGGGATTGTTGCCGCGGAAGGCAAAGCTTACGTTGCTGACGCCGGCGCTCGTACGCGCGCCGGGGCACTCGCGCTTTATCCGACGGACGGCCTCTATGAAGTCGGCCGCGTACGAATCGTGCTCCGGCATGCCGGTCGCCACGGCGAGGACGTTCGCGTCGAATATTATGTCCTCAGGGTCGAATCCGGCATGCTCGACAAGCAGGTCGTACGCCCGCCGGCAAATCGACACGCGCCGCTCAAGCGTTGTCGCCTGCCCCTCCTCGTCGAACGCCATCACGACGACCGCCGCCCCGAATTTGGCGATCTCCGCCGCGCGCGACAAAAACTTTTCCTCCCCCTCCTTCAGGCTTATGGAGTTTACCGCGCACTTGCCCTGCGCGCACTTCAAGCCCGCCAAAATCGCGCCGAAATCCGACGAGTCTATCATCAGCGGCACGCGCGCAATCTCCGGCTCGGAGCCTATGAGGTTGACGAACTTTCTCATGCAGGCGGACGCGTCGAGCATAGGCTCGTCGAAATTCACGTCTATCATGTTCGCGCCGTTTTCAACCTGCTTTCGCGCCACAGCCAAGGCGTCGGAAAAGCGGCCCTCGGAAATCATCTTCTTGAACGCCAGAGACCCCGATACGTTCGTGCGCTCGCCCACAAAAACGAACGGGGCGTTTTCGCCGGCGATTTTCAGCGCCTCAAGGCCGGAGAGCGAGAGGTATTTTTGCCTTCCCCTCGGCTTACGCGGAACGGCTCCGGAACACGCGCGGACTATCGCGCCGATATGTTCCGGCGTTGTTCCGCAACAGCCGCCCACTATATTTAAAAGCCCCTCGCGCACGTAGCCGCCCAGCAGGCGCGCCACGTCCTCCGGAGTTTGGTCGTATCCGGACTCGCAGAGCGGATTGGGAAGCCCCGCGTTGGGATAGCAGTGGGTGTAGCGCTCGGCCTCCCTGTCGAAGGCCTCTATGTACGGGCGCATCTTGTCCGCCCCGAGCGAACAGTTCAGCCCCACAAACAGCGGATCCGCATGGCGTATCGAGGCGTAGAACGCCTCTATCGTCTGGCCGCTCAATATCCTTCCCGACGCGTCCGAAACAGTCATGCTAACGCCCAGCGGAACGCGCCAGCCGCGTGCCTCCGACGCCCCGATGTAGGCGTATATGGCCGCCTTGACGTTGAGGGTGTCGAACGCCGTCTCTATTAAGAGCAAATCCGCGCCGGCGTCCAACAGCGCGTCAATCTGACAGCGGTAGGAGGCGGCAAGCTCGTCGAAATCCACGCTGCGCGCGGAGGCGTCGTCCGCCGAGGGCGATATGCTCGCCGACTTGTTCATAGGCCCAAGCGACCCCGCCACAAAACAGTCGCGCGAAGGCGCCGCCCTCTCCGCGGCTTCCGCCGCGCGCCGGGCGATTTCAACAGACGCCGCGTTCATCTTTCGCACAAGCTCCGCGCCTATTCCGTAGTCGGCCTGGACTATCGAGTTCGCGCCGAAGGTGTTTGTGGTGACAATGTCGCTGCCGGCGGCGAAATATTTTCTGTGAATATCCTCTATTATGTCCGGGCGCGCAAGGCTCAACACGTCGTTGTTGCCCTTAAGCTCGCAGGAGAGAGCCGACAGCTCCGGCTGCGAACCGCGGAAATCGCGCTCGGAAAGGCCCTCGCGCTGAATCAGCGTGCCCATGGCGCCGTCCAAAAATCCGATGCGCTCGTCAAGCAGCCGCGCAAGGCGCGCGCCGCGCTCGTTAAACTCCAGTTTGCGCATACCCTACTTCCCAGCCATGTGGGCGATTAGCCTGTCGTTGAAAGTCTTTGCGCCGTCGTGCCCCATGAGGCGCAGAGCTTGAACCATGGAGGCCACTTCCACTAGGCGCGCCATGTCGCGCCCCGGGCGCACGGGAATTACGAAATGCGGAATCTGCACGCCCAAAATGTCGAAGTAGTTGTACTCCAAACCCGTCCTCTCCTCGACGATGTCCGGAGTCCACTCTATGAACGTCACCACTATGTCTATGGACTTCTCTATCCGCACGCAGCGTATACCGAACAGCTCCGCGACGTTGATTATTCCTATGCCGCGGCACTCCATGTAACCGCGGTTCAATTCGTTTCCGCGGCCGAGCACGATGCTGTCGCTTATCCTCGTGCAATACACGTGGTCGTCGGCGACGAGCGAATGCCCGTGGTCTATCAATTCAAGCGCGCACTCGCTCTTGCCTATGCCGCTGCTGCCGCGAATCAGCGTGCCGATTCCCTTTATGTCAAGAAGCGTCCCGTGAAGCGACATTCTGGGCGCGAAAAGCCTGTCGAAACGCACGAGCATCTCCGCGGAAAAATCCTTCGACTTAAGTTTCGTCCTAAGCAGGGGAATCTTGAATTTTTCCGCCGCCTCAAGCATCGTGGGGGTAGGGTCGAGATTGCGCGAAATTACGACGCACGGAACTTCCCTCTCCAAAATCTCCCCCATGACCGCCGACTGCCTCTCGTCGGGAAGATCGCGCATGTACGCCATCTCCCCCGCACCGAACAGCTGAACGCGCTTCGCGGCAAAGTTCTTGAAATATCCCGTTATCGCAAGCGCGGGCCTGTTGAGCGACGGCTCGTAGATTATCCTGTCCAGCCCATCGGCCCCGCCCAAAACCTCCAGCTGGAGAGCCTCCTTATACAGGTTGAAAAACTCCCTTACGGAGATTTCCTCCACGGTCTTAATCTTTCCCTTGTTCAGCGACATTTTTTTGCTGCCTTTCGATTTCTTCCGCCCGCGCATGCCGGCAAAAAGCTCCGCCGCACAGCCGGCGCGGCGCGGAATAAAATTACATTGTGAAATTTTCGCCCAGATAAAACCTTCTGCTCTGGGCGTCGTTTACGAGGAACTCGCTGGTGCCTTCGCAGAGGACCTTCCCGTCGTGAATCAGGTACGCCCTGTCGACTATGCTCAGCGTCTCGCGAACGTTGTGGTCGGTTATCAGCACGCCTATGTTTTTCGACTTCAGACCGCGTATTATGCTCTGAACCTCCGCAACGCTTATGGGGTCAACCCCGCTGAAGGGCTCGTCCATAAGGAGAAACTTTGGGCGCGTCGTGAGAGCGCGCGTAATTTCAAGCCTGCGCCTCTCTCCGCCGGAAAGCGTAAAGGCCTTCTGCCCGGCGAGCCGCGAAAGGTCGAGCTCCTCGAGCATCGCCATTGCGAAGTCTTTAAGCTCTTTGCGGGGAATCGGGAGCGTCTCGGCCACGGCCAAAATATTTTCGTAAACAGTGAGCTTTCTGAACACGCTGGCCTCCTGCGGAAGATAGCCTATGCCCATGCGGGCGCGGCGGTACATCTGCACCCCCGTTATATCGCAGCCGTCGAGAAACACTTTGCCGCCCGTCGCGGGAATCAGGCCGACTATCATATAGAAGCTCGTCGTCTTCCCCGCCCCGTTCGGCCCGAGCAATCCCACAATCTCACCGGCCTCCAGCTTCAAATTGACGCCCTTGACCACCCTGCGCTTGCCGTATTCCTTGACGAGATTCTCGGTTGTAATCGACGCTTTTTTCCCATTTTCCATACGCTACAAACAAAATCGGGTGGCCAAAATTTGGCAATCCTTTATTTCAAATTTATGCCCTCCGCGCCGCCTTTATTCGCCCTTTTTGCGCGCGAAGCACAATGCGCAAAACCCGCGGACAAAATTATGCGCCTTCAAAATCCGCGCCCTCAAACGCCGCCGAAACTTTCCGCGCGCGAAATAAATTCCGAATGCCCAACGCTCACAGCGGCCGTCTCCAGCGCGCCTTAAGCAAACCGCCAATATGCGCAGCCGGCCGCCGGATAAAAAGTTCCTGTCCGCCCTTTTGCGCGCATCTATCACACTGCATACCTGTACCCACTGCGCGAACCGCGCGATTCCGCGCGCACGCTTATACGCACAACGCGCGCGCGAATATCGCCGCTCCGCATACAGCATGCCATGCCGGCGCGCTCGCCGACGCTCTTCCCGCCTATTCGCCCCGCGCGCCCCGTACACCCCGCTTGCCGAACGCGCGCCCGTCAAATCGAACAAATCCGCACACGCGCGCGAATTATGCACGCACACATCTATATATACTCTGCGCGCACCTGCGCTTGTTGTGCGAACTGCGCGAACTATACTTCTGCGCGAACCGCGCGATTCCGCGCGATTTCGGAATCGCAAAAAATATCGCAAAAATTAAAAACGCGCGCGGACATGCGCCCGAGCCGCGTTGGCGGCGCGGAATCTCAAAGCGGATTGTCGGAGGGAATAAACTGCCAGGGAATGTCGAACTTGTCCGAAACCGCCGCGCAGAGCGACTTTATCCCGAAAGTCTCCGTCGCATAATGCCCGCAAGGATAGAGGTTGAGCTTCAATTCCTGCGCAAGCAGATAGTGGTGCTGCCTGAGCTCGCCGCAAACAAGCGTATCCACGCCGTACTCCCTCAGCCGCGCGACTAAATCGCCCGAACTTCCCGAACATATCGCGGCGCGCCGAAAATCGTCCGAGCCAAACTCTATGGCCTTATACGTATCGGGGAAGAGCCTCTTAAGCCGGTCTGCAAATTCGCTCCTTCCGCCCTCCGGAACCTCCGCCAGCGCACCGATGCCGCGCCCCGCGACCTCCCCGCACGACCCGACTCGCTTGAGCCCGAGCGCCTTCGCAATCTGTGCGTTGTTTCCGATTTCATGGTGGGCGTCCAGCGGAAGATGCATAGACATCACCGCCACGCCGCCGCCTGCCAAAAGCGATATTTTCTCGTACCGCGCCCCCGTAATCGGGAAAGGGAAATCCCAAAACAGGCCGTGGTGGACAAGCAGCAAATCCGCCCCCATTTCGGCCGCCGCCCGGCACTCCGCAATTCCCGCGTCAACCGCACACGCAATGCTATCCACCGGCGCTTCGCAATCCCCGAACTGCAAGCCGTTGAAGGCGCGCGCGTCGTCTGCGTATTCGTCGGCCATGCACAGGCGCCTCACATAGCTTTCAATCTCGCTAACTTTCACTCCGGACATATTCTTTCAGCCTCCAGCGGCGGCCATTTTTTAAGCCCCTTGATTTCTTATTTTTTCAGCCTCTTTAAAATGTCGGAATACGTGTCTATGCGCCTGTCGCGAAAGAACGGCCATGTTCTCCGAAATTCCGCCACAAGCCCAAAGTCAACTTCCGCAAACAAAATCTCCTCCGAATCGGCCGACGCCTTAGCGACCACCCGGCCGTACGGATTCGCGCAAAAGCTCCCGCCCCAAAACTTCACGAATCCGCCGTTCGGAGCCTCCTCCGTCCCCACGCGGTTTGCCGCCGCCACGTAGCAGCCGTTGGCGACCGCGTGGCCGCGCTGCACCGTCTCCCACGCGCCGCTGAAGTTTTCCGCGTCTTCAACGCTCTCGCCGCTTATGCAGCCTATCGCGGTCGGATAGAATACGATGTCCGCGCCGTCCATGGCGGTCAGGCGCGCCGCCTCCGGAAACCACTGGTCCCAGCATATCAAAACCCCTATTCTGCCGAACGCCGTATCCCACGCGCGGTACCCGAGGTCGCCGGGCGCAAAATAGTACTTCTCCTCAAAGTTCGGATCGTGCGGAATGTGGTTCTTGCGGTAGAGGCCGAGAAAGCTTCCGTCGGCGTCTATCACGGCCGCGGAATTGTGGTACACCCCGTTGCCCCTGTCCTCAAACAGGGAAGCGACCATCACAACCCCGCAGGCCTTCGCCTGCGCGCAGAGACTCTCCAGCGCGGCGGAGGGAATCTTCTGCGCCAAATCAAAATTGCGGCCGTCAAGCCCGACGCAAAAGTACTTGCTCATAAAGAGCTCCTGCGTGCAGACGATCTTCGCCCCGCCATCGGCGGCCGCGCGCGTCATTTCAAGCTGTTTGGCGAGGTTCTTTGCCGGGTCGGCGTCCGCCGCGAATTGCGTGAGTGCTATTTTCATTTTGTCGGTTTCAGTTTTTCGCGCATTTGTCGAGCGCGCGCTCACGTTCGACAAGCGTCGGGTGGGAGTAGTAAAACGCGCTGTAAAGAGGGTGCGGCGTCAGATTCCCGAGATTCTTCTTGTGCAGCTTTCGCAGCGCGGACTTGAGCGCGTCGGCCGAGCCGCAGAGGCGCGCCGCAAAGGCGTCGGCCTCGTACTCGTGCCCGCGCGAAAACGCGTTGACAATGGGCGTCAGCCAAAACGTAAACGCCCCCGCGAACATGGAGTACATGAGTATTATCGGGCCGAATCCCGAGGAGCCTTGAAAGCCGAATCCCTCGTAAAACCACGCGCTGCCGCCCAGCCACCCCATGAGGGCGAACGCCGCAAAAGTGAGCGCCATAGACGCGCATATCATCTTCACCACGTGGCCGCGCTTGTAGTGCCCTATCTCGTGCGCGAGCACCGCCTCGAGCTCCGGACGCGCAAGCTGCTCTACAAGCGTGTCGAAGAGGACTATTTTTCTGAATCTTCCAAAGCCGGTAAAGAACGCGTTTGAGTGGGAGCTGCGCCTGCTTCCGTCCATGACCTGTATCGTCCTCGCGGCAAATCCGCCCCTGTCGGCCAGCGCGAAGAGGCATGAGCGCAGCTCGCCCTCCGGAAGCTCCTCAAACTTGTTGAAAAGCGGCATTATGAAGCGCGGATACACGATTATCATCGCGAGCTGAAACAGCGAAACCGCCAGGAATCCCCATATCCACCAAGTGGATTTGAACGCGTCGGAAAACCACAAGATTAGAGTAAGTATGGGCGCGCCGAACAAAAGCCCGACGGCTAGCCCCTTTATCTTGTCCGCAATCCAAAGGCGCAGCGTCGCCTTGTTGAACCCGTACCGCTGCTCGATGACAAACTGCGAATACAGCTCGAACGGCAAATCCGGCACCGACAGGACAATCGAAATCAATATTATCGCCACCGCCTGCCCGAACGCCGAAGTGCCGAATGCGCCCGTCCCAAAATCGAACATGGCAGGCAGCGCGCAAAAAAACAGCAGCAGGCACAGAAACGCCGTATTGAACAAGTCCTCGAAAATCCCGAACCGCGACTTGTCCAGAGTGTACGACACCGACTTCGCGTAGGATTCCGCGTCCATGAACGGGGCGAACGCCGCGGGTACCTCGCCCGCGTGGGCGCGCACAGAGCGCATGTTAAGCAGTTCCAGCGCGGTTGAGGCCAGAAACTTCGCGCAAAGCAAAAATATGAGCGTTGCGGCCGCGAGCGTCATTTTATGAGCCTCTTCATTATTTCCAACACCATCGCCGGATTCGCCTTCCCCTTCGACAACTTCATGACCGGCCCAATCAGGGCGTTGATCGCCTTCTCATTGCCGGCCTTGTACTCGTTCACGGCCTTGGCGTTTTTCGAGATGGACTCAAGGCAGAACTTTTCCAATTCGCCGGAGTCGCTGTTCTGGACGAGGCCGCGCTTGGCGACTATTTCGTCCGCGGTCTGCCCGGTGGCGAACATCTCCGCGAAAACCTCCTTCGCCATCTGCTTTGAAATGGAGCCGCCGTCGGTCAGCCGGACAAGGCCGGCCAAGGAGGCCGGGGATATTTTGCAACCGCAGAGCCTTCCGCAATCCTCCGCCCCCGCGCCCGCAGGCCGGGAAACAGACGCTTCGCCCGGGGCGCTCTCTCCGCCCTCCGAACCCGCGCCGCCGAAGCCCGTATCCGCCGGCGCCGCACTCCGGGAACCCGCGCTCCCGGAATCCTCGGCCGCTAAACCCGCGGCTTTCGCTTCCGAATCCTCCGAGTCCGCTCCCCCCGGCGCCGCGCCTTCGCGCGCCGCGGAAAGCTCGCGCAAGAGGTCGTTGGCCAAGAGGTTTGCAACGCCCCTGGGATTTTTGGAATACTCGCGCAGGGCGC
The DNA here is from genome assembly GCA_944389575.1 of uncultured Opitutales bacterium. GTDB lineage: Bacteria > Verrucomicrobiota > Verrucomicrobiia > Opitutales > Intestinicryptomonadaceae > Merdousia. The sequence continues at coordinate 14,824 of CALXMX010000128.1, forward strand.
CCTCGAAAAATTCGCACAGCTCCCTGTCGTGGCAGATGACGGAAGTGGCCGAATACGGCAACCCGTACTCCTCCATATAGCGGCGCTGGCGCGCAAAAGGCATTTCAGGAATCTCCGCCCTAAACTTCTCCACGAGCTCCGGCGAGATTTTTACCGGCATCAAGTCGGGATCCGGAAAATACCGGTAGTCGTGCGCCATTTCCTTCGTGCGCATGGGCTGGGTGACGCGCTGCTGAACGTCCCAGCGGCGCGTCTGCTGAACCAACTTTTCCCCGCGAGAAACGCACGCTATCTGGCGCCTTATTTCATAGTCCACGCAGTCCTTGACGTTCGACGGAGAATTCATGTTTTTCATCTCCACCTTGACGCCCAGCCTGGAGTCGCCCTTCGGCCTTACCGAGATGTTGACATCGGCGCGCATCTGCCCCTTTTCCATGTCGCAATCCGAAATTCCGGCAAACGATATGGCGCTCTTTAGGGCGTTGAGATACGCGAAAACCTCGTCGGCAGTGTGCATGTCCGGCTCCGAGACTATCTCCATAAGCGGCACGCCCGCGCGGTTGTAGTCAACGAGCGAATCCGACGCGCAGTGGGTGAGCTTTCCCACGTCCTCCTCCAGATGTATCCGCGTAAGCTTCACCTTCCTGTGTTCCCCCATCTGCGACGGATTCGAGCCGGGAAGCTCTATCTCGACCTCCCCGCCCAAGCACAGCGGCATGTCGTACTGCGACAGCTGATAGTTCTTCGGGCTGTCCGGATAAAAATAGTTTTTCCTGTCCCACTTGGTCAGCTCGGGAATCCGGCAGCCGAATATCAGGCCGGTCTTGATCGTCTTGCGAATGGCCTCGCGGTTTATCACCGGAAGGACGCCCGGAAGCGCCCACACGACCGGATTGGTGAGCTCGTTCGGCCCCGCGCCAAAACGGTAGGGCACGTCCGTAAAAAGTTTCGTCTTAGTCTTGAGCTGGACATGCACCTCAAGCCCTATCACTGCTTCGTATTCCATATCGAAAAGCCTCCTTCAGATTGCGCCGCGCAAACTCCTCAAAGCTCCGGGTGGACGCCGGCGAACCCCGCCTCGCGCTCGTAGGCGCGCGCGCAGGAAAAAAGCCCCGCCTCGTCGAAATGCCGGCCTATCATCTGCAGGCCGACCGGAAGCCCCGCCTTCGTAAATCCGCAGGGCAGAGAAATCGCGGGAAGCCCCGCAAGATTGACGTTGATTGTGAAAATGTCGCTCAAATACATCGAAAGCGGGTCGGAGGCCCTCTCTCCGATCTTGAAGGCGGCCGACGGCGAAGTCGGCGTAGCGATCACATCGACGCCGGAAAATGCGTCCTCAAAATCGCGCCGTATCAGCGTGCGCACTTTCTGGGCGCGCAGATAGTAGGCGTCGTAATAGCCGGAGCTCAAGACGTAGCTGCCGAGTATGACGCGGCGCTTGACCTCCTCGCCGAAGCCCTCCGCGCGGCTTTTGAAATACATGTCGAGAGCGTCGGTCGAATCCGGGCTGCGGCGCGTGTAGCGCACGCCGTCGTAGCGGGCGAGATTCGACGAAGCCTCCGCCGTGGCGATGATGTAGTAAACCGGCAGCGCGAGATCCGTGTGCGGCAGCGATATCTCCCGGACCTTCGCCCCCAGCGACGCGCACGCCCTTATCGCGGACTCCACCGACGCCCTGACCTCGGGCTCT
>CALXMX010000129.1 GCA_944389575.1 uncultured Opitutales bacterium
AATCGCAATCAATGCAAAACCGCGCACAGCCCGCAGGCGAAACTCCTCGCGCTTGAAGCGCAGAGCCAAAGCCTGAAAAGCCGCCGCGCATAGGAAACTCTAAGCGATTTTCTCCGCGCGAAAAAAACACCATTCAAAGCGGCGCGAAAACGCGCGCGGCAATCGTTCGACAAGAACGGGGACAAGGCCCGGAGCCGCCTGTCAATAACTTCGCACAATCTCCTTGCCGTCTGCCTTCTTAAGGACGACGGTTCCGCCGGACCTCTGCAAGACAATCCCGTCATAACTCTCACCCGCGACGACGCCCATCGGCTCTATCGCTTTGGCTTCGACAAGCGTCTTGTAATCCACGCTGGAAATATCCTTTTCGCGCATATACGCCTCGCCCTTTCTTATTATTTCGGAAAGCTGGCTCTCAATTACGTCGTCTCTGGCCTTTTCCCTGACCATTGCGGCCGCGGGAATAAAAACCGCCGCAAGCAGGCCGAGTATCACGACAACCAGAGCAAATTCCAAAAACGCAAAAGCCTTCCTCGTCTTCATGGCGCATGATTATTTCAGCAAGCCCAGGCGAATCAAGCCTTAAAAAAAGCGCGCGCCAACGCCGTTTAGCAGAGGGCGGCGGAAGGCCGGATATCGAGGCTCGCCGCCCGCGGGGCGACGCGCCTTTCGGGCGATATATACGCGGCGAACGCAATCATTGCGGCGTTGTCGCCGCGGCACTCGCGCGGGGCCTCCAGGAGCGGCCTTCCGCAAAACTTTCGGGAAAGCTCCCCGAAGGCCTCCGAAAGAACGGCGTTGTTCGACACCCCGCCCGAAAGCCCCAGGCTGGCGTAATTGCCGCGCTTCAAAAAATGCTCCGCGCGCCGCCTCAGCTGCTCGACCACGGCGAATTGATAGCTCGCGCAGATGTCGGCAAGCGACGCCCTTATTGTGTCGGGAGAGAGCTTTTCAAGGCCGTAGCGCAAACTGGTTTTCAATCCCGAAAAGCTGAAGTTCGGGTCGTCCTGCACCTTGCGGTTCTGCCCGTACGGGAAACGCGACTTTTCTACCCTGCCGCCGCGGGCGGCCCTCTCCAGCAGCGCCCCGCCCGGATAAGGCATGCCGAGAAGCTTCGCCCCTTTGTCCAAGGCCTCTCCGGCCGCGTCGTCCGCAGTTTCGGCCAGAATGCGCATCGAGCTATCCGCGCCCATTTCAAACAAAATTGTGTTGCCTCCGGAAACGACTAATCCCAAATGCGGAAGAAGCTCCCCGAAGCTCTCTTGAAAATTTTCGGGGGCGTTCCTGTGGACTTCCATGAACGGCGAGAACGCGTGCCCGAGCAGATGGTTTACGCCGGCCAGCGGGCGTTCCAGCGCGAGCGCCAGCCCCTCCGCCGCCGCAACGCCCACCGCGAGGCAGTTCGGCAGGCCCGGCCCGCATGTCGCAACCACTAAATCTATATCGCCGCACCGCGGCAGAATCTCCCCTATCAGCGGCGGGAGCTTTTCCAAGTGCTGCGCGCTCGCCAAATCGGACACGACGCCGCCGTAAAGCGCATGCAAATCCACCTGCGAATACACCAAGCTCTCGCGCACCCCGAAAGACGGGTCGAAATACGCCACGGCGGACTCGTCGCAGGAAGTCTCCACGGCCAAAATTCTCTCTCCGCTTTTGAAAGGCGAGCCCATGCTACTTCTTTGCTCCGCCGCCACCGGGCGCGGTCGGGCGCCGGGGCGGATTGCCCCCATTCAAAACGGCGCCGGAACGCCGCCTCCCGGAATGACCGGAATCGTTAGAATCGCCGGGATTGTCGGTATCTCCGGAATAGTCAGCATCGCCGGAATCGGCGCGGGCGCGGGCGTCTTCACAATCTTCGCCCACCCGCTCTTCGCCCTCGGCCACGCGGCAATTCCCGCGCAATCTGGATTCCGCGAGAGACTCGTCGTACAGCGAATCGAAATGTCCGTCTCTGCGAAAAGAAAAACATGCGTTTTTACCGACGACGATATGTTCTATGAAATTTAAGTCTATCGGCCTGCATGCGGCGGACAGCTTTTGAGTAAACCTGATGTCCTCGTACGACGGCGTGGGATCGCCGCTCGGGTGGTTGTGGGCCAGGGCTATGCTCGAGGCGCCCTTAGATATGGCGGTCTCCACTATTCGCCTTATATCGACATTCGCCGAATTGACCGAACCCTCAAACAGGCGAATGAGCCCGCCGTCGATGATTTTCAGCTTGGCGTCGAAGCAGACCATCTCCAAAACTTCCGTCTGGAGCGAGCCTATCCGCGATCTAAACAGCTTTATCAGTTTGGATATTGTCGTTATCTCCGTGCCGCCGACGGAAAGTTCGTTTTGGTGGTAAATTGGAATGATGTCGCGCAGCAGTTTAAAAAACGTCGTTGCGGAATCGCCGATATGCGGAATTTTCTTTAACGCCTGGGCGTCGGCGTGCAGAATGCCCCTGAGATTTCCGAAGTTGCGAATCAGCATTTTCGCGGTCGGTTTTACGTCTATTCTCGGAATGGCGTAAGTCAGCAAAATCTCGATGATTTCATAGTCGGCAAAAGTGTCCAATCCGTTTGCCAGGAACCTCTCGCGCAACCTTGCGCGATGGCCTTCCGACATGTTGCCCTTCTGCCGCATCATTTTGTAGAGTATGGGAAATGGTTTATAAAGCAATCGCCTTTCAGCGCAATACGATTTTTCAGGCAGCTTTGAAAATACGCCCTCGCCCCAATGCACGCGTCCCGAACGGACATGCCCTTTGCAAAATTGGCCGCGAGCGCCGCGCTGAGCGTGCAGCCGCTGCCGTGGGTGTTCACGCCGCCTATGCGCTCGCCCTCAAAGACGGAGACTCCGCCGTCGCGCTCCGCCAGGACGTCCGCAAGCTTGCCGCCATGCAAATGCCCGCCCTTGAGCAGGACGCAGATTCCGTATTTGTCGCGCAGGCGCTGCGCGCAGTCGGCAATGTTCCGGCGCGATATCTCAACGCCGCCCAGCAGGAACGCGGCCTCGTCCAGATTCGGGGTCAAGAGTTCCGCCAGCGGAATCAGCGCGGACTCTAGCGCCGACGAAGCCCCGTCCGAAAGCAGCTTCGCCCCGCTCGAGGAAATCATGACCGGGTCCACCACAAGGCGGATCTCCGAATGCGCCGCAAAAAATTCCGCCGCCGGCTCTATTATCGCGCGCGAAAACAGCATTCCGGTCTTTGCGGCGCGCGGGGCGTAATAGCTTTGGACGCAATTCAGCTGGGCGCGGAGGAAGTCGGCAGAGACCTCCTCCACCATCGCGACCTCGTCCGGATTCTGCGCGGTCAGCGCGGCGACGGCGCAGCATGCGTAAACCCCGTTGGCCGCAAAGGTAAACATGTCGGCCTGGATTCCCGCGCCCGCGCCGGAGTCGCTGCCGGCGACCGTCAGGGCGGCGGGCAAGGCTCTTTCGGCTCTGTTCATATGGAAATTGTCGGGCAAAGAGTCTGCATTGTTTGACAAAAGTTTCAAGAAATGCTTTTGTTTAGGCGCTCGAAAAATTTTATGACGGACAGAAACAGGGAGCTAAACCTATTCGACGGCGAACCGCCCGCCCCGCGTCCGCAGAAGGACGCTCCGATTGAGGCGGATTCCCCCGAAACGGCCGCGCGCGTGCCGCTGGCCATGCGCATGAGGCCGAACTCGCTTTCGGAAGTCGTCGGGCACCGCCACATATTGGGGGAGGGCTGCCTGCTCCCGAGGTTAGTGGAATCGGACACATTCGGCTCCCTGATTTTCTACGGCCCGCCGGGGTGCGGGAAGACGACGCTTGCAAACGTCATAGCTAAGCACACCCGCTCGAAATTCGTAAAGATAAACGCGGTGCTCTCAAACGTCGCCCAGCTGCGGGACGAACTGGCAATGGCGCGGTACAGAAAGGGCGAGCGCACGATTCTGTTCATAGACGAGATACACCGCTTCAACAAATCCCAGCAGGACCTGCTTCTGCCGGATGTCGAGGAGGGCAATATAAGGCTCATCGGCGCCACGACCCAAAACCCGAGCTTTTACATAAACGCGCCGCTGCTGTCGCGCAGCCACCTGTTCAAGCTGGAGCCGCTGACGGAGGACGACATCGTCGCCATACTCAGGCGCGCGCTCGAGGACCGCGAGAGGGGATTGGGCGAGTACGAGTGCGAGGCTTCCGACGAAGTACTCAAGGCGGTCGCCGGACTTTGCGACGGCGACACCCGGCGCGCGCTCAACGCCCTTGAGACCATCGCGCTGGCGGTCGGCGGAAAGGGGCGGATACTGCCGAAAGACGTGGAGGTTTTCGCGAAGGAGCGGCGCGTCAGATACGACTCCGACGAGGACGAACATTACGACACAATTTCCGCCTTCATAAAGAGCGTGCGCGGCTGCGATCCGGACGCGGCGATGTACTGGCTGGCGAAAATGCTGGCGGGCGGCGAGGACCCGCGCTTCATCGCGCGCCGGCTCTTCATACTGGCGAGCGAGGACGTGGGGCTGGCGGACTCGCGCGGGATATTAGTTGCGGCGGCCGCATTTGAGGCGTGCGAGAAAATCGGGCTGCCCGAATGCGAGCTGAATCTGGCCCATGCCACGCTATTTCTGGCGACCGCGCCCAAGAGCAACTCGGCCACGCTCGCGCTTGCGGCGGCAAAATCCGCCGTCGCGAACGGCCCCGTGCAGCCCGTGCCGCTCCACCTGCGCGACAGCCACACGAAGTTCAACCGCTCCCTCGGGAACGGCGCCGAATACATCTATAACCACGACTGCCCGAATTTCATCAGCGGGCAGGACTACATGGAAACGCCCCTCAAGCTGTACAATCCCACAAATTACGGCGCCGAAAAACTGATAGCCGAAAGGCTTGAAGGTTTCGCGCAAATCAGGCAAAGTATAAAAGATGAAATTCAAAATAAAAATAAGCGAACCCGACGACGGGGGAAATGACGCCTCGGAAGTCAGAATCACCAGGCGCATAGAGTTCAACTTCTGGCGGACGTGCCTGCTGACATCTGCGGGGCTCCTGCTGGCGTGGCTCATCTGCGGAGACGACCTGATCCGCTTCGGAAACTTTTTCTATTTCGCCGCGCTCGTAATCACGATATGGTTTCTCAACTGGATAATCCGCCCGATCTTGGTGGTGTTTACGCTCCCGTTCATAATATTCACAATGGGGGTAGGAATGCTGTTCATAAACGCGTTCATAATCTACATCGCCGCGCGGCTGCTGCCGAGCGACGAAATATTTGTGGCCTCCTATTGGGTCGCCCTGCTGGCGTCGTTTTTCGCCTCGTTTTTCGCGTGGGCGCTGGCGCTGGCGCAGTCGGAAAAAAACATTCGGCGCGCGTGGAACACAAAGCACAACGGCGACAAGCGCGACGACGACGACGTGATCGACGTCTGACTCCGCAGGAAGGCGAAACGCACATCAACCCCGCCGATTAAAAACCGGTAATGCAAACAAAACTGGCGCAGAAAAAAATGCACATATTAAACAAACTCACGGCGGCCGCCGCGGCAATGCTTTCGCTATGCATGCCGGCGGAGGCTGCGATGTCGGGATTTTCGCAGGCGTTCGGTGAAATATACCTGCCGGACGCGCGCGCCGCGCTCGAAATCTACATAGGCAGGTGGGACGGCGCGCAAAAGCTGTTCTTCAACGGGCAGGAGCTCGGCGAAGGCACCTTCAACCAAACCTGTGTGGCGCGCGGAAACGACGCGGACATGCGGGTGGTCTCGACGGGCAGAATAGCCTACGGGGCGCAGTCGGCGCTGTCGCGCTCGGTGACTTTCATAGACCGCGACGGCAAACTGCGCGTCGACGTAATCGGCGAGGACGGCGACGTCGCCACATACTACGGAACAATCGAGCGCAACAGGGTGACGTGGCTGCCGAAGCATCTCATAATGACGCTCGACGTGCAGACGGACTCGTTTTTCGTATCGGAAAAGGGCGTCACCATGATATGCGAGGGGCTCAGGTTCATACGCACTCCCAACAAGACCGGCATTTTGGGGACTTCCACGATTCTGAAAAAAATGTCGGGAAGATTTGAAACCGACAAGCTCGCCCCGTCCGGCGGCGCGGGATTCGGTTCGGCCGGCGCGCGGCTCGAATAGCTCAAGATGGAGCTTCCTATCGACGCCATACGCCCGCGGCTCTTTGAACTGCTGAAATCCGGGCGAAAGAGTTTTGCGATTGCCGCGCCGACAGGGTCGGGCAAATCGACGCGCCTGCCCATGATGCTCGCCGAGTCCGGATTCGCCAACGGCAGGGTGATAGTCATGCAGCCGCGCAGAATCGCCGCAAGAATCCTGGCAAAGACGCTCTCGCGCATGTCGGGCTCCGGCGACGCCGCCGGCTGGCACGTCCGCTTCGACAAGCATTACGGGCCGGACACGAAAATCGTATTCGTCACGGAGGGGATTCTGGCGCGAATGATTCTTGCGGATCCCGCCCTGAAGGGAGTCGGCGCGATAGTCCTCGACGAATTTCACGAGCGCAATATCTACGCCGACATATCCCTCGCCCTCGCCATGCGCTGCCGGCGCGAACTGCGCCCCGACCTAATTCTGGCCGTATGCTCTGCCACGATGGACTCCGCGGCGCTGGCAAGCCACATCGGCGCGGAGGTTCTCGAATGCGCCGGCAGGCCGTTTCCCATAGAGATTCTCCACGCGCCGCCGCGGCGGGACGAAGCCGTTTGGGACTGCGCCGCGCGCGAGTTTGAAAGGCTGGCGAGAGGCTCGGACAGCGGAAATTTTCTGATTTTCATGCCCGGCGCATACGAAATTTCGCGGACGATCGGCAGGCTTTCCGGCAATCCGGCCGCGCGCGGATTCGAGATTTTCGCGCTGCACGGCGACCTGCCTCCGGAACAGCAGGACAAGATTCTCGCGCCGTCGCGCGCGCGCAAGATAATAGTGTCGACAAACGTCGCGGAAACCTCGCTGACGATAGACGGAGTGAGGTTTGTGATAG